>JANMZS010000127.1:0-53464 GCA_031383535.1 Flavobacterium sp.
TCAACCTATGAATTAGAAAGTTTTGGAAAACCTGATTTTATAGTCATGAATGGTTCAAAAGCTACTAATCCCAACTGGGAAGAACAGGGATTGAATTCAGAAAATTTTGTTTTGTTTAATCTCACTGAAAAAATACAAATCATTGGAGGGACCTGGTATGGTGGTGAAATGAAAAAAGGGATGTTTGCTATGATGAATTATTATTTACCACTTCGAGGAATTGCATCTATGCACTGTTCAGCTAATGTTGGCGAAGACGGAGATGTAGCTATATTTTTTGGTCTATCAGGAACTGGAAAAACAACATTGTCAGCAGATCCAAAAAGATATTTAATTGGTGATGACGAACATGGCTGGGATGAAAAAGGAGTGTTCAACTTTGAAGGGGGTTGTTATGCGAAAGTAATTGACCTAAGCGAAGACAAAGAACCTGAAATTTGGAAAGCTATAAAAAGAGATGCTTTGTTAGAAAATGTTATTGTAAATGAATATGGCGAAATTGATTATACCGACCATTCTATAACAGAAAACTCCAGAGTATCCTATCCAATACATCATATTAATAAAATCATTTTACCTTCAAAGGCAGGGCATGCCAGCAAAATAATTTATCTTTCAGCAGATGCCTTTGGGGTTTTACCTCCAGTTTCTATTTTAGATGAAAACCAAGCGCAATACCATTTTCTTTGCGGATATACATCAAAACTAGCTGGGACTGAAAGAGGAATTACAGAACCCGAACCATCCTTTTCTCCTGCGTTTGGTGAAGCATTTCTAACGTTACACCCAACCATGTATTCTAAAACTCTTATTGGAAAAATGAAAGAACATGGTGCAAAAGCATATTTAGTTAATACTGGCTGGAACGGAACTGGAAAGCGAATTTCTTTAAAAAACACTAGAGCTATTATCGATGACATTATAAGTGGCGAAATAGATAAAAAAGAAACCAAAATAATTCCTTATCTGAATCTAACGATTCCTACATCTTTGTCCAACGTAAGTCCAGAAATTCTTGATCCAAGAGATACTTATAAAAACAAAGAAGAATGGACTCGTAAAGCCATAGATTTAGCTTCTCGCTATATCAAAAACTTTGAACAGTACACCAATACAGAAGAAGGAAAACGCCTAATTAGTGCAGGTCCATCATTAGAACTAAGCACTATTGAAGCATAATATTTATAAATATTGTTAACAGCTTAGTAAGTAAGGGTTTAAAAATTATAAAATAATAGTGATTTAATTGTTGATATCTAAGGTAGATTTTTTACTTTTAAAAACTTGAATTAAAAACAATCTTCGTAGTGTTTACAAGGAAAAGTGTGTTCTTTTTAACCTTTAGATTTGATTTAATTCTATTTAACAAAACAAATTTATTAAAGTATCCAAATAGTTATGAGTAACGAAAAATTAAGAATTGAGGCTTTAAATTACCATTCTCATCCTCAACCTGGAAAAATAAAAATTGTACCGACTAAACCTTATGCCACTCAAAGAGATTTGGGATTGGCTTATTCTCCTGGTGTTGCAGAGCCTTGTTTGGAAATAGCAAAAAACAAAGATGATGTTTATAAATATACTTCCAAAGGAAATTTAGTTGCTGTTATCACCAATGGAACTGCCGTTTTAGGATTAGGAGACATTGGTCCCGAGGCTTCAAAACCTGTAATGGAAGGAAAGTCATTATTGTTTAAGATTTTTGCTGATATTGATAGTATTGACATTGAATTGGATACCAAAGATGTAGATAAGTTTATAGAAACTGTCAAAATTATGGCTCCTACTTTTGGAGGAATCAATCTTGAAGATATCAAAGCTCCCGAAGCCTTTGAAATCGAAAGAAGGTTAAAAGAAGAATTAGACATTCCAGTAATGCATGATGATCAGCACGGTACCGCAATCATATCAGCGGCAGCCTTATTAAATGCTTTAGAAATTACTAAGAAAAAAATCGAAGAAGTTCGAATAGTAATTAGTGGTGCAGGTGCAGCAGCAATATCTTGTACTAAGTTGTATAAAGCTTTTGGAGCATCTGCCAAAAACATTATAATGATTGATAGTAAAGGAGCTATTCGTAGTGACAGAGAAAACTTATCTGCCGAAAAATTAGAATTTGCTACCGATAGAAAGATAGACACTTTAGATGAAGCGATGGTCGATGCCGATGTTTTTATTGGTTTATCTGTTGCTGATTTGGTAAGTCCAAAAATGTTACTTTCCATGGCAAAAGACCCAATTGTTTTTGCCATGGCAAATCCTGATCCTGAAATTGATTATAATTTAGCTATCAGTACTAGAAAAGATATAATTATGGCAACTGGACGGTCTGATTTTCCTAATCAGGTGAACAATGTTTTAGGATTTCCATTTATTTTTAGGGGAGCTCTCGATGTAAGAGCCACTAAAATCAATGAAGAAATGAAAATGGCGGCTGTCAAAGCGTTGGCAGACTTAACTAGAGAATCTGTTCCGGAACAAGTAAATATAGCTTATGGCGAAACCCGACTTGCTTTTGGTAAAGATTATATTATTCCGAAACCATTTGACCCCAGACTTATATCTTCAATACCTATCGCTGTTGCTAAAGCGGCTGTAGCAAGCGGAGTGGCTAAAATGCCTATAAAAGATTGGGATAAGTACAAAGAAGAGCTGTTATTGCGTTCTGGAAATGACAATAAAATTGTTAGAATGTTGCATAACAGGGCGAAATTAAATCCTAAAAAAATTGTTTTTGCCGAAGCAGATCATTTAGATGTTCTGAAAGCTGCTCAAATTGTTCATGATGAAGGCATCGCTATTCCTGTTTTATTAGGTCATAAAGAAACCATATTAGAATTAAAAAAAGAAATTGAATTTGATGCAGACGTTTTAATTATAGACCCAAAATCAAACGAGACCACAAAAAAAAGAGAGCAATATGCTACAAAATACTGGGAAAGCAGAAAGCGAAATGGTGTTACTTTTTATGGAGCACTATCAAAAATGAGAGAACGCAATTACTACGGAGCAATGATGGTAATTGAGGGTGATGTTGACGGAATGATATCGGGTTATACAAGAGCCTACCCCACTGTTGCAAAACCAATATTTGAATTAATTGGAAAAGCTCATAATGTAAAAAAAGTAGCTACAGTAAACATCATGACTACTGATAGAGGCCCTCTTTTTTTAGCAGATACTGCCATAAATATTAACCCTACGGCAGAAGAATTAGCCGATATTGCTCAAATGACTGCCAATGTTGCCACTACATTAGGATTTGATCCTATTATGGCCATGCTTTCGTATTCGAATTTTGGATCTTCTACTCATGCTAATGCTACAAAAGTTAGAGATGCTGTTGCAATACTACACTCTAAAAATCCAAATTTATTAGTTGATGGCGAATTACAATCTGATTTTGCTTTAAACACAGAACTGTTACAAAGTAAATTCCCTTTTTCTAAATTGGCAGGAAAAAAAGTAAATACTTTGATTTTCCCTAACCTAGAATCTGGAAATATTACCTACAAACTTTTGAAAGAACTCCACAAATCCGAATCGATTGGGCCAATAATGATGGGACTCAGTAAAGCGGTACATATTGTTCAATTAGGAGCAAGTGTCAACGAAATTGTTAATATGACTGCAATAACAGTTATCGATGTTCAGGAAAGAGAAAAAAGGAAAAAGAAAAAATCAAAAGCATAGTCTTATTAGTTTTTTCAACTAAAAAATCCGCCTCGAATCATATCGAGGCGGATTTCATGTTTTACGATAAGATGTTTAATTTCTTCTTCCCATGTAAATCGAAATATAATATAGCAATGTAGCAATAGAGCCTAATGCAGCTACTACATACGTTCTAGCTGCCCATTTTAAAGCGTCCTTTGCTCCTGCTTGCTCTTGTTGTGTCAACATTCTTTTGTTTTCTAACCAAGCTAATGCGCGGTTACTCGCATCATATTCTACTGGCAAAGTGATAATTGAGAATATAGTAGTTGCAGCAAAAATCACAATCCCAATCAATAACAATTGCGGAAAAGTGCGCAACATCAAAATTCCACCTAGTAAAATCCATTGCATATAACTGGATGCAACATTTACAATCGGCACCAACTGAGAACGCATCGTTAACCAATTATAAGCGGTGGCATGTTGCACCGCGTGACCACATTCGTGAGCTGCAACAGCCGCAGCAGCAGCATTTCGCTGATTGAAAACCGCCTCACTTAAATTAACCGTTTTGTCTGCTGGATTGTAATGGTCTGTTAATTGTCCTGCTACCGAAATTACTTTAACATCTGTAATTCCGTGATCGGCAAGCATTTTCTCTGCTATTTCCTGACCAGACATTCCGTTTTGCAAATGCAATTTCGAATATTGTTCAAACTTACTTTTTAACCTTGAGCTCACTAACCAACTTGCTAGCATGATACCGCCCATTAAAATCATTGATGGTAAACTAAATCCTAACATATTATTTCAATTTTTAAATTAATTTTTAGAACAAAAACCTTATCAAATTTTACGCCAATTTTTTAGGTGTCAATTTGACATTTTAACCCACTAAATTAATGATTTTTCCTGGAACAATAATCACTTTGTTGGGTATTTTTCCATCCAATTGTTTTAGGGTTCTTTCGTCTTTCATCACTATTTCTTGAATCTGTGCCACGGTCAAATTCAATGGCAATTTGATAGTAAAACGCATTTTTCCGTTGAAAGAAACTGGATATTCTTTTTCAGATTCTACCAAATATTTTTCTTCAAAAACAGGAAAGGGTTGCTCAGATATTCCTTTATAATTTTTAGGAAGTTCTTTCTCCCCTACTTCGGATGAATTTGTGGAGGATAATTGAAACCACAATTCCTCGGCAATATGCGGCGCATAAGGCGAAATCAAAATGGCTAAGGGTTCTAAAATAGCACGAGAATGACAATTTTGAGCTGACAATTCATTGACACAAATCATAAACTGTGAAACCGAAGTGTTAAAAGAGAAACCTTCGATATCTTCTGCTACTTTTTTGATGGTTTTGTGTAATGATTTTAGAGCCTCCCTCAACCCCTCCGAAGGCGGGGAGTCAGAAACATAAAACGAATCATCAGGTCCAGAATGGTACAACCTCCATAATTTCTTCAAGAAACCAAAAACTCCTGATATTCCAGCCGTATTCCATGGTTTTGCTTGTTCTAATGGTCCTAAAAACATTTCGTACAAACGCAACGTATCAGCTCCGTATTCACTGTAAATAGCATCTGGCGTTACTACATTGTATTTCGATTTCGACATTTTTTCGATTTCGCGACCAACGATGTATTTATCATTTTCTTCACAAATAAATTCAGCATCCGCATAATCTTCCCTCCAATTTTTGAATTTTTCAATATCCAATTCATCAGAAGAATTTACCATTGATACATCTGCGTGAATTGGATTAAATAAAAAGTCGAAATCTAAAGTAACTTTAATAGCCATTTCATTAGAAAGCAATCTTAATTTCAATCCAAATTTTTCAATCTTATTTATCTCTTCTTCTGTTAAATCATATTTTATAGAATTTAGTTCGTGGTCAATTACATCAAAAATAACTTTGTCCTCAATCACATCAAGTTCTAAAGCACGAACACCTAAACCTTCTAAAAATTGATAAGTGTTTTTTGAAATAAATAAATTATTTAAATTGAGATTTCCAATTGCAGAAGCATTAATTCTTGCTGGATTGAGTCGATAAACAAACGCACTCATTCCCAAAATCATTCCTTGATTAATCAATTTCTTGAAAGGTTCTTCGGTGGGTGCATAACCTTTGTCTTTTAGGAATTTGTTCCAAAAACGAGAATACAATAAATGTCCTGTGGCGTGTTCGCTTCCACCAATGTATAAATCCACGCTTTCCCAATATTTTAAGGCTTCTTCACTAGCAAATTGGCCATCATTGTGCACATCCATATAACGCATCCAATACCAAGAACTTCCAGCCCAACCCGGCATGGTATTCAATTCTAAAGGATGAATTGTTTTGTTGTCTACCAAATTTGTGTCAACTACTTTATTGTTTACACTGTCCCAAGCCCAAACCAAAGCATTTCCTAAAGGTGGTAATCCGTCTTCGGTTGGCAAGTATTTTTCTACTTCTGGCAACACGATTGGCAAATGTTTCGCATCAATCATTTGTGGTAAGCCATTCACGTAATATACCGGAAACGGTTCGCCCCAATACCTCTGGCGAGAGAAAACCGCATCGCGCAAACGGTAATTAGTTTTGCCTTTTCCTTGCCCTATTTTTTCAAGTTCAGCGATGACTTTTTTGGTCGCTTCTTTGTAGTTCAATCCGTTCAAGAAATCGGAGTTGATTAGGGTAAAGCCACCTTTTTCTGCAAAAGAAAAATCCACCCCGCCCTGCGGGCACCCCTCCAATGGAGGGGAATTTAAGGCAAAAATATTTTTTATTGAAATATCAAAATGTTTTGCAAAAGCATAATCTCTTTCGTCTCCACAAGGAACCGCCATAACAGCGCCAGTTCCGTAACCCGCTAGAACATAATCGCCAATCCAAACTGGAATCGGTTCTTTCGTAAAAGGATGCTCGGCAAAAGCTCCGGTGAAAACACCTGAAATGGTTTTTACATCTGCCATACGCTCTCTTTCAGAACGTTTTGCTGTTTTTTCTATATAAGCCTCAACTGTCGATTTTTGTTCTGGAGTTGTAATTTGAGCCACCAATTCATGTTCTGGAGCCAATGTCATAAAGGTAACTCCGAAAATGGTGTCGGGACGAGTGGTAAAAATCCTCACCCCGACCCTCTCCAAAGGAGAGGGAGTCGAAACTAGATTCTCTGTGTCTTGTTTTCTTTTGCTTAACTCTTGCTTTATTGTTGATAAAACTTTGCTAATTTCAAACTTCACTTCATCATTTGTAAAACGAATGACTTTAAAAAGATGCTTTTGTTCTAATCCAAAAGTCCTCTCCTCATCAAGTTCAATTTGCTCTTTTACATTATGGTATCCACCATCAACTTCGATAATCAATTTTTTTTCAAGACAAACAAAATCAACAATATACTTTCCAACTAAATGTTGCCTCCTGAATTTATCGTCTAATTTTCTATTTCTAATTTCATCCCACAACATTGCTTCTTCCAATGTTGGTTCTTTTCGCATTTCTTTTGCGTGACTTAATAATATTGATGCGGTTTGTGAATCTCCTGTCAGATATCTAGGCTCGGCTCCCTCTCCTTTGGAGAGGGCTGGGGTGAGGATTTTAAATTCCACCATCGCCCCAACACTCTTTCCAATCCAGTTTCTTTGGCTTTCCTTGATGCTTTCGCTCCAATCGATTTCATTTAATCCTTGCAATAAACGCTCCGCATAAGCCGAAATTCGCATACTCCACTGCTTCATTTTCTTGCGAATCACTGGAAAACCTCCACGTTCAGAAACACCATTTACAATTTCATCATTAGCTAAAACCGTTCCCAATCCTGGGCACCAGTTCACTTCGGTTTCTGCTAAATAGGTTAATCGGTATTGTAATAATATTCGTTGTCGTTCGTCTGATGAAAATGCGTTCCATTCGCTTGACGAAAAAGGAACAATGTTATCATCACAAACCGCATTTATTATACTATTTCCTTCTTTTTCAAAAACAGAAACCAAAGTCGAAATATCCTCAGCTTTGTCGGTATTTTTATTGTACCACGAATTGAATAATTGAATAAAAATCCATTGGGTATGTTTGTAATAATCAGGATTCGAAGTGCGTACTTCTCGACTCCAATCGAATGAAAAGCCAATTTTATCCAACTGTTTTCTGTATCCCGCAATTTTGTTCCCTTCTTTATCAACGCCTCCATCAATATTTACCGAAGTCGTATCTTCTGGACGTTGTCCTGTTTGTATAGCATACTGTTCCGCTGGCAGTCCAAAACTATCATAACCCATAGGATGCAATACATTAAATCCACGATGTCTTTTGTACCGCGCATACACATCGGAAGCGATGTAACCCAGCGGATGTCCCACGTGTAATCCCGCACCAGAGGGATAAGGAAACATGTCTAAAACATAATATTTGGGTTTGTCCACTGGAATTCCCCCTTTGGGGGTTAGGGGGCTAAAAGTTTTATTATCTACCCAATGTTTTTGCCATTTGGCTTCGATTTCGTTCGGATTGTATTTCATTTTTAATTTGCCACAAAGGCACTAAGACACTAATTTATAATTTATTTTGTATTGCTAGGATTAAACGTCCTTATCTTTGCGACTTTGTGACAGAAATATAAACTGGAAACAAACAAGTCTTTGTAATTAATTAAATTTATTAGGGAGCAAATTTACATTTATTGTACGAAAGTTAAAACTTTGAACGTTATTAACTTTAAATAAAGAAATTCTTTATTATTTTTACGCCATAATTCCAATAAACTATGAGTTCTTCTTTTGATAAATTTCAAAAACGCAGATTAATTTCCTCTTATTTTTCGGTTGTACTAAGTGTATTCTTGGTCTTATTCTTGTTAGGATTTTTAGGATTTTTTATTATTAATTCTAAAAAACTCGCCGATGATTTTAAGGAAAACATCGCCATGACCGTATTTTTCAAGAATGAAGCTAATGATAGTATCGTAAAGGCTTTTGGCAACGAAATCAAAAAAGCGGCTTTTACCAAATCCTATTTATACGTTCCAAAAGAAGAAGCTGCAAAACAACATACTGACATTATTGGTGAAGAATTCATGACTTTTTTAGGGGAAAATCCACTTCAAAATTCTTATGATATCCACCTTAAAGCAGATTATGTAGTAAAAGAGAAAATCGTTGCAATTGAAAACAATCTAAGAAAAAACACGATGATCTCGGATATTGTGTATGACAAACAATTGGTGAATTTAGTCAATGATAACATCAAGAAAGTAAGCATGTGGATATTAATATTTAGTAGTTTCTTGACCGTTATTGCTGTTTTATTGATTAATAGTTCCCTTAGACTATCGATACATTCTAATCGATTTATCATCAAAACGATGCAAATGGTTGGAGCCACAAAGTCTTTTATTAGAAAACCGTTTGTAATGCGAAGTGTCAAATTAGGGATGATTGGTGCTGGATTAGCCATTCTAGCTTTAATTGGAGTTTTGGTATATGTTGAAACTAATTTTCCAAACTTAGGAATACTTGATGATAAAGCATTAATAGGACTTGTTTTAGTAGTGGTTTTTGGATTAGGTGTTTTAATCACATGGTTGAGTACTTATTTTGCGACACAACGATTCTTGAATTTAAGAACCGAGGATTTATATTAATTTGCAGATTTTTGATTACCGATTGTAGATTTTTTTGATTTAAAACTTAAAACAAAGGATGAGATTGCTTTGCTTCGTGCCTCGCAACTCCTCGCAATGACTTATGAAAAACGAAGAACAAAAACAAGAATTTCTTTTTGAAAAAGCAAATTACAAAATCTTACTTATTGGTATTGTAGTTATTGCCCTTGGATTTATTTTGATGTCAGGCGGTGGAAGCGAAGATCCAAAAGTATTTAGTGAGGCTATTTTTAATTTTAGACGAATTCGATTGGCACCAACTACGGTTTTAATAGGTTTTGGAATCACCATTTATGCCATTTTGAAAAACCCTAGCCCCCACACGAGCGATAGCGAACTGGCGAAGCAAACCCCCAAAGGGGGAACTACTGATTTTGCAGATAAAAAATAATTTTAAGATTTTGTAAATCTAAAAATCTAAACCCCAAATTAAATGAATACACTTCAAGCCATAATTCTTGCCATAATTGAAGGAATAACCGAGTTTTTGCCTGTTTCTTCTACAGGTCACATGATTATAGCATCCTCATTTTTTGGTATTGAACACGATGCCTTTACCAAACTTTTTACCATAGTAATTCAATTGGGATCCATATTATCTGTCGTAGTTTTATATTTTAAACGTTTTTTTCAAAGCTTTGATTTCTACTTTAAAATACTAGTAGGTTTTATTCCAGCTTTAGTTTTAGGCTTATTATTTTCAAAAAAAATAGATGCTTTACTAGAAAATCCTGTAACGGTAGCCGCTTCACTATTAATAGGCGGAGTTTTATTGTTGAAAGTCGATGACTGGTTTGGTAATGCTACGAATACCGAAATCACGTATCTAAAAGCTTTCAAAATTGGTTTATTCCAATGTTTGGCAATGATTCCGGGTGTTTCAAGAAGTGGCGCGAGTATTGTGGGCGGAATGTCACAAAAATTATCAAGACCATCAGCAGCAGAATTCTCTTTCTTCTTGGCTGTTCCAACCATGCTTGGCGCTACAGTAAAAAAATGTTATGATTTTTATAAAGAGGGTTTTGTGTTGACTCACGACCAAATTAATTTTTTAATTATTGGCAATCTCATTGCCTTTATCGTGGCACTAATCGCCATAAAATCATTTATCGGATTTTTGAGTAAACATGGTTTTAAATTTTTTGGCTATTATAGAATTATTGTGGGTGTTGCATTATTGATTATTCATTTTTTCATTCATCCGTTGAACGTAATTTAATGACAGCCGAAGACTATTTAAACGGACAAGTCTTACTCATTGACAAACCCTTGCATTGGACGTCATTTCAGGCGGTAAATAAATTGAAATACCTCCTGCTTAATAAAGCAGGATTGCCTAAAAAATTCAAAATTGGTCACGCTGGTACTTTAGACCCACTGGCTACTGGATTATTACTCATTTGTACTGGTAAATTCACCAAAAGAATCGCTGAACTTCAAGGTCAAGCCAAAGAGTACACCGGTACTTTCTATATTGGTACCACAACACCATCCTATGATTTAGAAACCGAAATTGACCAAACTTTTACAACTTCACACATTGACGAGACCTTGATTCACAAAACAGTGAAACAATTTCTGGGCGAAATTGACCAAAAACCACCCATTTATTCTGCCATTAAAAAAGACGGTGTTCGATTATATGAACATGCACGTGCAGGCGAAACAGTAGAAATTGCTACTAGAAAAACCACCATTCACGAATTTGAAATTACTCGAATAGCACTTCCAGAGGTTGATTTTAGAGTAGTGTGTAGTAAAGGGACTTACATTCGTTCTTTAGCTTTTGATTTTGGAAAAGCACTTCATTCAGGGTCACATCTTACTGCATTGCGAAGGACAAAAATTGGGGAATATCATGTGGAAAAAGCTATCAGTGTACTTGATTTTGTAGCTAGTTTTGAGTAAATCAATTTAAACAAACCAATTTTTATAATTTAATTTTGATTGATTTTGACGATTTGTAAATCCACAAATTGTTTATATTTACACAAAACAATAACACTCCAAATGGAATTAAAAAAGCAAAAAAGACTGTTTTCAGTATTTATTTATAAATATTGCTACGAAATTTTATTAGTTGCTCTTCTCTTTCATCTTTATGGCAGTGTGCTTTTTTTTGATCTAAACTTTTATGAAAAGTATTTCAGAATAGCCAATGTTATTTTTGTTTATCTAGCAGCAACCAACAGTTTTTTTCATCGAAAAAATGAACTTTCTATTGGATTTGCTTTACTATTAATCTTTTCATTTTTTTGTAGTACAGGACTTTTTTACCTAGACAATTATATATCGTTGAAGTATTTGAGAGAAGTGTCTTTTTTGATTTTTTTAATAATTACTATTTTTTACACCTTCTCTTTTTTGTTCTCTCCGCATCGAATAGACAAGGCACTAATTTCAGGCACAATAGCTGGTTATTTATTATTGATTGAAATTGCTGTTCGGATTTTTATGCTGCTTTTTCTAATTGATGATAAAAATATATTGACTAATATTGATTTAAAACAGCATACCAGTTTTTATGTTGATATAGTATATTACTGTACCAATACCGCTACAAGTATTGGTTTTGGCAATATGTTGCCCATTAGTCAAAATGCAAAAATGGTTACCTCAATAGTAAGCTTAGCGGGTCAGTTTTATATGGTGATTATGATGAGTATGATGATTCGTAAATTCACATCAAATAATAGGTGAATTTCTTTCAACTCTTCTAATTAAAAAAAGAGTAAAAACCATTATTTTCGAAAAAAGAATATGTTTATATTTGCACAACTCAACAACAAATGACTTGAGTCTGCAAAAGCAGGACTCCAAATTTAATACTATCATGAAATACAAAAGAATTCTTCTAAAATTAAGTGGCGAAGCTTTAATGGGCGAAAGACAATATGGTATTGATCCAGCAAGATTAGCCGAATATGCTGAAGAAATAAAAAAAATTCACGATAAAGGAGTCCAGATAGCCATAGTAATTGGTGGAGGAAATATTTTTAGAGGAATTGCTGGAGCAAGTAACGGTATGGATCGCGTTCAAGGTGATTATATGGGTATGTTAGCCACAGTAATTAATGGTATGGCACTACAAGGTGCTCTTGAAGACAAAGGAATGCTTACTCGTTTGCAAACAGCCTTAAAAATTGAAGCCATTGCAGAACCTTATATCAAACGAAGAGCGGTTCGTCATCTTGAAAAAGGAAGAATCGTGATTTTTGGAGCAGGTACAGGAAATCCTTATTTTACGACTGATACAGCAGCGGTATTGCGTGGAGTAGAAATTCATGCTGATGTAATTCTAAAAGGTACTAGAGTTGATGGTGTGTATACCGCCGATCCTGAAAAAGATGCCACTGCAACAAAATTTAATTATATCTCCTTTGAAGATGTGCTCAAAAAAGGACTAAATGTAATGGACACTACTGCGTTTACTTTGAGTCAAGAAAACAAACTCCCTATTGTTATTTTTGACATGAATAAGCAAGGAAATTTAGTGAAAATTTGCGAAGGAGAAAATATTGGAACCTTAGTAAATATATAAGTCCTCTAACCACGAGGAAATAAAAGTAAAAAAATGGAAGAAATTGAATTTATATTAGAAAGTGCCGAAGAATCTATGATCGGTTCTATTGAACATTTAGAAAAATCTTTCTTGAATATCCGTGCTGGAAAAGCGTCTCCAGCTATGTTAGGCAGCGTTTTTGTTGATTATTATGGATCAGCTACACCATTGTCACAAATAGCAAAAATTAGTATTCCCGATGCTAGAACCATTACTTTACAGCCTTTTGAAAAAAACATGCTTCATACCATTGAAAAAGCGATTATGGTAGCCAATATCGGATTCAATCCTATGAATAATGGTGATGTCATTATAATTAGTGTACCTCCGCTTACCGAAGAAAGAAGACGCGAACTGGCAAAACAAGCCAAAGCAGAAGCAGAAGACGCAAAAATTGGAATTA
The DNA here is from genome assembly GCA_031383535.1 of Flavobacterium sp. Taxonomy (GTDB): domain Bacteria; phylum Bacteroidota; class Bacteroidia; order Flavobacteriales; family Flavobacteriaceae; genus Flavobacterium. Next base: position 13,278 of record JANMZS010000127.1, read on the forward strand.
GAAATTCTCGTAAAGATGCCAATACCGATATTAAAAAATTGGAAAAAGAAGGTACATCAGAAGATGTTTGTAAAAGTGCCGAAGATGAAGTGCAGACCTTAACGAATAATTACATTAAAAAAATTGATGAGCTTTTAGCCAACAAAGAAGCCGAAATCATGAAAGTCTAACTTTCGAGAAAACAATATCAAATCCGCTTTATGCGGATTTTTTATGCTTATTTTTGTACTATTAAACTAGTATTGGCGTTTTTTTACAAACCTTTTTATGAAGCAAATCCATTTACTGTTTCTCTTTTTCACCTTTTCACTTCATGCACAATTTCAGGTAAATGGTATTGTAAAAGATGCTGTAACCAATAAACCATTGCCATTTGCGACGATTATCACAAATGAAAACAGTAATACTATATCGGATGTAGATGGAAAATTTAGCGTTTTATCTCAAAAAAAAATAGATGTTTTTTATGTTTCCTATATTGGCTACACTAAATCAACAGTGACTACAGAAAACGGAAAATCTTTTTATACCGTACTCCTTTTTGAAAAAAATGATCTATTAAAAGGAGTTTTAATTTCTAGCGAAAACCCTGCGCTGTCAATTATTAAAAAAGTTATTGCCAATAAATACAGCAACAATCCTCAAAAAAAACTCAATAGTTTTGAATTTAAATCCTACAATAAACTAATAGTAACCGCCAATCCAGATTCGATTGAAGGACGAATAGACTCTATATTTGTTAAAAAATCTATTGGGGAAAAATTTGAAAAAATCGATTCCTCAAATTATAATTTCAAAAAATTAGTAAGTAAACACCACTTGTTTCAAACAGAAAAAGTGTCTCAATTTCAATTTAATGGTACAAAATTCAAAGAAACCATTTTAGGAACAAGAATGGCAGGCTTCAAACAACCCGTTTATGAAATTGTTGGGCTTAATTTACAATCTTTTTCAATTTATGATTCTAGTTATGAACTGTTTGAAACCAAGTACAAAAGTCCTATTTCAGACGATGCTTTCCGAGATTACAATTATAGATTGCTTGATACTTTATCTATAAATGGGCGAAATACCGTTATGATTTATTTCAAGAATAAAAAGAAAAGAAAAGCTTCAGGTCTAGAAGGTGTGCTTTACATCGATCAATTAAATTTTGGTATTGCAAAGGCGGTAATGCGTATCAAAGGAGTTCTTGATATTAGTGGAACTGATGAATTTGTTTATCATTCTAAAGAAGGTATTTGGTTTCCAATTCAAAAAACGTTTAGAATCGTAAAAGGGAAAAACAAAGAAGATATTAAAATCTTAGGCGAATCGATAACCTTTAGTTCAGACGAAGAAAATGCTAGCAATCTACAAAAAAAGTCGGAATCTGATTATACTTATTTGCTTTCAAAAACCAACAACTATGACATTCAATATAATGTCCCAGTTCAAATAAGTAAAAAAGCCATTACTATTGAAATAAAAAATGATGCTATAAACAAAACAGAAGATTTTTGGTTATCCAATAGAAAAGATAGTTTGGATAGTCGAAGCCAAAAAACGTACTTATATTTAGATAGTCTTTCTATAAAAAAGCGACTAGAAAATCGTTTAGTTTTTGGAAGAAAAATAATCAATGGTTACATACCAATTCGCTTTTTTGATTTGGATTTGCGTAAGCTTTTTGCCTACAACAATTATGAAGGTTTCCGATTGGGATTTGGCGGCATCACAAACGATCGTCTTTCAAAAATACATAGAATTGAAGGATACACTGCTTATGGGACAAAAGATGATACTTATAAGTTTAATTTAGGTCTTTCAACTAGAATAGGAAATTTTTCAAAAACCTGGATTGGTGCTTCTTATACTGATGATGTTCTCGAAATTGCTAGTACAAGTTACGCCATTGATAAAAAAGCGTTTAAACTCTATGACCCTAGACCAATAAACATAAGTACATTTTATAATTATGTGAATTGGAGAGCTTTTATAGAAACCAAGATTATTCCAAAAACTGAGAGTCTGTGGCAGTTTTCCCGAACGGTTGTAGAACCAAAATTTGATTATCTCTATAATTTAAATAACAAGTTATATAATATCTACACTATCACTACTGCGATGGTTTCATTACAATGGAATCCCTTTAGTGATTATATGCAAACCCCAAAAGGACGAATAGAAATTGAAAAACGTTTTCCGAAATTTACTTTTCAGTACACACAGTCGCTACCTAATGTTTGGGGCAATGACTTCCATTTTGGTAAAATTGATTTGAAAACAGAATTTGAAAAAAAACATCTAAATGGTCAAAAAACTAACTTGCTTTTTCAAGCGGGTTATGCTTTTGGGGATGTTCCGTTGACTCATTTATACAACACATCACCCAACAATATCACCAAAGAAACTATTCTTCAAAGAATTACTTTTGCAGGTAGAAACAGTTTTGAGACGATGTTTTTTAATGAATTTTTCTCAACTAAATTTGCTTCATTTCAGTTTAAACATGGCTTTAATAGGGTAACGTTGTTCAAGAAAGTAAGACCCTCATTGGTACTTGTATCGCGAATGACTTGGGGAAATTTAGATTATCCTGAACAGCATGTTGGTGTCAATTACAAAACATTGAACAAAGGTTTTTTTGAGTCAGGAATAGAACTCAATCAAATATATAAAGGGCTTGGATTAACAGGATTTTACCGTTACGGCCCCAATCAATTAAGCAAATTCGAGGATAATCTAGCTATAAAATTGAGTTATACACTAAATTTAGGGTTATAATAGTATTTAACTAATGTTTCATAATCAACACCGAAGGCACCTTACTCAACCAAATACTGCGAGAATCGACCAAAGATTTCCAACTTTCTATGCTAATAATCATTAAATCTTGAGTAGCTAAAAATTCTTTTTTAATGATTTTATCAGCAACTAATGTAATATTATTGGAGTATTTTTCTTCTAATGATTTGACAGCACTTTCAAGAATAAAATTGGTGTTGATATGGTCATTCACATCCAAAATTACAATATTGGAATTATTGTTGAAAATTAATTTCTGTGCAAAATCTATTAAAAATGCATCTTCAGGGTTAAAAATAGGAATAAACACTTGATTAACTTGCTGCATATCTTTGTCAACCAAAATTCCGATAGGCATTTTAGTTTTAGAGATGATTTGCCTTGTTCTTTCATCAAAAGGGGAATTTTGAAACAGCCCTTCTTTTCCAGTAAATTTATCCAATAAGCGGTCAGGATTTATTATTCTCGAGGTGAATCCAAGCACTTTTCCAAGTAGCGTTCCTTCAAAAATAGATTTTCCAAGTCCAATCAAAAGCAGATCATATTCACCACTATTGGCAATATCAATTATATTTGAATCTATATCTACTGTAGCCTGAAATAGGGTAGTGATTTCTTGATTCAATTCTTTTGACTCTTCGATGATAGGCAAAAATTGTTCATTCTCATATTCCTCCAAATTATAAGAATGCAATTCATCACTCAGGGTAAGGTGCATAGCAGTTACAGAAGAGGTGGTTTTTTGTTTTTTGACTAAACTATTGGCTAATCGCAAAAGTGATTTCCCTTTTTCATTATTTCCAAAAGACATCAATATCTTATATTTATTTGTAATAGTGACCTCGTCTATCGCGCTATCATCTTTTGTCTTAAAAATATAATTGATAAGATTTAAGGATGGTCCAGTCATAAATGTAGTTAATAATGCCATGATTACCATCATTGTAAAAACTTCTGGCGTTAATACTTTTAAATCCAAACCAATGTTAAGAACAACTAATTCCATTAGACCTCGGGTATTCATCAAAGCACCAATAGTTAAACTATCACGCCAATTTTGACCTACAAATTTCGCGGCTAAGGCGCTTCCTAAAAATTTTCCAATGACAGCTACCAAAATAATAAAACCCGTAATTTTCCACAAATAAGGGTCGTTAATCAAACCTATTTCTGTACGCAAACCCGTAAAAACAAAAAACAACGGAAGCAATAAAATAACCGAGACGTCTTCTACCTTTTCGATAAAGTGATTTCGGAATTTAGTAATATCTGGCATAATAACTCCAGTCATAAAAGCACCAAAAAGGGCATGAATCCCAATAATTTCAGTACAATAGGATGAAATAATCAGGGTTAAAAAAAAGATAGCAACAACAGGTTTGCTTAAACTATCTTTAGTCCCGTACAATTCCCCAATTTTTTTTAGAAAAGGCTTTATTACAAAAAGCATCGCTAAAACATATACAACTGCTAGTCCCATAATATAAAAAGAGCTAACAAAACTACCTGCTTTTACTATGGCAATTACTGCAGCTAGAATACACCAAGCGGTAATATCATCGGCAGCAGCACAGGTAATTACAATAGCTCCCAATCTGGTTTTGTGAATGCCTCGTTCCTGAACTATTCGTGCCAAAACCGGAAAGGCAGTTATACTCATTGCAATTCCCATAAACAAAGCAAAAGGCAAAAAAGCAACACCCACTGGAGCAAATTTATAATATACAAAATACGCCAAGCCAATTCCCAATGCAAAAGGGATTACAATACTAGCATGGCTTATTACAATGGCTTCTTTTGCTCTGTTTTGTAATACTTTCAAATCAAGCTCAATACCTATAATAAACATAAAAAGTATCAATCCTATTTGGCTTAAAAACTGTAAATTTCCTAAAGATTCAACAGGAAATAAAGAAAGAGAAAATTCAGGAAAATACATTCCTAACAAGGACGGGCCGAGAATAATACCAGCAATAATTTCACCAATTACCGATGGTTGTCCAATTTTTCTAAAAATCCATCCAATAAAACGAGCTACAATAATAATTGTAATAATTTGAGCCAAAAGAATGGCTAACGGATGATGTAAATTATGGTCTAAAGAAGTAATAAACTCATTCCAATGTCCGCTTTTTGGAGTAGGATGCAAGATGCTTTTATTAATTTCTAAAAATTTTCCTTTACCTATAATCCAATATATCAGGGCAGAAAAACCACCTGTAACAACAAAATAAAATAGGGTGTTTTTATGATTTTTCATAAACTACAATTCAGATTTTTAGAGTTATTATCCAACGAAAATTAAGAATTCAAATATATAAATTATATCGTCAAAAATAATAATAATAAAAAATAAAGCGGTTATGGAAACAACATATTTAAAACACAAATGTATGTAGTCAAATAGTAAAATATAGCTTGGTTTATTTACCTTTGCAACGATTTTTAATTTTTATATGAAAAAAGCATTTAAAGTAGGATTTTGGGAATGGATTGCCCGAGTTATACTCAAAAATAGAATCACAATTCTTGTTGTCATTCTTTGTCTAACGATTTTTCTGGGTTTGCAATGGAAAAATCTAAGGATGACCTTTACCGAAGCCAATTTACTGCCTCAAAAACATATTGTCAACAAACAATACCAAGACTTTTTGAACAAATTTGGCGAAGAAGGGAACTTAATCGTTATTGGATTCAAGGACAAAACCTTTTTTACTCCAAAAGCCTATTCCGCTTGGAACGAGTTAATGACTGGTTTAAAAAAGACCAAAGAAGTCGAACTTGTAGTATCGCTCAATGATTTAAAAAAACTACAAAAAGACACTATAGCCGAAAAATTTGAATTAGTACCGTTAATTAATCAAAACAAGACCAATAGTGCTGTCTATTTGGGCGAAATAAAAGACGAACTTTTCAACAAACTTCCTTTTTACGAAGGTTTGTTGTTCAATAAAGAGTCCGGAAGCATTCGATCGGCAATTTATTTGAATAAAAAAATAGTCAATACCGCAGGACGAAAGACTTTTATAGTCGAGAATCTTGTTCCAAAAATCGATAAGTTTGAAAAAACTACTGGAATCGACCTCAAGGTTTCGGGTATGCCCTATATCAGAACCATCAATTCCGAAAACATGAAAAGCGAAATCGGACTTTTTATAGGTGCCGCCTTGTTCATTACTTCCCTTATCTTTTTCTTATTTTTCCGATCCTTTAGAGCCACTTTTATTTCTATTTGTATTTTATTAGTGGGTGTAATATGGTCTTTTGGAACCCTTGGATTATTCCATTATAAAATCACCATTTTAACGGCTATTATTCCTCCATTAATAATTGTCATTGGGATTACCAATTGTATTTTCTTAATTAATAAATACCAGCAAGAAATAAAAACTCATAGCAATCAGGCCAAAGCATTACAACGCGTAATTTCTAAAATAGGCGTTTCAACACTGATGACAAATCTTACCACAGCTGTTGGATTTGCTACGTTTATGATTACGGGCAATGACCTACTTTATGAATTTGGACTAGTGACCTCAATCAATGTGATTACGGTTTATCTATTAACCTTGATGATTGTGCCCATTGTATATAGTTTTATGGATATTCCAAAAGAAAAACATTTGTACCATTTAAGCAAAACCTATCTTTCGGCAGTATTAAATTGGGTAGAATATGCTGTTAGATATAACCGAAGAATCATTTACGCTATTTATGGATTACTATTGGTATTTAGCATCATTGGAGTTTCGCAAATGAAAGTTTCAGGAAGTCTAATTGGCGAAATGCCAAAAAGCGCTTCTTTCTTTAAGGATATACTATTCTTCGAAAAAGAATTCAAAGGCGTAATGCCTCTAGAAATTATGATTAACACCAAACAGAAAAAAGGGGTTATGAAGTTGTCCACTATGAAACGAATGGACGAATTGCAGCAAACAATCTCAGAAATTCCAGAACTGTCAAAACCTGTTTCTATCGTCAATTTGGTAAAATACTCTAAACAAGCCTACTACAATGGCAATCCGGAATATTATGAATTACCCTCGTCTCAGGAACAAGCTTTTATCCTTTCGTATGCCAAAAATGCCACAAAAAACACCAAAGAGAATTTGATGAAAAGCTATGTTGATTCTACTGGGCAGTATGCCAGAATTACTACTTTCATGAGAGATATTGGCACTAAAGAAATGGCGAAAGTCGAAAGAAAATTAAAGACAAAAATCGATGAAGTATTCCCAAAAAAACGGTATGAAGTCACCTTGACAGGAAAAGCATTAGTTTTCCAAAAAGGAACTTCTTATTTAATTGACAATCTTATTGAATCGCTCATTTTTGCTATTTTACTTATTGCAGGATTAATGGCATATATGTTTCGGTCTGTAAAAATGATTTTTGTTTCGGTCATCACCAACATTCTTCCGCTATGTATCACCTCAGGATTAATGGGTTATTTTGGCATTCCGTTAAAACCATCCACGATTTTGGTTTTTAGCATTGCTTTCGGAATTTCGGTTGATAATGCCATCCAGTTTATGGCAAAATACCGCCACGACCTAATCGAAAATAACGGAAAAATAAAAAAATCGGTTTTCAGTGCACTTCGTGAAACAGGCATCAGCACCTTTTACACCTCAGTGGTTTTAGTTTTTGGATTTGCCATATTTACACTTTCGAGTTTTAGTGGCACTATTGCTCTTGGCGGATTAATTTCTTGTACATTGTTATTTGCCATGTTTGCCAACCTATTAGTTTTACCAGCATTGGTGCTGACTTTTGAAAAAAAGAGAGCCTTACATGAGGATGCTGTAGAATCAAAAGTAGACTAGTTTTTCACGGCATTTTTACTACTATAAATTACATTTTTTTTACTCACATTTGAAATTAAAAAAAGCTCCAAAATCTAATTTAATTCTTTTTGGATGCTTTTTTTATCATTTTAGCTGGAAATTCGCCTTGGAAAAATAGCATTTGGGTTACTTTTTTGGTTATAGTGAAGTTTTCAAACTAAAGAAGTTCTTCATTTTTTAGAATTTCTTGGATTTCTTTATCCGAAATAGAATCTTTATCTCCTTTGTTATAAATTGAAAAAAGATAAACTGTAGTATCAATCACTTTTACAAAAGACATCACTCTTGCACCTCCAGATTTTCCTTTCCCTTTTGATGCAATAGCTAGTCGAATTTTATAAATATCATTACCAAGGTGCGTTCCAAGAGTGGGTTTTTCTTCGAGTTCATCATTTAACTTTTCGAGTTCACTTTTGAGAGAAGCATATTTTTTGATCAAACGTTTTGCTTCCTTTTTAAAGTTGTCAGTAGGAACAATGCTATAACTCATTTAAAAATTCTTTTAACGAATTACTTTTTATGGTTTTACCTTCTTGAATGCTCTTAAGTTCTTTAATTCCTGCGGTAAGGTTTTTAATAATTGCTTCTTTAGAATCTCCTTGTTCTTGTTCAACTTTAACAAAATCAAGACTATTGATAAGTTCCATAAAAAACGGAAATTTAGTATCGTTTACCGAAAGTGTTATCTTTTTCATCATTGTAAATTTTATAAAGTGCTTTTTTTATTCTTATACTATTCCTCTTCTTTAAAGAAGAAGTTTTAAAATACAAATTTACATAAAAACAACTATATTAATCCGTTATGATCGGGGTGAAATAAATTAAATTTGGTGAGCCTTATAAAATCCGGTCGGATATAACAAAAACATCTTTTAATTCTGCCTAAACTTCAATATAAATTTTATTAAATTTATAATCAATTGATTTTAAGTAAAATAACCTAATCCGATAACTGCCACTGTCAGACATTTTTATTTGATGAGAAAAAATTTAAACTTTACAGAATAAATTTTAAAAACAAAAAAATGATAAACAAAGAAAACAAAATTGATGATTTAGTAAATTCTAATTCTTTAGAAAACAACACAACGGAAGAAATCACTAAAAGCCAAAATGAAATGGAAGAAGAATTAAAAAATTTGAAAGAGAGTTTTGACAAAATTATTATTGAAAACAACAATAAAATTCATCTAGAGAACAGAAAAGGAAAGGAAAAAATCAACAAGAAGGAATTAGATAGTATGGAAAATCATATAATAGCACTGAATAAAAAACTTATTGAAAAATATGACTTAACTTTTAATGAAGAAGATTATAATGATATTAATTTTTTCATCTATGAAGTAGAACGTATTATTAGAGATTTGGAAAAAAGTTAATATTTTAATAGTAAAAATAGCCCCCGAATAGACCCCATCACACAATGCCTTTTTCAAACAAATCATTTATATTTGTAATTCGATTTCGAAAATCTAAAATCAAAATGAAACACACCAGAGTTATAGACTTACTAAGCGGCTCAAAAGCGCTTCAGCAGATAAACGCCAAAGGTTGGGTACGGACTTTTAGAAACAATCAGTTTATTGCTCTAAACGACGGTTCGACCATCAACAATATTCAATGTGTAGTCGATTTTGAAAACACGCCCGAAGAAACTTTAAAAAGGATAACTACTGGAGCAGCCATTTCGGTTACAGGAAACTTGGTCGAAAGCCAAGGCGCAGGTCAAAAATATGAAATTCAGGTTCTGAAATTAGAAATTCTTGGCGATTCGGATGCAGAGAAATTTCCGATGCAGCCTAAAAAACATTCCTTAGAATTCTTGCGTGAAAATGCGCATCTAAGAGTTCGTACCAATGCTTTTGGAGCGATTATGCGAGTGCGTTCGGTTTTGTCGTTTGCGGTTCATAGCTATTTTCAACAAAAAGGTTTTGTGTATGTGAACACACCGATAATAACAGGTGCGGATGCCGAAGGTGCTGGCGAAATGTTTCAAGTGACTTCTTTACCATTAGATAACATCCCTAAAACCGAAGAGGGCGGCATCGATTACAAAAAAGATTTTTTTGGAAAACACACTAACTTAACCGTTTCTGGACAGCTGGAAGGCGAAACTTTTGCCATGGCTTTGGGTCAAGTATATACTTTTGGACCCACTTTTAGAGCTGAGAACTCGAATACTTCTCGCCATTTGGCTGAATTTTGGATGATTGAACCCGAAGTTGCTTTCAATGATTTGAATGATAATATGGACTTGTCCGAAGATTTTATTCGGTATGTTATCAAATATGCCATAGACAATTGCGCCGATGATTTAAAGTTTCTGGAAGGTCGTTTATTAGAAGAAGAAAAATCAAAACCGCAAGCGGAAAGAAGTGAAATGACTTTGATGGAAAAATTGAACTTTGTTTTAGACAACAATTTCAAACGCATTTCCTATACCGAAGCCATTAACATTTTGAGAGAATGTACACCCAATAAAAAGAAAAAATTTCAATACATCATCAACGAATGGGGTGCGGATTTGCAAAGTGAACACGAAAGATATTTGGTAGAAAAACACTTTAAATGTCCCGTAATTTTGTTTGATTATCCAGCCAATATCAAGGCATTTTATATGCGATTGAATGAAGACGGAAAAACCGTTCGCGCCATGGATATTCTTTTTCCAGGAATCGGGGAAATCGTGGGAGGTTCACAAAGAGAAGAACGTTTTGATGTTTTGGTCGAAAAAATGAAAGCCTTAGGCATTCACGAAGAAGAACTATGGTGGTATTTGGATACTCGTAGATTCGGAAGCGCAGTACACTCTGGTTTTGGACTTGGATTCGAAAGATTAGTGCTTTTTGTAACCGGAATGACCAACATTCGGGATGTAATTCCGTTTCCAAGAACACCACAAAATGCAGAATTTTAAAAAATGTTGTAAGTTATAGGTTGTATGTCGACCTAACTTACAACACACAACTTATAACATACAACAAAAAATGTTAAAGCAATTTCTAAGTTTAAAATTATCTCAAAAATTATCTCCACAACAAATCCAGTTGATGAAGCTAATTCAGTTGCCTACACAAGCATTCGAACAACGTTTGTTGGAAGAAATGAATGAAAATCCAGCATTAGAAACAGGAACCGATGAGGAAGAAATTCATGAAAAAGATGAATTCGACAATGATGATACCAATGACGAGTTCGACGATTATGATGATAACGACAGCGAAGATATAAGCGATATCAATATTGACGAATATTTAAGTAGCGACGAAACTCCTGAGTATAAAACCCAAACCAATAACTATAGTGATGACGATGAAGAACGCGAGTCACCACTTGTTGCCCCGATTAGTTTTCATCAAGATTTAATCAATCAGTTGAACACTTTTATCCTGGATGATGATGAGCGAGAAATTGCCGAATTTTTGGTAGGGAGTATCGATGATATGGGCTATATCCGTCGAACTATTCCCGATATGGTTGATGATATGGCATTTACCCAAGGCATTTATACCGACGAAAAAACAGTCGATAGAATGTTACACATCATTCATGAACTCGAACCTTCGGGTGTTGGTGCGCGGGATTTACAAGAATGTTTGTTGTTGCAACTCAAACACAAAACCCCTACGGAATATATTGCCTTAGCTATTGATATTCTTGAAAATCAGTTTGATGCATTTACCAAAAAACATTACGATAAACTATTACAAAAATACGCTGTTTCAAATGAACAGCTCAAAACTGCCATTCACGAAATAGAAAAACTGAACCCAAAACCTGGCGGTTCCTTTACGGGAAGTAACAAAATCACCGAACATGTTGTTCCCGATTTTGCTATTCGAATCGAGGAAGACGAATTGGTTTTGACTCTAAACGGACGCAATGCTCCTTCGCTTCATGTTTCCAAAGATTATCAAGAAATGATGCAAACCTATAAAAGTTCACGCGACAAATCGAATGCACAAAAAGATGCGGTTCAGTTTATTAAACAAAAATTAGATTCTGCCAAATGGTTTATTGAAGCTATAAAACAAAGACAAGAGACACTTTTTGTGACCATGAATGCCATCATGCATTACCAACAAGAGTATTTTCTTGAAGGCGATGAAACCAAGCTAAAACCAATGATTCTAAAAGACATTGCAGATATGGTGGGTCTTGATATTTCGACGATTTCGCGTGTTGCCAATAGCAAATATGTAGAAACTCCTTATGGCACAAAATTGATTAAGGAATTCTTCTCAGAAGCGATGAAAAACGATCAAGGAGAAGATGTTTCGACTCTTGAAATCAAAAAAATTCTGCAAAACGTGATTGAAGAAGAAGACAAACACAAACCGCTACCCGACGATCAATTAGCTGAAATCCTAAAAGAAAGAGGCTACCCTATTGCTAGGAGAACGATTGCAAAATATAGAGAACAACTCGATATTCCTGTAGCGAGAATGCGGAAGAAAATGTAAGATTACTGAATTCTATTCATTACAAAATATAAAAAATCACCCCCAGCTGGTCCGAGTAGAAATAAGTACAATGGCTAGTGCGAGTTTCCAAACTCGTACCCATAAAGTTGTCTCGTTCTAAAATAAGTTTACAAAATATAAAAAATCACCCCAATATTCAACGAATTCATATCAATAGATTCAGAGCCAATTTTTGCCGATTTAAAAATCGAATTCAAACCATAATACCCATACAGATTGATTGTATTGTATCCTGCGGCTACATAAACCCCATAATTCAATTTTCTGAAATCAGGGTTGTTATTCACAATTGTTTTATCTTGATAATCATCATAAATAGACCTATCATTTACTAAATAACTGAATTTAGCCCCTCCATAAATTCTCCAAAATTTGTGACTTTCAAAAGTGGAACTTCTCCATCTAAATTCGATAGGTACATCAATTAATAGCTGTGAAATTCTATTCTTTTGATATGAAATATCCGAGTCAATAAGGGCATAAGTTGTAGTTTGATTTGTTTTAGAAATCAAAATGTTTTGATTCAAGTTGTTAAAAGTAATCCCAATTCCTGTTGTTATTGCGATGGTTCTCATCTTATTGATAGGCATGTCTCTGAGAAAACCTAACGAAAAACCTTTTGAAAACTTACTTTGAGTAAGTCCGTCTGGTTTTTTTTGCAAGGTATTGTACGTAAAACTAAAATAAAATTGATCTTCTCTATACAAAGAATCAATTTTTACATTAGGTATATTTTCACTATTTATGTTTTGAGAAAACACAGTTCCAACAGTGAATAAAAAAATTATTTTCAAGTAGTTATTCATACTAAAGATTTGAAAAGTAATACAAAAAAAGGCTACTAAAAAGTAGCCTTACTAAATTTAAGTAAATCATTTGCAGAGAGAAAGGGATTCGAACCCTCGATATGTTGCCATATACACGCTTTCCAAGCGTGCGCCTTCAGCCACTCGGCCACCTCTCTAAGTATTTTGAGGATGCAAATAACACGAAAATAATTGACTATAAAAAATGAACTGATTTAAACTTTTCCCATTTGCTAAAAAATTTGTCTTTTGCACCCACTTTTTGCCTTTTTTTATTCCGTAGCCCTGCTATGCATCTTAAAAAAGATTTCAATTGGATACAAAATCCTTAATTTTCGCATAAATGCAAAAAGTTTAAATCACTTCAATTAAAATTTGATTATTATGAAATTTCTCCTCGTAATGAAGTTTCGAATATTGTTTTGAAATCAACAGGTTCTATTTTTTGCTCTAATAAGTACATCAATTTGGTTATCGCAGCTTCGGTAGTGATGTCTTTTCCTGAAATAACGCCTATTTCTTTCAGTGAACTACTGGTTTCATAGTCTCCCATCCTGACGCTTCCACCAGAACATTGGGTTACATTGATAATGTGCAATCCTTTTTCTATAGCTGTGCTTAATAAATTTATAAACCAATCTTCCGTTGGTGCATTGCCTGAACCATAAGTTTCTAATACAACTCCTTTGAGTTTCGGGATATCAAGTATGGATTCTAGAACAGCAGAACTTATACCGGGATACATTTTTAAAATAAAAACATGATTATTCAAACGCTTTTGAACTTTTAATTCTTCTAAACTAGTATTTGGTAAGAATAATTCAGGAAAGTATTTTAAATGCACTCCAGATTCTATCAAAGTAGGATAATTGGGTGAGATAAAAGCATTAAAATGTTCCGCATTAATTTTGGTAGTTCGGTTGCCTCGGTATAATTTATATTCAAAATAAAGACAAACTTCTCCAATTGTTGCCCGACCATTTTCTTGTAAAGAAGCGATTTGAATGGCGGTAATTAGATTTTCTTTGGCATCGGTTCTTAAATCTCCAATTGGCAATTGTGAACCCGTAAAAATAACAGGTTTGGATAAATTTTCGAGCATAAAACTCAATGCCGAAGCGGAATACGACATGGTGTCTGAACCGTGAAGCACCACAAAACCATCAAACCGAAAATAATTATCCTCAATAATTGTAGCGATTTCAATCCATTTATCAGGATTCATATTAGAGGAGTCGATTGGCTTTTCGAAAGAAATTGTTTCAATTTCGCAATCCAATTGTTTCAATTCGGGTATTTTTTGCAACAATTTGCTAAAATTAAAAACTTTGAGTGCTCCAGTTTCAAAATCCTTCTTCATACCAATGGTTCCACCAGTATAAATAAGAAGTATTTTGACTTTAGATGGCATTTTCATATTTCAATTTATTGACAACGGGGTTGGCATACATCGCCAAGAAACTTTGCAATGCCAATGGATTTTCATGATCAATTCTCATTTCTAACCTGCGTTCAAAAAGGGATTTCTCATTTTCGGAATACAAATGAGAATGAGTAGTGGTTTGATTGACGATGTCATAAGCAATATAATTGGTAGGCCAAAGTCTGTAATTGCTCAAAATAGAATCGTCTATGCTTTGTGCCAAAGCTTGTACTTGCTTATTAGAATTATCAAATTCGGTTTTGATTGTGTCAATTTCTTTATTCAAAACATCACCCACATGAATATGAATTCTTCGTTTAGGCCCTAAAACACCTTGCATTAAAGTCACAAAATCTTCGTTTTTTTCCTTGATATAAATCTCTTGATTAGCTTCGGCAAGAAGTTGAGGCATTTTCATCGCATCGGTTGGGTCGTATTCATAAGAAATAGAAACAGGAACAATTTTCATTTTCTTAAAATAATCCATTACATCTTTTTCGTCAGAACCCATGCCAAGCATTTTTAAAACCCCCGGGTTTGTGGCATCGTTACCATCTTTCGTTCTTCCTTCTCGCTGTGCTATCCATACGGAACGATTTTCACGAAGTAATAACTGCCCTATAAATTCAGCTAATAACTTAGAACTTTCTAGCATTTCTCTTGGCGATAAACCTCGAAGTACTAAGAAGTTTCTATTTAATTTAGCCAACACTTTAATAAAAGATTTTTTTACTAGATTATCGCCTATTGCCGAAGCGGTCATCACCAAACCGTGTTCAAATAAAGAGGCATTGAGCAAAGTCGTATCCAATAGAATATCCCGATGATTGGAAATAAAAAGATAAGAGGTGTTTTTTCCTAACTTTTCAAATCCTGAAGTAGTCAATCCTTCGGATGTTTTTTCTAGCACTTTCTGAACAGAATTATATATAAAATTACATTGAAAATCGCGAATGGAATGCGTTTTTCGAAGTTGCTCCATCCATACTGCATCCTCTACATCGGGAAAAGAGAAATTCATCAACGCTTTCATCATAGGATGGTTGATTGATGCTAGAATGGCATCATTTACTTCGGCATCATAGAAAGGTCGGATTGCGTCAAATTTTGACATATAAATTGTTTTTTTAACCCGTTGGGTGTAATTCATAAAAATTCAAATAAACCAAATAATTTAAAAATTAAACCACATAGACCTGTCTGCCGACAGGCAGGTTCATAGAAAAAAGAATTTGATAGCCCATTTTATGGGTTCAACTAGCTCTGTATTCTAAAAAAAAGTGAAACTTCTTTTCTTAATTTTAAAAATCTATGACCCGAGTCCGCCGATGCGGACGAACAGGCGAAGCAATCTATGTGGTAAAAAAAATTAATTAATTGAATTACACCCAACGAGTTATTTTTAATATAAACAAATGAACAAAAAATATGTATTAAATCCCAAAAACAGCCTGAGAATTTTCAGTGGTAATTCGAGCAATTTCTTCTTTAGGCAAATTATACAATAATGCCAATTTATCAACTACATTCACTATAAAGCTGCTTTCGTTGCGTTTTCCTCGATAAGGAATTGGGGCTAAATAAGGAGAATCTGTTTCGAGAACGATGTGTTTTAAATCTATTTGGTTTAGAAACTGGTCTATTTTTCCGTTTTTGAAAGTAACCACTCCCCCTATTCCTAATTTCATATTATAGGATATAGCTTGTAATGCTTGGTCATAAGTCCCCGAAAAACAATGAAATATTCCAAACAAATCAGCTGATTTTTCGGTTTCTAATATTTCGAAAATTTCATCGAAAGCTTCTCTACAATGAATCACTATAGGTAATTTATAGCGTTTGGCTAATTGAATTTGCTTTCTAAAAGCTTCTTGTTGCTGAGTAAAATGTGTTTTATCCCAATACAAATCAATCCCTATTTCGCCAATAGCAAAAAATTTTCTTTTGGTTAGCTCTTCTTCAACATGCTGCAAATCTTGGAGATAATTGTCTTTAACGTGGGTGGGATGTAGACCCATCATCAAAAAAATGTTTTTGGGATATGTTTTTTCTAATTCATACATCGCTAGTGTATAGTTAGAATCTATCGCTGGTATAAAAAATCGAGATACGCCAACATCAATGGCTCGTTGAATCATTTCGTGGCGGTCTTCGTCAAATTCGTTGGAATACAAATGGGTATGGGTGTCAGTAATGACCATATTAAGATTTTTTGGAGCAACAAATATACAATCTTACCAAAAAAGATAAACCATATAAGACATATAAGAAACATTTAAGTTTTTGATTGAATCGCTTATATGACCTTAAATGCCTCATATGGCTAAAAACTTAATCCAATTCGTCTAACAATTCTTGAACCTGATCATAATCTTCGTAATCTTTTGGAATTGAATTTAAAATTTCTTTACATGATTTATAATCTTTCTGTTTCAATTTTGATAAGGCTAAGTACCAAATAGCCTTGTTTTTAAATGCTGAGTTGCCCAACTTCAAATCCATTAACTGTATTTCGGCTTTTTGAAACTGATTGTCCTCCAAAAGTGAAATTGCATAAAACAATTGTGTTTCTGGCGATTTATTTTCTTTCAAAACCATTTCAAAATTAGCAACTGCTTCTTTATAATTTTTAGCATTAAAAGCGTCTTGAGCCAATTTTAATTGATTCTCTACGGCACCTCTTTCGGTGAAATAAGCATTTTCATGTTGGTTATAATCCTCAAAATTTGGATCATTATTTTGCATAAATACAAATAACCCTATCAAAATAGCGACAGATGCGGCAACAGAATAATGCCAAGATCTTAAACTGATTACTTTAACTTTTTTGGTTTTAAAATGCGTCGCAGCAATTGAATTTAAATTTTGTTTAAAGGCATTTAATTCGGCGGTGTTTCCGAATTTATTAGACAAATGTTCATTTAACTCCTCAAATATTTCAAATGATGAAGCTAATTCTGGATCTTCTGACAACTGTTTTTCAAAGTTGTTTTTTTCTTCATCTGACAATT
Organism: Flavobacterium sp.; assembly: GCA_031383535.1. Classification (GTDB taxonomy): domain Bacteria; phylum Bacteroidota; class Bacteroidia; order Flavobacteriales; family Flavobacteriaceae; genus Flavobacterium. The sequence continues at coordinate 30,636 of JANMZS010000127.1, forward strand.
CGTTTGAGAGATAATTTTCAAATAATATGTAGCGTTCTTCATTCATGGCTAGGTCGTTTTTAATGATTTAAAGCGATTGGTTTCCTGAATCCACTGGGTCAATTGCCCTACGCATAACGATTTTTTCTTTCGAACATAGCCATAGGTTACGTTCAATTTCTCGGCAACTTCTTCCATCGATTTAATGGCAAAACTCAGTTTCAATAACTCTTGGCATTTATCGCCTAGTTTTTGAAACATTAAGTCAAAAAGTTGCTGTTTTTCGTCAAACACTTCGGTTTCATGAACCATTTCGTCAGTGGTTTCGTTTATAGATGGTAAATCATCATCTATTGTTACCCCTTTATTCGAAGATTTTTTTATTTCATTCAGCCATTTTCTTTTACATAATAAAAAAAAGTAAGCGTCAAACGGACAACTCAATTGTAGCTTCTTGGCTTTGGCCTGATTAAAAAGTAAAATCATAATTTCTTGAACTACATCTTGCGCTTGATCAGTATCGCCAGAATTATTCCTTATATAAGAAACGACTTTGGGCACAAACTTCTTGTAAATAGATTGGATAATCGCCGAGTCATTATTGGCAAGTCCGTCAATATAGATTTGGTCTGGATGTATAGTGGTATTGGCCATAAAAAAACTTTTTTCGAAAATAGTAAAAAAAGAGGTAACAATTATAATACTAAGTTGATATATGGTTGTAATCGCTTTTTTAGCATTAGATATTCAAATCAAGGTAACAATTTTAACCCTGATGGATATAACAACAGAAAACAAAATGAAACACTAAAAACATTAAAAAATTAGAAACCATGAAATCAAATTTAAAAACACTAGGATTATTATTTATCGCATCAATTTCATTATTGAGTTGTGCCCCAAACGAAGAAGAAGTTGTAATACCATCTACAACATCAGAAAATGTAGAACCTGCAAATGGTAAATCGTTTTTGGCTGACGAAGCAAAACAACCCATCACTTTTAGATGGACTCCCGTTGTGCCAAAACCACAAACATCGGTAACTTATAGATTAAAAGTTTGGCAATTAATGCAGGGTCAAAACAGTACCGAAGCTATGAGAACCAATCAACCAATTGTAACAAAAGATGTCGATAATAGTACCGAAGTAACTGTTCAAGGAATTTATACTGGTCCTTGTAAGCCTCCTTATTTATGCGATTTTGTATGGGCTGTTCAAGTATTAAACAATACTGGGACTGCTAATAGCAAAGATGAAATTACAAGCAATCCGAGTGTTTTTAGTTTTTAAAACAAGATACGAACCTAAATTAGTAACGGCAATCAATGCGATTCAATAGTCTAAAATAGATTTTTTATTAAAAGTGGTGATTTTGTCACCGCTTTTTTCTATTTTTAAAACATTAATCAAACCGAAGATTATGAAAAAATTATTTTTGCACCTCTTTTTGATGTTCTGTATCGTTTCGTTTTCACAAACCAAATCAAAAGACACTATCACTCGAAGAGCCTCAATTGCATACAACCAAAAAGCAAATGCTGTAAAATTCAAACCAGAAACACCTCCATTAATTCCTATTGCTGGTGCACCAAAACCCTCCTATTCTTATTTATGGGAAATGGGCGACGGTCATTACAGCAAAGAAGCTGAGCCACAACATGTATATAAAAATAAAGGAACTTATAAAACGCGACTTGCTGTCACCAACAATTATGACAACGGAAAACCACCAGCTACCAGACCAAAAATTGTTGCCATAAATGAGGTTTCCGAAGGTGGCTCAAAAGACATTGCTTCTATCGAAACTCAAAACGGATTGGCTTTGCAAAAAAACTGTGACCCTATTCCTGACCAAGAAATGGAAGTCATCTTGAGCTATCAAAACCTAGAAAACTATGTTACCAGCGGAAAAATATATTTGTTTTTTAATGAAAAACAGTTCAAAAACGACAATTTTAAATTGGTTGATTTCAGGGCTTATGCTGGCGAAAAAGAAGTGAAGGAAAATCTAGTAGCCTCAGTAAATGATATAGACAACTCCGATTCTTACTTAGCATCAACAAACCCTTTGGCTACAGCCAAAAAATACAGAACAACCACTATCGAAGAAAACTTGGATGCTACACTACAAGCAGCCTATAAAACATACAAAAACACCACCATATTAGAATTTGATGATGCTAATCCAGGCGAAACTAGAAACTTGTTTTTCACATTCAAAACCACGCCTGAAATGATTAAAGACACGAGTGCAACGGTGACAATGCGAAGCATATTCGTGCCCAATAGAAGTTATAAAAATCATAAAATAAAAAATCTAGAAATGGAAATTGTAACCTCTCACGACCCCAACAAAATGGGCTCTAACGGGAGTTTTATGAACTACAGATTGGTGCGTTTTAAAAGAGTCAACTTCAAAACACGTTTCCAAAATAATGGCGAAGGTCCAGCACGAAAGATTCTGCTAGAAACTGATGTTCCTGATGTGTTTGACAAAAAAACATTTAAGGTTGAAGATATGTATCCCAAATGCCCTATTTGTCCAAAAGGCGAAGAACCAACTACTAGTTGTTTGGATACCATTATCAAGAAAAACCAAATTCATTTTACTTTCAAAAATATTTATTTACCCGGAAGTGCTCAGAAAAACGTAAAAGAAATAGATAGCACCAAAGGTTTTGTAAAGTATTCGATGAAATTCAATAAAGATTTTCATAAAGTAAAAACAAAAAGCAGAACCGCCATTATTTTTGACAAAAACGAACCTATACTTACTAATTATGCCACAACCCGATTTACTTCTGGCGTTTCTATTGGAGCCAAAGCAGGTTATAATTTGTTTTCAGATCAAAACAATGCAAAAAGCTATTTTGTTGGAGCAACGATATCACCCTACAAATCCCATCATTTATATTGGCAAATAGAATTAATGCACAATAAGTTTGAGAATGAAGAGGATCCCAAACAAAACACTTTAAAATTAGAACCTTTAAAAACTCCCATTTTTCAAAATAACGGAACTGTTATTGATGCAGCATTCAATCAAACGACCAAAAGCTCCAATACCAATAAAAATCTCATTGATATTGTACCTTTTTCTCTTAGATATTCTATTAATAATTACATTGGTATTGGAGCCGGTCCACAATTTTCGGTTTTGCTAAATCAGAAATCAGAAACAAATACAATAAAAAAATATTACCAACCCATTTTTGACGCCACATTACCTCCACAGCCTGGAAATGAAATTACAGAATTACAAGAAAAAGCAACAACAAGCACAAATTTAAAAGCATTCGAAAAAATGCAAACTAGTTTTTTTGGCGACGTTACTTTTGGCTTTGCTCGAATTGGTCCAAGTATAGGTCTACGGTATTATTTAAACCTTGAAAAAGATTTTAACTATTGGCAGTTTTACGCTATTTGGAAATTCTAAATGAAAAAACTACTCTTTTCTTTTCTTTTACTTTCTCAAATAGCAATTGGGCAAAACACATCATTTTTAGAAAACACAATCTACAATGCAGTTGATGTTTTTGTAGCCAATCCATCCATTGAAAGTTTGCAAAAATTAGCTGTTGCCGAACACAATTTTTGGAAGAATCCTAAACCCAAAACAAAAAATGAATTACTAGCATTAGTGATTTTAAACTGCAACAAAGGGTATTACGAAAATCAATTTGGTAAAGCGACACAAGCGATTTCTAGTTATGAAAAGGCATGGCTAATCTATCAAAAAAACAAACTTTCTGGTTACGATATAAGCGAATACTGCCTCAAACCTCTAGGCAATCTTTACACTATTATTGGGGATTATGACAATGCCGAAAACATCATAAAACAATACTATTTTATTGCCAATAACACCAAAAATAATCCCGAAGCATTGGGACAAAAAATAGCTGCAATTCTCAATTTGTCAAATGTGTACCAAAACACAGGTAAAATTAATGAAGCCATCGACTTACTCGAAAAAACAATTAAAACCGAAAAATTATCTTCCGTTCAAAAAGGAATTCTATGGAATAATTTGGGTAATAATTATTTCATTAGAGGACAAAATTACCTACTTAATCCAGAGATTCACCTTAAGGCAAAAAATGCTTTTGAAATGTCGATAAAACTTTTAGAAAAAGAAAAAAATCAAAAAGAAGTTTTATCAAATGCCTATCGAAATTTGTCTATACTATACAATGAAACACAAGATTACAATCTTGCCAATGTAACTTTTGAAAAGGGAAAAAAGTTGTTTTTTCAGACCAATAACAGAACTACAAGAAATAGTGCAAAACTATATTATGAAGAAGCGTCACTCCTATTTGGGCAAAAAAAATATGCAAATGCAAACAGAATGCTGTCATCCATTTTCAAGACTTTAATTCCAAATTATTCCTGTCAGAAAAACATACTACCCAATCCTGGTTCCCTTTATGCAGAAACCATTTTATTAGACGCATTAGATTTGCAAGCAGCTCTGTTTGTTGCACAAAATCAGCACAAAAAAGCAATAGAAGGGTATACCCTCTCCTTTCAAATAGAAGAGTTATTTGCCAACTTATTGCTGTACGAAAATGCAAAAATTATCAATCAAATCCGGATTAGAAACCGAACCGAAAAATGTATTGCTATCTATGATTTTCTGTATCAAAAAGAAAAGAAAATAGGATATTTAGAAAGTGCATTTCAACTTGCTGAAAAAACAAAATCAGGAGTGTTAAAAAACTACCTTTCCAACCAAAAAACAGCTTCAAAAGAAGAAAAATTACTTTTAGAACAACTTCAAAACTGGAATAATGAAATCCTAAAAGAACAAAAAAAAGGAAATTTGGCTAAAGTTTCAAAAATAAACGAAGCGCTTAAAAAACAAAACGAATTGATGCTTTCGCTAAAGAAAATCAATTCGAAAAGTCAAATTAATACCCCCAAAAATATTGATTTGAAATCCTTGTATTCAAAGTTAGAAAAAGACAAAGCTTTTATGGTGTATTACTTTTCGGGATATGACAAGATGTATTCTTTTACATTGGGAAATCAAAAAATTAAAATGCAAACTTATGATGGTTCAGCTAATTCAATTGCTAAAATTCATCAATTTTTACTTTATTTTGCTGATTCAAATACCATCATAAATGATAGAATTGGCTACAATAAATCGGGTAATATTCTTTATGAATACTTAAAAATTCCAAAAGACTCAACACACCAAAACCTCATCATTGTGCCTGACGGTATTCTAAATTTCCTGCCTTTCGAAGCTTTAATAACACAAAAATCTACCACAACAAATTTTGCCAAAATGCACTATTTATTGAATGATTACAGTATTGCCTATAATAGTTCGGCTAGCTTTTATCTGGATTTTGACAAGAACAAATCCATAAACCATAAAAACGAAAAAGTTTTAGGCATTTTTCCAGTGTTCGAAAATACAAATTATGCTTTGACCTTTTCAAAAGACGAAATGCAATCTATTAAAAACAATTTCGACGGAACATTTTTAGAAAATGATAGAGCCACTTTCCATAATTTCAAAACCAATGCACCCAATTATTCAATATTGCATTTGAGTACGCATGCTTCTTCTGGCGATACTGAAACTCCGGCAAGCATTAAGTTTTATGATCAAGAAATCTTATATTCAGAACTGTACAACCTCAATATCAATCCAAACTTAGTAGTGTTAAGTGCTTGTGAAACCGGAATTGGAAAACTTTACAAATCCGAAGGCGCCATGAGTATTGCTAGAGGTTTTCAGTTTGCTGGTGCACAAAATCTATTGTTTTCGTTATGGAAAGTAAACGATTATACCACCTCTGTTTTTATGGATTATTTTTATAAAAACATAAATAATAACGAATCCTATTTTGAAGCAAACGCAAACGCAAAATTAAATTTCTTGGAAGATTCTAATATTTCAAATACTAAAAAATCACCCTATTATTGGAGTGCTTTTGTGTATTATGGCGGGATTGAAACGATAGAAAATAATATAAATTATTACATTTACTTTCTTGGATTATTGCTGTTATTTGGCTTATTATTTGCTTTTAAATCATTCAGAAAATGAAAAAACTTCCCGATATTCTTAAAAAAGAAAGCTACAAGAAAATAAAATTCAAAGTGACTAAAACTCAGCATTTGCTAATGAAAGCTAGTGTTAATGGCGTGAAAGGTAATTTTATACTAGACACAGGTGCGAGCAATAGTTGTGTGGGTTTTGAAAGTGTTGAATCATTTAAACTTGTAGCCACAAAATCGAATACAAAAGCCGCTGGAGCAGGTGCAATCGGAATGCAAACTCAAATTGCCAAAAAAAACACTATCAAAATAGGGAATTGGAAAATAGTTGATTTTGAACTTGTTGTTTTCGATTTATCACATGCGAATCAAGCCTTAATTCAGCACAAATCAAAGCCTGTACATGGCATAATTGGAGCAGATATTCTATTGAAAGGAAAAGGGATTATCGATTATTATAATCAATGTTTGTATCTACAAGAATAATAGTATCATTTTATATTTGATTTACAAAAAAATTACACAATTTTGTCATTCTTCACTGCGTTCAGAATGACAAAACAACGTAAATTCTATCTAGTGAATTTAAGCTATTTGGTATCAAACTATTCTAAACAAAAAAGCATCCGCCGCGGCGGATGCTTTTTGCAGTATTACTTGAATTGAATAATTTATTCTTTAACCAATTTTGATGTTGAAGTTTTACCATCAACCGTTGATCTAACAATATATGTTCCTCTTTGAAGTGAACTTGTTTGAATTGTAGTAGAATTACTTTTTGGTGATTTAGACATCACTTCTTGTCCTAAAATACTATAAATAGCTACTCTTTCAATTGAACCATTAGCATCAATGGTAACACTATTTTTCGCAGGGTTAGGATACATTTTTACTTTTGAAGTTTCAAAAGTTGCTGTTCCAAGAGTAGGGTTGTTTACAGAAAAATAAATGTTGTCAAAAAAGGCAACTTTTGTTCGTAAATCAGATGAGGCTCCAATTTTAAATTGAAAAAAGTTAGCTGGACTAAATCCCACAAAGGCTGACAAAGGAATACTAACTGTTTGCCAAGAATCAAAAACCATAACCTTTGCTACCTGTTCAGAAGCTGGCCCAGTTGTTAGTATTGTTGCTCCAATTCCATAAAATGATTCCGTGTTTGCAGCTGTTCCAATTTTATGAATCAAGTCAATATAGAATTGATTTCCTAAAGACCCAGCAGGGTTATTAGCACCACTTTGAACGTAATAATCAAAATTTAAAAAGCCATACGCAGAAACATCTTTACGAGGTGCAGTATCAAACAAACCTTCTCCATACCCTTGAGTAGAAAAATCCATTTTAATGGCTGTATTAACTCCTGTAGTTGTATCTAAATCCGGTTTTCCTAAAAACCCACCAAAAGTGTAATCAGGCACCCAGTTGTTTGTAAATCCACCTGTATCTCCGAAAATACTAAAAACTTGAGCATTTGGAGTCGTCGGTGTTGGAGCAACAGGAGGCACAAAAGCAGGAGCAGTAGAAACTTTTACTCCAGTGATATTGTCTACATAAAGCGTAAAATTAGCTGGAGGAGTGTTAAAACCATTATTTGTTGATTTCCAGTTAGGAAAAAATACGAGTTTTCCATAATCACCGTTAGCTAATCCTTGACCGTCTAATACAGTAGTAAAGGTAAAAGTAAGTGTTTGCCACGTATTTGGAGTAGTATAGTTTGCTGATGCTGCAGAATTAGGTGCAGATCCACCTAGCTCTACCTTACCCAACATAGTAAAAGCTTGAGTAGCATAAACATCAACCTTTATTGTTTTATCTGTAGTCAATCTTATTTTACTAGTTGAAAATATAACCTCAGAACCTTGCCATGGATTACCTGTAGATACGCTAACCATTTTCAATCCAAGACCTCTAGTTCCACCAGCAGCAGGATCTGCAACAATATCGGCACTAGCCATTCCTTCAAATTTGTTAAATGTATAAGTAGAAGGAGTTTCAAAATTTTCAATAACAACTTGTTGGGAAAACCCTAACGAGGTTATCATTAATGTAATTAAAAGAGTAATTTTTTTCATAATAGTATATTTAGTTGATTAATTAACTGCAAATGTATAATCTTTTTTACAAAAAGCGATAATTTAAAACTTGAAAAAAACTATACAAATACTATACAAAAAAACAATAAAGCACTTAAAAACAACAATTTAACTCTAAATACAATCCTTACAATACTTACTTTCTATTTATTTTATGTATTTATACAATGTATAGTAAATAAATGATTGAAAACGTTTATTAAATAATTTATCACGTTGTTTAAAACAAAAAATCCCAACTCATTTTAGAAAACGAGTTGGGTTTTGCAATTGAAAAGTTGTTTTTTACAACTCAAATGCTTTTTTAGGATTGTTATCACACAGTAATTCTACAGGGTTCTCTAAGGCTTCTTTTACAGCTACCAAGAACCCCGCTCCGCAAAGTGTTAATTTACAGCACAGTGCTCCGCAAATGTCTCCTGACTTTGCGGGAACAAAACTAATCATAACTGTTGTATTTTAGTATTGAATTTGGATTTAAAACATTCACAACAGGTATTTGTACTAACTTCTACTTTAATAATTCCTTTATTATCAATATAATTGGAAGCACTCGAATAAATATAATCTTGTGGCCTTAAAACAATACCTGTACGAACTGGATTAAAATGAATATAGTCTATTTTTGACCACATAAATTTTTCTGAATATATTTCTTCGGCATGATTGCCATATTGCCAATATTGAAAATTCTTGTTTCTAGAATGACTTTCCGTTGCCAATTTAAATCGTTCCAGCATCCATTCTCTTCGGCTCTCAGGTTCTGACTGGATTTTATCTAAAATTGTTTTTGAAGTAAATTTTTTGAAATCACGTAACAAATCTGATAATTTACCTTCGTTTGACTGTACAATCATGTGAAGATGATTACTCATTATGACATAGCTGTACAAAATCATTCCCTTATTTTTGATACAATAATCAAAACAATCAATTACAGAATCTCTGTAAATTTTCCTCGAAAACACATCAACCCAATCTACAACAGTAGCCGTTATAAAATGTGGTAATGTCTGGTCTCTTATCACATAACCCTCTTTCATAACTACTTTTTGTCAAATATAAAAAATTCCGCAAAGTCAGGAGACATTTGCGGAGCTTTTCTAAGGAACTCTTTGCGGAGCGGGGGGTGTCGCTTTATTTACAATATTCATCCAAAAGATGCCTAGAGAGAATAGGGGCCCAAAACATAGAAGATATCAATAGAACAAAAAAAACACTTGTTAATAATATTGAAATCCTATGACTTGAATAAAACATTGGCTTTGCTTTTACAATTTTTTTCGACCTCCCTGACCTATGAAAATATAAATAATTTGCAAAAACAAATATTGCCCCAATACTCACCATGATCCATTTATTTAAAGAGATACAACAAAACCGAATGGAAAATATATCTAAAATAACACTAGCAAAAAAACCTTCAGCGAAGCCTAGAGCCCATACAGTAGTAGCATGAGGTTCATCATCTTTTATTATTTTTGTATAAAACAAGAAACTATAAAAATATATAATGTCCATAATTTTTTAAGATTTAATATCCAAAATGTTCATATCTCCAAGGGTACCAATATTTATTTTTCCAATCCTGATACCAGTCAGTCTTCGTTATTGCTCTGCCTCCTTCCCAACCAACACCCCAAGCAGCTCCAGGAAGTCCACCAAAGGTTGAATAAACATTTGAAGACTCTTCTATTAATGCTGAACCTCCACTGATTTCGTTATTACGATATTGGTTATAAGTAGACCAAGCACTATAAGCACCGAGTCCTCTTCCCGCCCATTTAAATCCTCTTGATAATTCCAATGCAGAAGCATTTTTACCTCCCGTATAGCCATTACCGTTGAAGCTTTGGCTATAGGTTTTCCACTGCTTAACACTAAACCAAGTCGACTGATTATACATTTTTATTTCACCTGCCGTCAATCCTGTTCCTAACCCTGTAAGTATTCCTCCTGTAGCATCATAATCCTGATTTCCTCGATTCCCACCACTACTCATATTTCTTACATTATCTTTTGCGATAGGAGGTTCTGTATTGTTTTTACTTTATTGTGAATAATCCATAATGCTAATGGAGGAAATGAAAAAGCGACTAAATTGCCAACAACATCATTAAAATTTACATTCCTTTTTAATTCAATAGATGCTATAAGTTTTGAAACAAAATAACTAGTATATGAAAAAGAGATAATGCCAACAAACTGAATTAAACTCATACAAAGAAACATGACATCGTTAGGTTCGCCTCCCTTAAAAACAAAACTAAACATATATGCTATAAAAAAAACAAAATTAAACACCATAATAACGTTAATTAATAAGCTTAGTTTGAAAGTTTTTAAATTTAATTTAAAATAATTTGAACGAGCATACAAGAAATTTACGGCAATGTTTAACCAATAAAAATATGGTAAATATAAAATTCCAAAAAAGACAAATATTAAATAGTATAACTTTATATCCGAAACAGATTGAACTAAATTTATTAGAACCAATTGAATTATAATAGGGATTATTAAAATCAAAAAAATATTTGTTTTTGCACTTTGTTTCAAAAAATAATTTGTTTTCATATTTGTTGTTATTTAAATTACCAATTCCATCTCCATCCCCCTTTTATGTTCATAGATCCACCAAGACCAAGACCTATACTAAATCCAGTATCCAATCCAATATAAAATTGACGTTGGTAACTAGATTGTTTTGAATATTCTGCTGAAAAACCAAACAAACTAAGCGAAAACGATTCAAATCTACTTTCCCCTAGGTTGTATTTATAATTAAATCCGCCACCCACGGCAATACCAACTTCAAAATAATGATTCATATCACTCTTAGTTGTATTGCCCTTATAATCATAATAATCTGCTTTATAACTTGATTCTCTATATTCTCCTAAGGTTATACCTAAAAGTTTTTTAAATGGAGAAAAATCTATATACGTTCCAACTCTTAAACCTGCTTCTCCAGCAAAATATTGATCTTTATAAAACCATGAATTGTATGATCCATTATTTACTTGATTCCCACCGCTACTCATATTCCTTACATCATCTATCGCGATAGGAGTAACAAGAGGCTCATTTTGCGTAACTCCTGTTGGTTTAACACTATTATACCCCCAGTCTGTTGTTGTGGTATAAGAAACAGAAAATCCCTGATTATTAGAAGCAGATGCCCAATCGCCTGTTTGACTATATTCTTTAGCTGTTTGGACAAAATGATTAACCCCTCCAATAATTAAAGGCACTCCAAGTTGTGGTAATCCTACACAAGATAAAACAGTTCCAGCAACTATTGCTACACCAGCAACTATATCACTCGCATTCCTTTTAACCCATCTTCCAAATGATTTAAACGATAACTCCCCACTCGGGTCGGTATATTTCAACGGGTTGTTTATGCAATACCCATACCTATTAAAATTCTGTGTATTACTCGGGTCTTGCACATAATTATCAGGTTGCAAGAAACGGTGTAACTTAGGGTCATACAAACGTCCATTCATGTTGATAATTCCTACACTTTGCAGGTGTTCGTGACCTGTGTAGCCTCTATCCAAAATAGTAAGAACGTTGAGATTATTACCTATTCCGTCTTGTACTTTTACTATTGCTCCCCAAGCATCGAACTGGCGTTTTTCTAGAACTACACCATCATTATTGGTTATTGCTAAAATACTGCCTTGATAATCTCGATGTAAATATAAATAATTTTGCGTTATCCCATCACTTTTTACAACTACTGGAGCAGAGTAGCCATCGCCACCTATGTAGGTTACAAATTCTACAGCTATTGGAGTTGTTGTATTACCTGGTGCAAAAGTGGCTTTAATTTCCATACTGCCGTCCGCAGAATAGTATTTTCGTAATGGACGCAGGGTTTTAGTTGCATCTAAACTGCCATAAAACATCATAGAACGGTCGTTGTTCTCGTTGTAGGTAAAACTGAGTTTGTCTACTCCTGCTTCGCTAATATTCACTGGAGATTTAAACGTGTTGTAATCTATAGCCAGTTGGCGGTCTTTGTAAGTGGCATCGGGTATTTGCAAATTGACCAAAGGTGTATTTGCTGTTTTTCGTATCATCACATCATCAAACCAAACGTTGCCATCCCCAAAGTTACCTATTGACAAACTTAATTTTTTGACATTGGCAGAAACTAAATAAGTAGCATCAATTCGTACCCATTGATTTTTTACCGTAGTAGTTGCAAAACTATTTAGCCCAGATACAACGTCGGTTGCAATATACATCCGCGGTACTGCATTTTCTTTACAAAGCACCCATGCCGAAATGGTATATTGGGTAGCTACCGCATTGTCAATCGCAGTCCATACATTAGATTGAATTTGTAATGTTTCATCGGGAGTTGAATAGGTATTGTCAAGATGTAGCGAAGTACTCCCAAAGTGTTTTTGTGTTAGGTCATAAGTGATTCTGCTGTTTTGTTCTATTGGCCAATTTTTTCCCCCTTCCATACCATCACTAAAGATGCCTTCGCGATTAGCATAATAAGATGCGTCTTCGGGGTCTAGTGATATCGATGTGTTTTGATAGACTTTGTCCGTTTTGGTGTAGTTGTAAGTACCTAAGGTATTTGTTTCTATACGACCATCAGCTTTATAGGTTTGTGTTACGTTATTTCCTTGAGCGTCTGGATAGCTTATCAGTCGGTCTTGATTGTCGTAGCCAAAGTTTTCTGTAGGTATGTAACTATATGATTCACCTTCTTGATAATAAGTGCTAGGAAAAAGACTGTTTTTGCGCCAGTTGAGATTGCCTCTTTGGGTATTAAAATCGGTGTCGAATTCTAATATATTGTTAGTCAATAAATCGTGTTTGGTTTTTGTGATATAGCCAAAGGTATCATACAAATTATTGATTTCTATTCCGTTACCCAGTTTGGCTTTAGTCAGTTGCCCACGAGCATTGACTTCACTGGTTTCCCAAAGTGTTTTGGTGTTGGGATAATCTTTAATTTGGTAGGCAAAACCATTTTTGTAGGTGTTTTGGGTATTAGTGGTACTCGTTTTACCCGCTAGACTTGCTGTACTCGTTTCTATATTCACTCTTCCCCAATCATCGTAACTAACTGTTTTGGTAAACACTGCACCATAGCCTGTGGTTTCGCTAGTAGATATCAATCGACCTTGAGGGTCATAGTTATAGACGGTTGTGATTTTTTTGTTGGCATCAGTCACATCCGTAAACACTGATTTTGTAAGTAACCTTGTAATGGTATCAAAAGTATATACTGTATTGTTATTGGTGTTATTGCCTAGAATTACTTTCTTGGTCACATTGCCTCGGGCGTCATAGGTGTAAGTTGTAGTGCCGTTTGGGGTGGTTTCGGTTAGGGTTTCGCCAATGTCGTTATAGGTGTACGAATAGGTGCCTGCCGACGCATCAAACAGCTGTGTTTTTCTACCCCAACCATCTTGAGATATAATTATTCTGGCTTGTTTATAAATAGTTTGTTTGAGATTTCCGTTGGCAAAATAGCTGTAATTTATGTCACCACCTATTGGTGCTTCTGTCATCTGCCTGATATTACCCATGGCATTCTTGAAAGTAGTTTTAGTATTACCTGTGCTACTATCGGTTGTAGTAGTGGTTAATTTGTCATATACCATACTAATTGTTTTACCAGTAAAGTCGGTAGCGGCTATAGGGCGACCATATACATCATATTGGGTGGAGTTCCATTGGGTAGGACTGCTTCGATAAGGCTCACTAACGCTAAAATTGCGGTCATAAATATCATAGTTATAGTCTTTGAAAGACATAACACCCTGTATATCCTTAATTCCAGTAAGTGTTTTTCGTCCTAAATCATCATATAATTCTTCGCTGTAACTGCCATCATCACCTCCTGTTGATGTAATTAACGTTTTTTCGTTTTGACGAATATAGGCAAGGGTGTTGGTTTTACCGAGATAATCGGTTGTTGTTGTTCTCTTGAACCAAGGGTCATAGAGGTAACTGGTGGTTTGCCCAAAATGATTCGTCTCAGATTCTAATAATCCGTTATTTGGATTGTAAATATAATTTGTTATTACTCCTCTGGCATCTGTAGTTTTAGTTATAAAACGTTTTGAGGTATCATAAGCATAACTGGTAGTTCTCGTGATTCCAGTGGCAGTAATTACTTTTTTAGTAATGCTTCCGTAGGTGCTGTAAGTATTTGTTTCGGTAATATAAGGGGTGTCAGTCCCTTTTTTCTTGATTTGAGTAAGTAAACCTGTGGCATTGTAGGTATACAACTCCTCACTGGTCATCACATCCTCATTAGCAGAAATACTTTCGTTTTTACTGGAGGGTAATCCTAGCAGATACGGAAGGGTGGTGCTAACAGGCTTGTAGGCAATCGTTGAAACTGTAGTTTGAACGGTATTTTCATCTTCCTTTAAAAATGTTGTTGAAGTTAAAGGATTATTATAAATATCAAATTCTGTGGTGGTCTCTGCACTAGTATTATCTAGACCGTTGATTTGTTTTGATTGAGTTAGTTTTAGTTTAAAAACTTTATTGGTTTGTAAAGGATTTTCAAAAACTCCGTTTACCATATTATAGGTGTTTATACTTCTGATAATAAAGGGGTCTGTTGGAGCAAGTATTTTATTGGCATTACTGAATCCTAAAACAGTAAAACTTTCGGTTGGTGCGCCTCTTAAATTGATATCCGTTTTGGTAATGGTCGAAATGATGGGTGTGGTATCATCATGCCAATTGGTTCTCATTGTAGCCCGAAATCCTAAAAAGCCTAGCCCTTCTAAGTTTGAAGTAGCACCGTAATATTTGAATAATTGTTTCTTATAAACAGTAGCACTTTGTTTTTCGATCATAGACACCACCTCAAAACCTGGGGCATTAGCAATGTCTCTATTCGGATAGTTTTCTATTCCTTCGGCACTACTCACTACACTTTGGCAATTTGTCGTACAACTATCTTTAAATACTGGACTATAACTAATAGTTTCTTTAACTCCATTTCCAGTAGTGATGGTTTTAAGTAGTCGCTCATTACTAAAATCTTTTAAAGTTGGAAAAGGATATATTTTATTGTCTTTTAGTAGTGCAATTTGTTGACTCTGTTTGGATTGTTTTGAAGTCAAAAAAATTGGAATTGCATTATCTGGGATAGTATTATCGGTACTGGAACCCTCATAGATAGTGTTTTTATAAAAACCGTCATTTGTGCTTATAAAACAATATATGCTAATATATTCTGAATAGGTTGAAAAATAATCGTAGCCCAGTCCTCTATTCCTGTGAACTACTACTATATCTGTCTTTCCATCATTATTATAATCTGTTGGTATATAACTAAAATCTCGACCTGCTTGGTTATAGTCAAGACCAGTATCTTTAACATATTCTAATTGAATGTCTTTAGTTGTTTTTATGAAATTAACACCCGTCGAAATATAATTATGCCATAT
The DNA here is from genome assembly GCA_031383535.1 of Flavobacterium sp. Taxonomy (GTDB): domain Bacteria; phylum Bacteroidota; class Bacteroidia; order Flavobacteriales; family Flavobacteriaceae; genus Flavobacterium. The sequence goes on from JANMZS010000127.1 coordinate 46,173, forward strand.
TGTGGTTGGTAAATAATAATTTGTATCTTTTGCTATCATAAAATCGGTCTTTCCATCTCCGTTAAAGTCCCCCATCAATATAGACTTTATAGGTCCATTATCAATATCATTATCAAGAACTACATTTTCGTACAGCAAATACAGTTGATTGTTTGCTCCTAGACTGTATACCTTAACATAGCCAGTAGTAATATAATAAATATCTGTTTTCCCGTCGGCATTAAAATCACCTGTAGATAGTTTCATGCTACTATTATAAATTGTCCCTTTATTTATTTCGCCTGAATAATTGGAGTAATTTGAAGTTTTTCTAGCATCTAAATCTATGAAATAAGTCGCCATACTGGTTTTTGTGCTTTCATAAAAGTCAACGGCAATAACATCTGTTATACCATCGCCATTAAAATCGCCATCTAAATATTGGCGGCTGACATCATCGGGGAAAGTTATAGATTTTTGCCCAATAGGATTTGAATAGCCACTAGAAATAAAATAATAGCTATTAAAATAAACTTTTTTATTATTATAACCATCTTTTTCAAGGTAAGTAACAAATTGATACGGTGCTAATTTTTGATTTGGAGTTACTCCTTTTAAATTGGTTGAAGTGAAAAAATGAAAAAAGAAATTTTCAACACCTTTATATGGAGAATCTAGTTTATAATTTGTTACTATATCATCTTTAATATTTAGATATGCACCAAAATATTTTCTATATAAAGGGTCAGATATCAAATTGGAATAGGTTACAACATCTAATTTACCATCACCGTCAAAATCTCCAGAAAGAGTACCCGAATCATCGTAATTCGTCGTCGATTTAATATCATGCCAATCCCCATACCTAACTCCATTGGATTCAGAGTTATAAACTAACACTCTATCACCTAGATTCAAATTATAAGGAGTATTGTTTACAACTGTGGGTGTAGTATTATCGTAGGTAAACACCGTAGGATTGTAACTTTTAGTATTATCTCCGCTTTTTTCGGTAATGCTCTCTAGTCGTTCATAGCCTAGTGAAGTTGTATTATACCCTATAACATAATTCCTGAAACCAACACTATTCCCCAACACTTGTATATCGCTTAAAATGGTATTGGTTACAAAACTTTGTCCGCCAACATACCATTGTTCAGGTCTTTGTCTCGTTTTGTAAACAAATTTAATTTGATTAATAGAGGCTAAAGTACTCGTATTACCGTATTTGATGTACTCAACACTCAAATTGTTATTGGCGAGTATATACGTATAGCTAATCCGAACACTTTGTGCATTTTGCCAATAAGTTATAGACCAACTGCTTATAGATCTAGAATTAGTAGTAGAGCCATATTCTGCTTTAGAACCGTCAGGATATTCAACCAAGAAAGAAGCAGGGCCATAATTAGCCCCTAAAGGTGATACGCCAAGTGATGTTATCTTTATATTCGAGAAATTTTCGGTTTGATACACTGCCCCAGCTGCTCCATAAACACCCGATTTCAAAATCAATCGTTGCCCATCTAGCGCAAAACGATCATTGGTATCGAGATTTACGCCTCCAATCACTCCGTCATGAAATTGGGTTCTTGGAATACGAGTGATGGCAGATACCCCCGAAACATTCCAACCATAACCCGCCATGCCATTACCGCCCTGACTGTTATATACTAAACTAACTTGAGGAACAACACCATTAATACCAGGAGGCACCGCAATAGGTATGGCATAATTTGCTCCACCAGTTAGCGACACTGACAGTTGCCCTTCTGTAATTCCCACTTCCTCTGAGGTTCCCGTTGGGGTTGTTACTTGTGCAAAAACAAAAAAAGAACAACTAAGCAATACGAGTGTAAAATAAAATTTCTTCATAGCCATTATTTTTTGATGATTTTAATTGTTTTTTGCTCGCCATTGGTGTAAACTAGCATCACAAGATAATTCCCTGCGGGGTATTCTATAAAAGGAATCGTTTGACTATTTAGGATTGCTAACCCCTGAAAAGTTCGTAACAAACGACCGTTCAAATCATAAATTTGGATAGAAGTGACCGCATTATTGTTGGCTAATTCCCAAGACAGGTACAATTCTTCTTGAACTGGATTGGGATAATAGGAAATAAGATTAGAAACTTCGCTTTTGACCAAGTCTTCTTTTTTTAAGTCTTTGGGGTTGTTGATGTATCTTGCATTTGGATTCATACAATTAATACAAAGTTCTCTGAGTGATTGATTACCTGCATCATCATAGGTAAAAACAATTTTGTCTGGATTCTGAGCCATAAGCAGTGAACAACAAAACAAGATTAGGAGGGTGTAGTATTTTTTCATAAAAAAGAATTTAGTTTGTGCGAAAATACCCCCCCCCCATTTTATTTTACACAATTTTTAGTGTTAAATTGTTGTTAAATTTTAACGTTTTATAAACAAGTCTTATAATATAGTTATCAACATCAAAAAAAAATTGTTAAACCAAAAAAAAATCCCAACTCATTTACAAAAAACAAGTTAGGATAAATTATAAAAAAGGATTGTTTAATTTACAACTCAAATGCTTTTTTAGGATTGTTATCACACAATAATTCTACTGGATTTTCTAAAGCTTCTTTTACAGCAACTAAAAAACCAACTGATTCACGACCGTCAATAATCCTGTGGTCATAAGATAAAGCCACATACATCATCGGGTGAATTTCTACTTTGCCATTTACTGCGATTGGGCGTTCAATGATATTGTGCATTCCTAAAATTCCTGATTGCGGTGGATTAATAATTGGAGTACTCAACATACTGCCGAAAACACCTCCGTTGGTAATAGTAAACGTTCCTCCAGTCATATCGTCAACGGTAATTTGTCCGTCACGTGCTTTGATGGCTAATCTTTTAATATCGGCTTCAATACCTCTAAATGTAAGGTTTTCGGCATTGCGAACCACAGGTACCATTAATCCTTTTGGACCTGAAACCGCAATGGAAATATCGCAGAAATCAAACCCAATCTTGTAGTCACCATCCATCATCGAATTTACATCTGGAAATAATTGTAAAGCTCTAGTTACCGCTTTGGTAAAAAACGACATATATCCTAAGCCAATTCCGCCGTGTTTCGCTTTGAAAACATCTTTATACTCATTACGTAACGTATTGATAGGAGTCATATTAACTTCATTAAAAGTGGTTAACATGGCAGTATCATTTTTGGCAGCCACTAATCTTTCGGCTACTTTACGGCGTAACATAGATAATTTGGTGCGTTCTGTACCACGGCTTCCCCCTGTAGGAGTTCCCATAGATGGCGTAGCATTTATAGCGTCTTCTTTGGTAATTCTCCCTGCTTTACCAGTCCCTACAATAGATTCTGGAGTTATATTTTTTTCTTCTAATATTTTTTTTGCTGCCGGTGATGGATGTCCAAGCCCCCCAGCCCCCGAAGGGGGAGTTTGAGCTACTGGTGTAGCTGCAACTTCTACTTTTTTTACTTCCACTACCTTTTCAACAGCTTGTGCGGCTGTTCCCCCTTCGGGGGTTAGGGGGCTTGGTTTTGAAGTCCCTCCTTTGGAGGGGTTGGGGAGGCTTGTATCAATTAAACATACTATAGCACCAACGGCCACTGCATCGCCTTCTTCAGCTTTTAGCGTAATAATACCACTGGCTTCTGCTGGTAATTCAAGTGTTGCTTTATCCGAATCTACCTCAGCTATCGCTTGGTCTTTTTCAACATAATCACCATCTTTTACTAACCAAGTGGCAATTTCTACTTCTTTTATGGATTCCCCTGGTGATGGGACTTTCATTTCTAAAATCATAACATTTCTTGTTTAAGGGTTGAATCGTTTAAAATTTAAAGTCGTAAATAACCTCTTTAAACCTTAAACTTTAAACTTTTTCTATCTAAATAAATTCTTGTCAAATACCATTTTAATCGCATCGGCCTGACGTCGTTTGGCTCTGGTGTAACTTCCTGACGCTGGTGCTGAATAGGCTTTTAATGAGGCTAATCTCCATTTTACCAAATTGAAATTCATCAACATAAAGCTGTAAGCTCCCATATTCTTTGGCTCTTCTTGTGCCCAAACATAATCATCAACATTCGGGTAATTAGCAATTATTACTTTTAATTGCTCCACTGGCAAAGGAAATAATTGCTCGATTCGAACCACCGCAACATCTTTGCGTCCGTTAATTTCTCTTTCTGCAGTGATATCATAATAGAATTTCCCAGTACAGAAGACCAAACTTTTCACATCGGCTTTATTTACTGTTATATCGTCGATTGTCTCTTGAAAACTTCCGTTTGCTATATCCTCTTGGGTAGATACGCATCTTGGATCACGCAATAAACTTTTTGGGGTAAAAACAATCAAAGGCTTACGGTATTTGGTCACCATTTGTCTTCTCAATAAATGAAAGAAATTCGCTGGCGTGGTGCAATCGGCAACAAACATATTATGTCTGGCACACAATTGTAAATAACGCTCCATTCTAGCCGAAGAGTGTTCCGCTCCCTGTCCTTCGTAACCGTGTGGCAATAATAGTACGATTCCGTTTTGATTATTCCACTTATCTTCACCACAAGAAATGTATTGGTCAATCATAATTTGTGCGCCATTCGAGAAATCTCCAAATTGTGCTTCCCAAATAGTTAAGGCATTTGGATTGGCTAAAGCATAGCCATAATCAAACCCTAAAACGCCGTATTCTGACAACAAGGAATTAAACACATTAAATTTGCCTTTTTTGTTGGCTATTGTATTTAACAAAATTACTTCTTCTTCTGAATCTTCTACTTTTACTACCGCATGTCGGTGTGAAAAAGTACCACGCTCCACATCTTGTCCCGAAATACGAACATCATACCCTTCGGTCAACAAGGTGCCATAAGCCAATGCCTCGGCTGTTCCCCAATCGATAGTGTTATTATCATACATGGTTTTGCGATCGGTAACTATTTTAGAAATTTTAGAAATAAATTTCTTGTCCGATGGCAAAGTCGAAATCGTTTCTATAATGGAATCCAACGATTTCTTGGCAACTTTTGTATTTACTTTGTGAAGCATTTCAGAATCGGAAACCTGCTCAAATCCATTCCATTCATTTTTCATAAATGGGCTAATGATAGTCAAATCTTTTTTACGTGATGCTTGAAGATTGTGATCCAAATCATCTTTATATTCCTTTTCTAAAATTTTAACTAAATCAGCTTCAATAACGCCATCAGCAATTAATTTTTCAGCATAAATATCTCTTGGATTTTTATGTTTTGCAATGATTTTGTATAATAAAGGCTGCGTAAAACGAGGTTCGTCACCTTCGTTATGACCGTATTTTCTATAGCCTAACAAATCAATAAACACATCTCTGCCAAACTCCATTCTAAAATCTAAGGCAAATTGCATAGCATGTACCACAGATTCCACATCGTCTGAATTGACATGTAATACTGGCGATAAAGTTACTTTGGCAACATCTGTACAATAAACCGAAGAACGGGCGTCTAAGTAATTTGTGGTAAAACCAACTTGATTATTGATTACAATATGTATCGTTCCCCCTGTTTTATATCCATCTAATTGCGCCATTTGAATAATTTCGTACAGCAGTCCTTGCCCTGCAATAGCAGCATCACCATGAACGGCGATTGGCAAAACCTTTGAAAAATCATCTGGGAAATATTTATCTTGCTTCGCTCTTGTAATTCCTTCAATTACTGCCCCTACTGTCTCTAAATGCGAAGGATTTGGTGCTAAATTGATATTGATTTTTTTGCCTGAACTAGTAGTTTTCTCAGCTGTAAGTCCTAAATGGTATTTTACATCGCCATCAAAATACTCTTGATCGTAATCTTTACCATCAAATTCTCCAAAAATATCTTGAGTAGATTTTCCAAATATGTTGGCCAACACATTCAAACGACCACGATGCGCCATTCCCATTACAAACTGTTCTACTCCTTTTTCGGCCGCTCTTTCTATTAAAGCATCTAATGCTGGAATAACTGATTCTCCTCCTTCTAATGAGAATCGTTTTTGACCTACATATTTAGTATGTAAAAAGTTTTCAAATGAAACGGCTTGATTTAGTTTATATAAAATCGATTTTTTTTGATCTACAGAAAAGTTAGGTTGATTATCGTTTACTCCTATTCTATCCTGAATCCATTGAATTACCTCTGGCTTACGCATGTACATATACTCAATACCGATATGCTGACAATAAACCAACTCTAAGTGTTTCAAAATAGCACTTAAAGAGCATGGGGCTAAATGTAAAATCTTGGCAGCATCAAAAACCGTGTTTAAATCGGCATTGGACAGTCCAAAATTTTCTAAATCTAATGTTGGTGAAAAAGACCTTCGCTCTCTAACAGGATTTGTTTTTGTAAACAAATGCCCTCTAGTTCTATATCCATCTATAAGTTTAACAACTTTAAATTCGTTTTGAAGTTGTTCTGAAATTTTAGAATTATCGGTAGGAACTGCTATTGTTTCGGTTACATATTGCACAGAAGCTTCACCGTTATAGGTTTCCATTCCAAAATCAAAACCTTGAAAAAAACTTCTCCAACTTGGCTCTACGCTATCTGGATTTTCAAGATATTGGTCGTATAATTGTGCGAAATATTCGGTGTGTGCTGCGTTTAAAAATGAAAACCTATCCATAACTTTTATTAGTATTCTTTATTTATTAAAATAGTTCGGCAAAAATACAATAAACGAATACATTTATATTCATATTTACGTACTTTTACGTATGAATTTGTTAAAAAAAACTTCTTTCTATGAAAAATAATCCCATTTCAATCGTTTTAGTCCTCTTTTTGACTTTTTTCGGACTTCTAATGTCCTCCGTTGCAGTTGCTCAAAATAACAGCAATAAAAGCCCTAATCCTTTTTGGGGAAATGTCCAATTTGGTGGCGGAATAGGGTTAGGATTTGGCAATGGCAGTACAAATATTTCTCTTTCACCTAGTGCGATTTATAATATTAATGATTATTTTTCTCTAGGCACTGGAGTACAATATTCTTATGCAAGTCAGAAAAATAGTTACACTTCAAATTTGTATGGCGGTAGCATTATAGGATTAATTAACCCTATGGAACAAATTCAACTTTCGGCAGAATTAGAACAACTGAGGGTAAATGTTGATTATGGAAATGGTTATAATGCTGAAAATTTTTGGAACACAGGGTTGTTTCTTGGCGCAGGATTTAGAAATGGAAATGTAACTATTGGCGGGCGATATAATGTATTATTTAATAAAAATGATTCGGTATATGGAGAGGCTTTTATGCCTTTTGTTCGAGTGTTTTT
>JANMZS010000135.1:0-11951 GCA_031383535.1 Flavobacterium sp.
AAAAAGATGTTCGAGACTTGGTGTCCCCCTCTGGTGCTCGTCTGCGACGAGTACCTACTTACATTAGAAAACTATTCAAAGCGTTTGCAACGCGGCTCGAATAAAAATCACCACAAAGGCTCGACATTTATATTACAAAAAACAGTATTGTCTTCTTCATAATTTCTATAACTACTATTTACATAGTCGCTTTCCTGAAAAACAATTTCAGCTTCTACAGGATTATAATGTATATAATTTACTCGTTGTTCTATTTTTTCTAATGTATCTAACATAACCGGATGAAAACCATCCTGCCATAATTTATAATTTTTAGCTCTTCCTGATTTTTGTGCTTCGTAACTAAATTTTCGTAACAGCCACTCTCTTCTGCTCTCAGGATGTTCTTGAATAGCTTCTACTAATTTTTTGGATGTAAACTTTTTAAAATCACGTATCACATTTTGCAACTCGCCATCAAATGCTGTTAGAATTAAATGAATATGGCTTGTCATATATACATAAGCATGAAGACTCAATCCTTTTTCCTTGATACAGTAATTTAACGATTCGTCTAAGATAGCACAATATACTGGTCTTGTAAATAAGTCAACCCAATCTACAACTGTTATAGTTATAAACGTTGGTACTGTACTATCAATAACTTTGTATTTCTCCGACATCGTTTTTCTATCAAATATAATATTTTTAAGAAAACAATGACATAAAAAAACAGAAGCTTCATTATTGCTTCTGTTTTAGTTAACCGCGTTGCAAACGCTACGATTTGTTTTCTAATGTAAGTAGGTACTCGATGCAATCGAGCACCAGAGAACGTAACAAACGAGCACCAGTGGGGATAATTAATTTATATACTATAATTTAATACATTTGTATTAATAAAACACAACAAAAATGCCTACAACCATTGACATTCCTGCAAACATTAAACGATATAGAAAAATTAAAAATCTTTCTCAAAAACAAGTTGCTCTTGCAATTGATGTTGCTCAAGCCCAATATTCTATTATTGAAAGTGGCAAAACAATTCCAACAATTCCAACTTTAGAGAAGATTGCTAATGTTTTTGAGATTGATATTACTGACCTTATAAAAAACCCAAGTAGTGATGAAAATATTAATCTTTCAATTCTAGAAAAAGTAAAATTGATTGATACTTTAGACATTGACGAAAAAGCCTGTCTCTTGAAAATGATTGATATTACTATCGCCAAAAAGAAAATGAAAGATAATTTAACCTCAATGATGGCGGAATAGAATTTATTTTTTGTCTTTTAAGTCAATTTTAGATTTTTATTTTACTGGGTATGATTGTTCCTTTACAACAACTTTCTTAAACACAAAAAACCTCGTAAATCTGCGAGGTTTTTTGGTTTTTGACTTGGTTTGTCTGCCCTCGTTTGTGGGTACGAGTTTGAAACTCGCACCAGCCCTGTGTTACCTAATGCTCGGACTGGGGGGAAAATAATAATAGTTCGTTAATGGTCAAATCCTGAAGTAGACCAGATGTAGAAATTAACAATACTTATAACAACTAATAAACCATCTACAAATAAAATTGCGTATTTAATTCTTGTTTGCTTCATAAATAAACTTAATGCACTTAAAACAACATACAGCAAAGTTATTATCCCAGCTATTAGATTCCATTTTTGAAAGTTCTCTATACTCTGGTATTTCCATTCAATAGAACTTTTTGATATATGATAGATATTTGTGTAATCGATAGGATTTTGAGTTATAGCACTGATTTCTGAAAAAAAGACCAGTGCAATAACTAATCCAATACCTATTGCTAATAGCGATTTTATTTTTATAAAAAGTTCCATTTATCAGTAAGTTACTTGTAAAGAAAGACTATTAAGATTATAATTTTGAAGCGTTCTGAAAAATTTTAAATCATTACCCATTAAATCAATACAACCAGCACTACCAGGAGAAGTACCTCCATGTATCGTAAAACCGCTTCTGCCATAAACATCTGCACCATTAGGAGTAATCCATGTTCTTCCAACACCCCAAGCAAAAAGACCTCCTGGCCAACTACCAGCCTTAACTCCAACAAGACCAAGAAAAGCGGCCGTTCTTGTGCTAAAACTTTGGTCTGTCCACCATTGGGTAGCTTTTGGATTAATTGTATAATTCCCTGCTGGAATCGGAGATTTTATTTTCTTAACATAAAAATCAAGATAGGAAAGAAGAATAAAAACAACCCTATAATGTACAACATCCATAACTTAAACCACCTATTCATTGGATGGTTCGCAAACCTTGCTTCATAATCTTTTACCTTGTTTCTGTAATATAAATAATTTGCTAGTTGTAAAACAACAAAAAACATTATAGCAAATAATTTACCATCTCCTTGACTAATACCATATTTTAAAAATAATTCTTGCCCTAATATTCTCTTGTGGTAAAAAAGGGAATTGTACATCATAATAAAAAAGTATAATGTAATTCCTTCTAAAACTGAAATATAAATTGCTGCTGTGAATATTGGATTTTCTTTGTTGTAATGCTTATACAACCTATAAAAAATATAATTAATTACGTCCATAACCAAAATCTATTAAAGGTTGTCCTACTGCTTTATCAAGATGATTGCCAATGCTTTGTCCAGTAATTGCTAGCGTAAGTAAGTCAGCAGCAAAAAAGGCAGTCGCTATTGGTGCACCAAAACCTGTTGCTCCCAAAGCAGTCATAGATAATGCTAAAACATCTGAAGCGTGAACTTGCCCAGTTGAAATAACCTTTCCTGCAGTAACAAGCACAGCAACACCTGTTAAATATTTTCCAGCTGTCTTTAGTCCAGGACTAACACCATTCTTCAATACACTTGCACCAACGCCGAGAGTTTTAGATGCTTGATAAGCAGCTCTCCATTGCGAAGCGTTAGAAGAACTTTTCCATAAATATGACATTAAATTTTTTGCTTCTCCTAGTCCACCAACGCCATAATCCACTAAATCAATTGCATTAACCCCCCCACCACCTTGAGCTCCGACATTCCCACCCATTCCAGCACGATAACCATAAAGATGAAAGCTTCCAACATATACCGTACCTAAACTTGTCCCTGGAATATCTTTACCTACATTACCAAAGGTTTCGTTGGTTGAATAGCAGTATAATAAGCGATTATTTTGAAACCTAAAACTAATATCGCCAACCCCAGCTGGGGCATCTTTATAAATTTTGGCTATTATATCACTAAAACTACTACCGCCTGAGCCTCCTCCAAAACCACTTCCTCCAAAACCACCACTACTCCAGTTACTACCACTGCTAGCAAAATCACTACCAAAACCAGTAGTAGACCAACCACTATTCCAGCTCTCGGCACTGCCTAGATAACCCGCTGGTGGACCGTAACCATATGAAGGAGGACAAGAGTAACAAGGGCCACCTTGACTACCGTCGTGATTAGAAATATACTCCTCCCCGCTTGAGTCAGTATATTTTAGTGGGTTGTTCAAAACGTAACTGTAACGATTGTAATTCTGGGTGTTCAATGGGTCTTGTATGTTATTGTCTGGTTGCAGGAACCGGTGCAACTTGGGGTCATACAAACGACCGTTCATATTAATCAAACCTACGCTTTGCAGGTGTTCGTGACCTGTGTACCCTCTATCTATAAGCCATGAGCCATTGGCTATTGGCTGTGAGCTGCCGTTTTGTACTGATATCAAAGAACCCCAAGCATCAAATAGGCGTTTTTCTAAAACCGCACCTGTATTATTGCTTATCGCTAGAATACTGCCTTGGTAATCTCGATGCAAATATAGCGTTTGTTCTTGTGCAATTCCTGAGGTGTTAAAGGTTTTTTTGTACACCACGGGTGCTGTATACCCATCGCCACCTAGGTAGGTTATAAATTCGGTAGTGCCTAAAGTTCTATCTTCTTTAATTTCCATTGTGCCATCGGCAGAGTAATGTTTTCTGAACTGTCGGGTAGAGGGCAGTCCTGCACCTCCGTAATACATCATACTACGGTCGTTGTTGTCGTTGTAGGTGAAGCTTAGTTTTTCAATAGGGACTTTGTTAGCGTCGTTTTCAATAATTTCTACTGGACTCTTGAATACATTGTAACTTATGGTTTGTAATGGTTTTGCTACATAATAGGTTTTTGCTTCAGGAGTTAAGGCTATCGAACTGTTTCGATACGCTGTTTGTACATAATTGTATTGACCTAAACTGTTTTGAGTTATTTTGCCTCTATTATCATAACTCTGATATTCAATTTGTCCTTGTCCGTTTTTGTACGAAGTGAGTCGGTCTTGGCTGTCGTAGCTGTTGGTAAAATCTTCGCTCCAACCAAACAGACTACTGTCATTACGACTTTTTAAATTTCCTTTTATAGGGTCAAAAGTTGTGTTGAGGGTCATGATATTGGCAGGATTTGTACCTGTCTTGTCATGCTTCAATTGGGTTACATACCCTAAAGCATCATAAGCATTGGTTATGGCTATGCCATTGCCCAATTGTGCCGTTAGCAACTGCCCGCGGGCATTCGTCGTATTGGTTTGCCATAACACTTTTGGGGTTGCCTCATTTGAAAGTATTTGCCAAGGATAGCCGTTTTTATAGGTATTTTGTATGGTTTTGCTAGAGGACTTTCCGTTGAGACTGGCTATCGAGGTTTCGTTTTCTACCCTACCAAAGCTGTCAAACGTAAACTGCTTGGTAAAAGTAGCATAGGAGGGTGTATCTTCAACGGTTTTATACAATCGTTTGGAGGTGTCATACGAATATGTAGAAGTAGTGGTTGTACCTGCCTGTATGTCTTCAAAAATACTGGAATCCAATAGTTTTGATGTGGGATTATAAACATAGGTAGTTTTAGAGTTGGTGTTTTTACCATTAATTGTTTTAGTATCTAACCTGCCAAAATCATCTAAATTATAAGTAGTTGTACCATTAGGAGTGGTTTCGCTTGTGGTTTCACCAAATCCGTTGTATTTATATTTGTACTCACCAGCTGATGGGTCTTTAAGGTTCATTTTTCTGCCCCAGTCGTCTTGCTCTATGATGGTCTGAACCCCATCGTAATTAGTAGTTTTGAGATTACCGTTGGCAAAATAGGTGTAGTTTATTGTGCCACCTGGTGTATCAGTCATGCTAACAACATTGCCTATGGCATTTTTTACAGCAGTTTTGGTTTTTATACCATCGCTTACGGTGGTAGTTAAGCCTGAATAGTTCATCGTTGTAGTCTTGCCTGTATAAGATTTGCTTTCTTTTATTCTGCCGTATTCATCAAATGATGTTGTGGAAAACAAAGTATTTGTATCACCATAGCCCCAAAAACTATCGAAAGGCTCATAAACCTTAACCTTCCTATCATAAATGTCATATTCGGTTCTTGAATATGAAAATGAATTATTAATGTTGTACTCGCCATTCGAAACCTCCCTACCCAAATCATCATAATAAATCTCTTGAAGACTTCCGTCATCGCCCACTTTTCTAATTTTTGTACTCATACCATACAGCCCAGCCATATTAAGATAGCTTATAGTCATTTTTTTACCCAAATAATCAGTAATTGTTTCCTTCCTAAACCAAGAATCATACAAATATGAAGTAGTTATATTATATGGATTGGTTACGGATTTCAATACACCATTATTAGGGTTAAAGTCGTATTGGGTCGCAAGTCCTTGTATGTCTATGCTTTTTGTCAAAAAACGACCATTATAGGGAGATGCAGGATTGTATTCATAATTGGTAATCCTAGGTGCAGGAGCAGGATTAGGTGCTACGGCAGGTACCGTAATTGTTTTTTTTGTATTATTCCCATACGTATCATACTCATTATCCTCAATAATATAGTCGGAATTATTTGCTTTTTTCTTGACTTTCTTTAATAAATGGTTAGTATATTCATACAATTCATTACTGGTTGAAGTGTCTCCCGAAACTGCCACTGTTTGAGTCTTACTCTTTGGTCTGCCTATATAATAGGTTGTTCCATTGGGTTGATCATCATAGACTACTTTAGTTGTTGTACTTTGCTCTACTACGCCTGCGTTCTTGATTTTGCTTGTAGACTCTGAAGGATTGTTGTAGTCGTCATAGTCCGTTCGGGTTTCACTGCTGGTGTTGTCGAGAATGTTGTAGGTGTTGGACTGAGTATTTTTTAGTCTAAACACCTTGGTTGGTGATATGTTCGATTCATAAAACGACAAGGATTTGCTAATCAAATCAATCGGCGGACTGGAATTTGTCCCCACATAGCCATTAGGATCGTAATCGGGGGTGATTTGGGCTTTAAAAGTATTGCCAACCGTAGGGGCTATTCTTGCTCCAGGAAGAAATCGAATGCTGTTGGTGGCTAAAACCGTTTCGGTAACTGTTCGGGTGTCGTTTACAGTAACGTTCTTTGATACTGGGGGATTCACTTTGGGTATATATTCTATTTTAGAAACTGGAAAAAAACCTTTATAGCTATAATTTGCGACATTTGCCCCTCTCAAATGAGGGTCAGCAACACTCACCGAACTAATCATAGTATTTTCATAGTCTTGCCATGTGGCAGTTGCAGGAACCCAGTTGGTTTGCATCACCGCCCGAAAGCCCAAGAACCCCAGCCCCTCCATATTAGAAACAGCTCCAGAGTAGTTGTAGAATTGCTTTTTGTGAACAGTACTACTCTGTTTTTCTATTTTGGCAACCACATCAATAGACTCCTCTGATTCGATATTTTTTTGGGGGTATTTTTCGGTAAATAACAAAGGGCTATACACCGACCCCGATAGCAGATTGCTTAGATCGACCGCATCTTCCAAAACCGCATTCTTAGTCAAAGGCAAATAACTAATTGATTCCTTAACTCCACTGCCCGTAGTAACGGATCGCAATAATTTTTCTTGACCGAAATCATTTTGTGATTCAAAGTGAAGCATACGATTACCGGTGAAACATGCAAATTCGATTTTTTTTCTGGGATATTTGGATAATGAAAAAAGTGGTATCGTCAACTGTATGCCATCTAGGAGGTTAAGAGAAGAATAAGAATATTCTTTATAAACGGAATTTTCCTTGGAAAAAGCACCATTTTTGTTAAAATAATGTCTTATGCGAAGTGTGGGTTTAGAAGTATCCCACATAAGACCCCAGCTTACTGTATGGAAATAATCTGATATCATTTCTAACAAATCTGTTTTTCCATCATTATCAAAGTCTATAGGGGTTATAGAATTACCATATAAAAGATCATCATGTTTTTCAACAGACCTTGTAAATCCTGTTCCAGTAGAAGTGAATAAACCGAAACGGGGCATTAGAAAATCGGATTTTCCGTCGCCATTGTAATCGCCAATCAAAATAGCTTGTGAAAAACCGCCACTAATGGAATAGTCAAAACATAGATTTATTAAATCATTAATTTCATAAATAAACAGAACTTCTAATTGATTGAATTGGTTTAGATTATAGACTGTGAGCCTACCAGCTTCAAAAAACAAAAAATCTGATTTTCCATCTCCGTTTACATCGGCTACTTCTATTTTAACAATAGAATGTGTTTGTAATTCTCCAGAATAGGTTAGAAAATTTGTTGTATTGTCTCTTCTCAAATCTACAAAATAAACACTTTTATTATTAGTTATCCTATAGTCATAAAAACCTTGACAAGCATCAGCATACAAGTCAGAACCATAATCAAATGCAACAAAATCAGTGAGTCCATCACCATTAAAATCCCCTGAAAGTATTCTTTTATTTTCACCATCAGGAAATTGAACAATCTTATCATATTGGTGAAAAATTTGAGTTTTTTTACCTGTAGGGGTTGTTGTTTCTTCCGCAGCATAAACTTCAAAAATATAACCTAATTGGTTATTATTTCTTGGCTTTACTGTTGTCCATCCTTGTTTAGGCATTACTTCATTTTTAGAATTTAGTATTGTTGCAGGAAAAATATAACTGTAATCACCAACGTTATGTTCAAAACCAATCTGTTCAGAATTATCAATACTATTGGTAAATAAGTAATATGTAGTTCTGCTCGAATCATCAATAGGAGATGTAGGTACCAAAAAATCCATTTTTTCGTCTCCAATAAAATCTCCAGAAATAATTCTATTATTTCCATTACCGTTGAAAACATTATTTGTATCAGTAGTAATCCCCGAATATTTAATAGATTTTTCGGTATCTTCATAACTAAAAACCGTTGGGTTTAAAGTTTTTGTGCCGTCGCCGCTTTTTTCGGTAATACTTTCAAGTCTTTCATAGCCTAGAGAGGTCATGTTATGTCCTAACACATAATTCCTAAACCCTACGCTATTACCCAACACTTTTATCTCACTAAGTATTGAATTCACGAGTATATTTTGTCCTCCAATAAAGGATTGTTCAGGTCTTTGTCTTGGTTTGTAAACAAACTGAATTTGATTGATGGGGGCAATTGTCCCCGTAGTTCCATATTTAATAAATTCAATAGTTAAATTGTTGTTGGCAAGACTGACATCGTGATAATTATAAGAAATTCGCACTCCTTGCGGGTTTTCCCAATAGCTAATTCCCCAAGTGGCAATAGAACGTGAGTTAGTATCATTGCCATAATATGCTACTGAACCATCGGGATATCCTACCTTAAAAGTAGCAGGTCCATAATTAGCACCCAGTGGAGATACTCCAATTGCGGTAATCTTTAAATTCGAGAAATTTTCGGTTTCATATTCGGAGTTGGCAGTACCATAAACGCCATTGTTTTTAACTATCAAACGCTGTCCATCTAAAGCAAAACGGTCGTTGGCATCAAGATTTACTCCTCCAACAACGCCATCATGAAACTTCGTTCTCGGAATTCGGGTAATAGCCGAAACTCCCGAGGTATTCCAGCCATAGCCTGCCAAACCATTTCCCCCTTGACTATTATATACTAAGCTGACTTGCGGCACTACACCGTTGATTCCCGGTGGCACCGCAATAGGAATACTATAAGTAGCTGCACCCGAAAGCGAAACAGAAAGTTGTCCTTCGGTAATGCCTACCTCAGGGGAAGTGCCAGTTGGAGCAGTAATTTGAGCAAAACCAAAAATGGAGTAAATAAATAATATTAGAGTCAAATAAAAATTCTTCATACCTTATTGTTTTACAATTTTTATTGTTTTTTGTTCGCCATCATTATAGACTAAAACTACTAGGTAAGTTCCTGTAGGATAGCTCAAAAAAGGAATGTTTAGAGTGTTTGTTTTTTCGAGACGGCTAAAATGGTGCATTTCTCTTCCGTTCAAATCAAGCAAACGAACCGAGGAAACAGATTTGTTTGCTACCAACTCCCACTTAATGTACAGTTCTTCTTTGACAGGATTGGGATAATAGGAAATAGCATCTTCGGGGAAGAATTTTTGTAGGTCTTCGTCTTGTATCGCTGTGATTTCTTTTGGGGTTGTGGCTTTGTAGTTGGGCTTATAGCAGTTTATACTTAAACACAATTCCCGCTTGATTTGGTTGCCTGCTTCATCATAATCAAAAGTAATTTTGTCTTGGGCAGTACTACATAAGGAAAGACCAAGTAGTGATAATAGGATATAGTTTCTCATAATCTAATTATTTTTAAAAGTTAAACTATGATAATTATTTTGTTGTTAGCACTTTTACTTTCGCTTTTAGCTCTTCGATATCTTTGTTTTGTTGAATTAAATAAAGGGTTAATTCTTCGACTTTCTGTAGTAATTTGGCGTTCATATCGCCAAGATAAATTCCGTTTTGTACTACTTCTTTTTCGCTAGGAATGTCTTTTAGGTGTCCTTTTTCTTTGATTTGGTTTTCAACTTCTTGTAGTGTTGGTAAATTATAATTGTCCTTAAAAACATAATCTGGCCAAACCCCACTTCCTTGAATGGCTACATTTACTTCTTCGGTTATCACTTTGCCTTTGACAGCAAATGCAAAACCACTTGGAATATTAGTCGTGTTAATACCTACTTGATTGTCATCAAACTTGCCATAAATTAACGGTGTTGTTGTATTGCTATTATCAACATACAGTCTTTCGCTTGCGGTTTCAAAATAGCCTGCATTATTTCCTAAAAACACGTTGTTTGAACCTGAACCATTACTGTATCCTGCATTATTTCCTAAAAACACATTAGTATTACCTGTTGTATTGTTGTATCCTGTATTGTATCCTAAAAAAACATTAGAATCGCCATCCGTATTATTAAACCCTGATGATGTGCCTTGAAAAACGTTATTGTCACCTAATAAATTTCTATTACCGCTTTTAAATCCAGTGAATACATTATTAGCACCTTTGTTTACAACACCTGTCTGATTGCCTAAAAACACATTATAACTTCCTAAATTTCCATTTCCAGCATTTCCTCCCAAGATCAAATTATAACCTCCTTTATTGAGTTGTCCTGAATTCCACCCAAGAAAGGTATTATATTCTCCCTGATTTTTTTCTCCTGAGCTAAAACCAATAAAAGTATTGGAAGGGTCGGTTGTACTTAGTTCTCCTGCTTTACATCCTACAAACGTATTATTGTTTCCTGTGGAGAGTCTTCCTGCTTTTTCTCCGAAAAAACTACTATTTAAACCTCCTACGCCTGATTGTAAGCCATAATAAGTAAGTCCATTACCAGGATAGGCAGTTCCTGTAACGCCTTGACTAAAACTAATAAATGGAAGTAGGATTAAATTCAGTACTATAAATGCTGCTTTTTTCATAATTGTTTTGTTTTTAGTTGTTGTTGATATAATTTGTCAGTCTAAAGTTCAGTATTTATTAAATTTTATTTGGCGTAATATTCTAAATTTTTTATGGTTTTTATAACATTTTATTTCTTACAAATATATCTGACAGTTTCAAAAATTATTTTATTAAATTTTTCTTACAATGAACTATTTTGTCTATTTTTGAACTAATTAATCTGTTTTAAATATGATACAACAACCTGAAATCAAAATCAAGCAAATAAGAGAGTTGAAAAATTTAACTCAAGAGCATATTGCCAATCAATTAGGACTATCCGTAAGGGCTTACTCTAAAATTGAAACTGGTGAAACTCAGCTCACCATAAATAGGCTGAATGAAATAAGTACTATTTTAGGAATTGATCCCATTGAAGTATTGGGATTTGATGAAAAACAAATTTTTAACAATTGTAAACAAGATGGTTATATTGGGATTAACCACATCAGTGCATCTGAAAAATTAATCCAACAATATGAAGAAACGATACAATCGTTAAAAGAACAAATAGCACTTTTAAAACTCTTAATGGACAAATAAATCCGAAACATCTATATTGAGAAACTACAACTTTTTGTGGTTATTGATTATTTTGTTGCTCTAGATGTCTCATGCTATAAATCGAGTTCAGGTGCCAATGACTTATCCAGACCAACAAGTCGAATAGATTTCAATTGGATGCCGCTTGGAACTAATGCTAATTGGAGTTTCTTTATCGGTATTAAATCAGGTGTTTAGAGTGATATCAAATGGGATAAACGAAGTTTAAATAATCGATAACAAAATTGCTATGAAAAAAATAATATATTCAGAGATGGCGCCAAGCCCAATTGGTCCTTATAATCAAGCGATATTAAAAGGAGATACTCTTTATGTCTCAGGGCAAATTGCTATTAATCCATCGAGTGGTGAGCTAATTACGTCTTCTATCGAAGAGGAAACAAAGCAAGTGATGCAAAACTTGAAAGCTGTTCTTGAAGCTGCTGGAATGACTTTTGAAAACGTAGTAAAATCAAGCATTTTTATTATGAACATGAATGATTTTGGCACAATAAACACCGTTTACGGATCTTATTTCAACGAAAAAACCGCTCCAGCCCGTGAAACGGTTCAAGTGGCTGGTTTGCCTAAAAATGTTAATGTAGAAATTTCTATGATTGCTATTCTATAGCAATAGCATTCAATAATAACTGTGCGGTCGCTTCATTTGTCGCTAATGGAATATTATGAACATCACAAA
>JANMZS010000168.1:0-10029 GCA_031383535.1 Flavobacterium sp.
ACCATGAAAGTCGATCAAAAAGGACATACTATTTGTATTAAGGATACTCAAGGCGATTTGGTATCTTTTTTAATGAAGGTAACTCATGAATATAAAAGTTTTGAAAAAAGTAATATAATTATTGACATCAGAAAGCACAAAAACCTTTCTCCGGCAACAATTAATAGTTTTATGCCACTTTCAGAAATTCACAAAAAGACCAAAAAATCATTTGTTATTGTTACTTCAGATCTCGATTATAATGCAGTTTCTGATAAACTTGCAGTGGTTCGTTCCTTGATTGAAGCTCACGATATCATTGAAATGGAAGAAATTGAAAGAGATTTAGGGTTTTAAGCCCCCTAACCCCCAAAGGGGGAACAGCACACTTACCGAATACTGTTACTGATCACTGAAAACCAATAATGAATTTAACCATACTCGGTTGTTATGCAGCCACACCTCGAACTTTCACTAATCCGACTTCACAAGTTTTAGAAATAAGAAATAGACTTTTTCTAATTGATTGTGGTGAAGGAACTCAAGTGCAATTGCGCAAAAACAAAATCAAATTTTCAAAAATTAATCATGTTTTTATTTCGCATTTGCACGGGGATCATTTTTTTGGTTTAATAGGTTTAATATCCACCTTTGCATTGCTAAACAGAGTAACCGATTTGCATATTTATGGACCAAAAGGAATCAAGGAAATAGTTCAATTACAGTTAAAATTATCAAACTCTTGGACTAATTATGGTTTGTTTTTTCATGAATTAGAGTCTAAAGAAACTGAAATAGTTTTTGAGGACGAAAAGGTTATTGTCAAGACTATTCCTTTAAAACACCGTATTTATACTAATGGTTTTTTATTTCAAGAAAAAATAAGAGACCGAAAATTAAATATAGAAGCTGTTGAGAGTTATGGAATTGAAAAATGCTATTACCAAAATATTAAAAATGGTAAGGACATTACTTTAGATAATGGACAACTAATTAAAAACCATTTAATTACATCAGATCCCATACCGCCTTTGAGTTATGCTTTTTGTTCAGACACAGTTTATAATGAGCGTATTATTCCAATAATAGATGATGTTGATATTTTATATCACGAAGCTACTTTTTTAGATTCTGAGGCAACACTGGCAGAGAAAACAATGCATTCTACAGCAAAACAAGCCGCTATTATTGCACTAAAAGCCAATGTAAAGCAATTGATACTAGGGCATTATTCAACACGATATGAAAGCATTGAAAGTTTTAAAACGGAAGCTCAAACCATTTTTTCAAATGTTTTATTAGCAGAAGATGGTAAATCGTTTGAATTTTGATTCAAAAAGTCAAGCTAACTTTAATTAAATTTGCATTTAAGAAATAAATAGTAAGATGGAAGATTTAGGCAATTATAGAAAATCGTATGAGAAAAATGAACTTTTAGAACCATCAATTCCAGAAGATCCAATCAATTTGTTTAACCAATGGTTTTTTGAAGTTAAAGATTTTGGTGTTGTTGATGAGGTCAATGCAATGACAATTTCTACTATTGGATTAGACGGTTTTCCTAAATCACGTGTAGTACTTTTGAAACAATACTCTGAAGAGGGTTTTGTTTTTTATACTAATTATAATTCAGAAAAAGGTAGGGCTATAGCCAACAACCCTAATGTTTGTCTTTCTTTCTTTTGGCATAGCTTAGAACGTCAGGTTATTATTAAAGGTGTTGTCGAAAAAACATCAAAACAAGTTTCTGATACTTATTTTGATTCAAGACCTGATGGAAGCAAATTAGGTGCTCTAGCATCCAATCAAAGTGAAGTAATCTCTTCTAGGATGGTTTTAGAAGAAAAACTTAAAGTTTTAGAGGAAACTTTTAAGGGCAAAACGATTCCACGTCCCGAATTTTGGGGAGGCTATTTAGTTCGACCTATCGAAGTTGAATTTTGGCAAGGTCGCCCTAATAGACTGCACGACAGAATTCGATATACTGTCCAAGATGATTTTTCGTGGAAGGTAGAAAGATTATCATCATAGATAAATTAAAATAAGAAAAATAATATAATTATATTTAATTAGTGTATTTAATCGATTTAATTTGTTTTTAAACGATTAATTAAATTATGTTTGTACTGTTATTAAGTGGTTAAAAATTGATTTTTAAAAGAGTTTGCCCCACAATCTACTTTAAACTTAACCTTTCTTAATTAGGGTCTGCTGAAAAACTCAGAGACACGTTTTTTTATTTTCATAACAGACATAGTTATAGGTGTGATTTTTATTTAAATCGCACCTATTTTCGTTTGTTTCTAAAAAAATTTATTTACATATAGTAGCATTTATTTTTATCAGCCTTATTGTTCGTAAAGCAAAACCTCAAAAAATGCTATCATCAGTAATCAAAAACCATTGACGACTCAAATTGACACTATTTAGAATAGCAAACCATTCGCTCAAATATGAAGTTACTACTGTTAATGCTGGATTCAGTACTTGGTACAACAAGAGAGTTTTTCCTAGAAATTATCATTCACAATCGCATTTTACAACCTCAACGCTATAATTCTAATTTGTATGAAGTGAGGATTGATTATGACTACGAATTAAATTGCTTGATTTATTTTCAAAACAGCCACAAACAAAAAACCTATAGTGATATTCTCATTCGATAATGTTTTATATTTGTAATCATTTGAATAAAGATGAATCAGTTAAAAAAACGTTGGGGAATCACATCCAATTATCAACTCATAATAATATTAATCGTTTTTGCCTTTACGGGATCGGCTTCGGCGTGGTTATCAAAACCTGTCTGCTCATGGCTAGGAGTTGAAAAAGAAGGTTTGGACTTTTGGTTCACTCCAGTTAGATTACTAGTGATTTTCCCTTTATACCAAATACTTTTAGTTTTCATTGGTTTTCTATTTGGGCAATTCAAATTCTTCTGGGCATTCGAAAAAAAAATGCTTCAACAAATGGGATTTGGCTTTCTTTTCAAAAATAATTAAGAAAAATACTTTCTGCATCAAAAGACAAAAGCGTAAAGATATTTTTTAAAATCAACTTAAATCTTTGTTTCTTTGTCAAAACAAATCCAAAGATGATTCACGCAAAAAATTTACATAAATATTACGATCAACTTCATGTGCTTAAAGGTGTGGATTTGCATATTCAAAAAGGCGAAATCGTTTCTATCGTTGGGGCTTCGGGTGCTGGAAAAACAACACTATTGCAAATACTTGGCACCTTAGACAAACCAAGTATTGACGAAAAACTAAACACAGATAATCAAGTAGAATTATCAATCAATAATCAAGACATTTTGAAAATGAATGATAAAACCTTATCTAAGTTTAGAAATTTGAATTTAGGGTTTATCTTTCAATTTCACCAGTTGTTGCCTGAATTCACTGCATTAGAAAACGTATGTATCCCCGCTTTTATAGCCAATAAATCAAAAACTGAAACTGAAACAGAAGCCAAAAAAATATTAGAATACCTTGGACTTTCTCATAGAATAGATCATAAGCCTAATGAACTTTCGGGTGGAGAACAACAACGAGTAGCAGTAGCAAGGGCTTTAATCAACAAGCCCTCTATTATTTTTGCCGATGAGCCTTCTGGCAATCTCGACACCTTAGCAGCTGGAAACTTGCATCAATTATTTTTTAAACTCCGTGATGAATTGGGTCAAACTTTTGTTATAGTAACCCACAACGAAGAACTCGCTAACATGGCGGATAGAAAATTGGTAATGATAGATGGATTGATTAGTTGACGGGTAACAGTTTTCAGTCCAAATAACTCAATATCATTGGGCTCTGCTTCGGGGTAATTCATTAAATAAAAAAAGCGAGATAGAATTTCTATCTCGCTTTACTATTTTAGAAAACAACTTAAATTAGATTAAACAATCTTCTTCATTGCTGTCATAGACTCTCTCAACCAAGCCCCTATTTCTTCAACTGGGTGGTTTCTGATGATGCTATTTACTTCGATTAATTGTTTATTATCAACTCCATTACCGTTGCCAAAAGGACGCCCCACTAAATTACTTGGTGCATTTTTAACGTATTCAGCAATTAAGGGTTTACAAGCGTGATCAAACAAATAACAACCATATTCCGCTGTGTCAGAAATCACGCGATTCATTTCGAATAATTTTTTTCTTGCAATAGTGTTAGCAATAAGTGGTGTTTCGTGTAATGATTCATAATAAGCTGACTCTTCGATAATTCCAGAATCGGTCATTGCTTCAAAAGCCAATTCTACTCCAGCCTTTACCATAGCCACCATCAATACTCCATTGTCAAAATATTCTTGTTCAGCAATTTCAACATTTCCAGCAGGTGTTTTTTCAAAATTAGTATTACCTGTAGCTGCTCTCCAAGATAATAAGTTTTTATCATCATTGGCCCAATCTTCCATCATTGTTTTAGAAAAGTGACCCGAGATAATATCATCCATGTGTTTTTGGAACAAAGGACGCATAATGTCTTTCAATTCTTCCGAAACATTGAAAGCTACAATTTTTGCAGGATTAGACAATCTGTCCATCATATTAGTAATTCCGCCATGTTTTAAAGCTTCGGTAATCGTTTCCCATCCGTATTGAATTAATTTTGAAGCATATCCAGCATCAACGCCTTCGGCAACCATTTTATCAAAACATAAGATAGAACCTGTTTGTAACAAACCACAAAGAATAGTCTGCTCTCCCATCAAATCTGATTTTACTTCAGCTACGAAAGAAGAACGCAATACACCTGCTCTGTGACCTCCAGTAGCTACTGCATACGCTTTAGCCTGAGCTAAACCTTCGCTATTAGGGTCGTTTTCTGGGTGAACAGCAATAAGTGTTGGAACACCAAAACCTCTTTTGTACTCTTCACGTACTTCAGATCCTGGACATTTAGGAGCACACATAATTACGGTAAGGTCTTTACGAATTTGCATTCCCTCTTCTACGATATTAAAACCATGAGAATAGGCTAAAGTAGATCCTTTTTTCATCAAAGGCATAATTGCTGTAACTACAGCTGTATGTTGCTTGTCTGGCGTTAGGTTACAAACCAAATCAGCCGTTGGGATTAACTCTTCATACGTTCCTACTTTGAAACCGTTGTCGGCAGCGTTCATAAAAGAAGCTCTTTTTTGAGCAATCGCTTCGCCACGCAGGGCATAAGAAATATCTAAACCTGAATCTCTCATGTTTAAACCTTGGTTCAAACCTTGAGCACCGCAACCTACGATAACTACTTTTTTACCTGCTAAAGCAGCAATTCCATCTGAAAATTCGGATTGATCCATGAATTCGCAAACTCCTAATTGTTCTAATTGTAATCTAAGGGGTAATGAATTGAAATAATTTGCCATTGTTTACTATTTAATTTATGATTTTAATTCTTCTAATAATGTGGATATTTCCATTTTTTGTTTTGAAACTGATATTCTTCCTGAACGCACAAACTGCATGATTCCGAAAGGTTTTAATTTATTGTATAAGTCGTTAATTTCAGATCGTTTTCCTGATTTTGAAATCACAAAGAAATCTCTAGAAACGGTTACAATTTCAGAATGACTTTCTTTGATAATATTCTGAATTTGTCTTTCGTCGAATAACAAGCTAGATTCTATTTTGAAAATGGCACTTTCTAAGAAAATGGTTTCTTCGTCAATATGATAAAAAGCTTTGATGACTTCGATTTGTTTTTCGATTTGACCGACTATATTTTGTACCCATTTTTCGGAGGTTTTTACAACTATAATGAATCGAGAAACATTTTCTATTTCCGATTCGGATACATTGAGACTCAAAACATTGATATGACGTTTCAAGAAAATTCCTGAAATTCTGTTGAGTAAACCAACATTATTTTCTGAATAAACAGAAATAGTGAATATTTTATTTTCTTCCATAATTTTAACTTAATCGCATCTCCGCTACTGACGCTCCTGTTGGAATCATCGGAAATACATTATTTTCTTTTTCTACCATAACTTCAAGGAAATAGGACTCTTTAGAAGCCATCATTTCGGCAACTGCTGCATCTAGATCTTCTCTTTGAGTAACTTTTTTAGCTTTGATGTAATAGCCCTCGGCGATGGCAACAAAATTGGGATTGACCATTACGGTTGACGCATGGCGATTATCAAAAAATAATTCTTGCCATTGGCGCACCATTCCTAAAAACTCATTATTGAGTACTACAATTTTTACAGGAACTTTCGATTGAAAAATGGTACCTAATTCTTGTATGTTCATTTGAAAACCGCCATCTCCAATGACTGCAACCACTTCTCGATCGGGCATTCCCATTTTAGCTCCAATAGCAGCCGGTAAGGCAAATCCCATCGTGCCTAGACCACCTGAATTGATCATGCTTTTTGATGAATTGAATTTAGCATAACGACAAGCGAACATTTGGTGTTGCCCAACATCTGGAACAATAATCGCATCTCCTTTAGAATGTTTATTAATCATTTCAATAGTTTCTCCCATTGAAATTCCTTTGTTATTTGTTGGCGCTAGCTCTTCATTAATAACTGCATCAAGCTCTATTTTATAATATTCTTTGAATTCGTTGTGCCAAGATTCGTGCGAATTAGCATTAACTAATGGAATTAATGCGGTCAATGATTCTTTTAAATCGGCCAAAACCGCTACCGTTGTTTTTACGTTTTTATCAATTTCAGCCGGATCAATCTCGAAATGAATTACCTTGGCTTGTTTGGCATAAGTAGCTAAATTACCCGTAACTCGGTCGTCAAATCGCATACCAAGCGCGATTAAAACATCACATTCGTTGGTTAACAAATTAGGACCATAATTTCCATGCATTCCAAGCATACCTACATTCAAAGGATGGTCTGTAGGCAAGGCAGAAACTCCCAAGATGGTCCAAGCAGCTGGAATTCCTGTTTTTTCAACTAAGGCTTTTAGCTCCGCTTCCGCTTCACTAAGGATTACACCTTGACCATAAATAATATAGGGTTTTTTTGCAGTATTAATTAAAGCAGCGGCTTCAGCAACTTTATCTAAATTTAAAGTTGGTTTAGGATTGTAGCTTCTAATTTTAGTGCATTTTTTATAGCTAAATTCCATTTCATCAAATTGAGCATTTTTTGTAATGTCAATTAATACCGGACCTGGACGACCTGATCGTGCAATATAAAATGCTTTGGCAATAATTTCAGGTATTTCGTGAGCTTCTGTAATTTGGTAATTCCATTTGGTTACAGGTGTTGAAATACCGATAATATCCGTTTCCTGAAAAGCATCCGACCCTAACAAATGTTTTCCTACCTGACCCGTAATGCAAACCATTGGTGTGGAATCAATTTGAGCATCGGCAATTCCTGTGACAAGATTTGTTGCTCCTGGACCCGATGTTGCAATAGCCACACCCACTTTACCCGTTGCTCTAGCAAAACCTTGGGCAGCATGAGCGGCTCCTTGTTCGTGTCGCACCAAAATATGTTGCAATTGATCCTGAAATTTATATAATTCGTCATAAACGGGCATGATAGCGCCACCCGGATAACCATAAACCAAGTTTACTCCTTCTTCGAGTAAACATCTAATAACAGCTTCTGCACCTGATATTTTCATTGTTTCTATTTTTTTTTCTCCCTTCCAAAAAAATGTTAGCCAAAACAAGTAAAGGGAAATTTTGTATTTTTTAATTTATCATTTTTTGCTCAACTCACTCTCCTCTGCCTGTCGGCAGACAGGTTTGTGGAGTCCTGATAGCTATCGGGAGTGGTTGGGCTTATTTATCCGTTACACATCCTGTTGAAGCACTTGATACTGCTCTAGCATACTTCAATAAAACACCTTGTTTCACTTTTAAATCAGGTTGAACCCAATTTGCTTTTCTTTCAGCATACTCAGCATCAGAAATTTTTAAATTAATCGTGTTTTTAACGGCATCAATGGTTATAATATCACCATCTTTGACTAGTGCAATTCCACCACCATCAATAGCTTCGGGGGTAATGTGTCCTACTACAAAACCGTGAGAACCACCCGAAAAACGACCGTCAGTTATTAAGGCAACACTACTTCCTAATCCAGCTCCCATAATTGCCGAGGTTGGTTTTAGCATTTCTGGCATTCCTGGTCCGCCTTTTGGACCGCAATATCGAATGACGACTACGCTTCCTGGTTTTATTAATCCTTTTTCCAATCCTGGAATTACAGTAAACTCACTTTCAAAAACAACTGCAGTTCCTTCAAAATATTCGCCTTCGTTACCGCTAATCTTAGCCACACAACCTTCGGAAGCTAAATTACCATACAAAATTTGAATATTACCTGTTGGTTTTAGCGCTTTTTGTATTTCATGAATTACTTCTTGACCATCGTGTAAATCAGGTAAATAGGCTAAATTTTCAGCTACTGTTTTCCCTGTTACAGTTAAACAGTCTCCATGAAACAAACCTTCTTTCAATAAATATTTCATCACTGCAGGAACTCCTCCAACACCATGAAGGTCTTCCATCATGTATTTTCCACTTGGTTTCAAGTCGGCAAGAACTGGTGTTTTATCACTGATATCTTGAAAATCTTTTAGTGTAATCTCAATTCCAACGGAATGAGCCATAGCGATAAGATGCATTACGGCATTGGTAGAACCTCCTAAAACTGCTACAATTGTAATCGCATTTTCGAAAGCTTTGCGAGTCATAATGTCTCTAGGCTTAATATCTTTTTCTAACAGAATTCTAATAGCGGCTCCCGCCTCTTCACATTCTTTCTTTTTGTTGTCACTTAAAGCTGGGTTTGATGAACTGTATGGCAAACTCATTCCAAGAGCTTCAATAGCCGATGCCATAGTGTTGGCCGTATACATTCCGCCACAAGCACCAGCACCTGGACAAGCATTTTGAATTATTCCTTTAAAATCTTCCGGGGTTATGGTGTTGTTGAATTTTTTTCCTAAGGCTTCGAAAGCAGAAACGATATTTAATGATTCACCTTTCCATTTTCCTGAGTGAATTGTTCCACCATAAACCATAATAGCAGGACGATTAACTCTACCCATTGCCATAACAGCGCCAGGCATATTTTTATCACAACCCGGAATAGCAATTAAACTATCATACCATTGCGCTCCCATAACGGTTTCAATAGAATCAGCAATAACATCTCGAGATACTAAAGAAAAACGCATTCCTTCAGTACCGTTCGAAATTCCATCGCTTACACCAATAGTATTAAATATTAAACCTACTAAATCGGCATTCCAAACTCCTTTTTTAACGTCTTTTGCAAGGTCATTCAAGTGCATGTTGCAAGTATTACCTTCATAACCCATACTGACAATTCCAACCTGCGCTTTTTTCAAATCTTCTTCTGTTAATCCTATTCCGTAAAGCATAGCTTGTGCGGCTGGTTGGGTAACGTCTTGAGTAATGGTTTTACTATACTTATTTAATTCCATTGTCTTTATTAATTTGTTTTTTGTTTATTTTAAATTATACAATTGTAGATTGCCCTATATGCACATTATCATTATTAAAATATAATAAGTCGTCTTTACTTAATATGAAATTCGATATGAAATCTCCCACTTCATTAGTTCCAAATTTTGAAATCGAACTTAAATCAACGGTTACAATTTTATGTTCGAACGCTTTCTCTACTCCTTCATAAACTTTTTTTGCTTCTTCATTTAATCCAAAATGTTCCAATAACATAGCTGCCGCCAAAATGGAAGCAATTGGATTGGCAATATTTTTTCCTTTTACTTCTGGATATGATCCGTGAATAGGCTCAAAAAGTGCTTTATTATTCCCTATTGAAACCGAAGCCAATAATCCACTTGAACTAGCAATTACACTAGCCTCATCGGATAAAATATCACCAAACATATTTTCGGTCAAAATGACATCAAACTGTCTTGGATTCAACATTAATTGTTTTGCCGCATTATCAACATATAGAAAATTTAAAGTCACATCAGGATAACTCTCCCCTATTTTTTGAACTACTCTTCTCCATAATCGCGATGTTTCCAATACATTCGCTTTATCTACTAAGGTAACTTTTTT
>JANMZS010000227.1:0-1756 GCA_031383535.1 Flavobacterium sp.
AGCCTTTAAAAGGCTGGAAGCTTTAATCAAAACATAACAAAATGAATATTAACAAAACACTTGTAATACTATTAATTAGTACTTTATACAATTCAGTTTTTGCACAAAAGGACGGTTATTGGGACAAAGAAAGAGCAACCACAAAAGAAATCGTTGTTTCGGCAAGGGATAGAATCGTCGTTAAAACCGAAGATTTACCAGTGGGTACTACCGAAATTGTATTTAGAATCACACTATTAAACGAAAATCAACAGTTAGCCAATAGCCTCGCTTCAGTATTAAAATCGATACCTGACCCAACAGGGATTAGTCAAGGATCGGCGGGAGCTTTATTTCTTTTGTCAAAAATATCAGGAAATGACAAATGCAAATACGCCGTTTTTTCCAATGGAATTTTAGCCAAAAATTATAAAAAAAGTGGCACTATAACGAAAGCTTGTTTTGTACAACAAGAGTCAATCAGCAAAGACGCCAAACGACTTTCAATAGATAAATCCGCTTGTTTGGTTTCAAATAAAAATGACGTTTGGTTTGGTTTCGAAAGTAAGAATTGGGTCATGAAGCAAAAAATTATTCTAGAAGTTGTACCTTGGGTCAATACTAAATTGAGTAGGGGGTGGAATATTGACAATCGTAAATCGATTATTAATCAATGTAAGACATCGCAATTAGCTAATAAAATCCAAAACTCTGATGATTTTTGTGTTTGTATCCTTGATAAAATTCAAAAGGAGTATGCCTTTCAAGAATTCCAGAAACTACTAACTATTGAAAAATCAAAAGTATTCAAAGATTTTGGTATTGCCTGTTATGAGGAAACAGGAGCTTCGAAGACAGTTTATATCGATATACAAAATCAAGCTTCTGATTTTGTTAAAAAAGGCGATTATGGCAATGCAATCTCCAAGCTACTAATTATTATTAATGACAATAAAGCTACTACTTTAGATTATAATACACTCGGAAGGGCTTGTATTATGACCAAACAATATGGAAAAGCGATTAAGTTTCTTAAACAAGGAGAGAAGTTAGATGATTCGGAATTGTTGATTAAATTAGATTTGGCTCACGCGCTCTTGTTGAATAAAGAGTTTAGAGTAGCTAAATCCATTTATAAAAAATACCAATCTCAGAACGTGTCTGATAGTCTGGGGTGGACACAAAAAGTGAGGCTAGATTTCGATACTTTCAAAAAAGCGGGATTGCCGAGTGATGATTTTGAAAGGGTTTTGAAATTGTTTAAGAATTAAGTTAAAAATCACTCTTTATCTTGAAAGCAACCTACCACAATTACATGCTACAATTCAAACAGCCTTCGGGAACGTCTCGGGGTGTTATGAACGAGAAAGAAACTTGGTTTATTGTCATTGAAAAAGACGGTAGAAAAGGAATTGGGGAGTGCGGAATTTTGCGAGGTTTGAGTATTGACGACAGACCTGATTATGAAGATAAATTGAAATGGGTTTGTGACAATATTTATCTAGGAGAAAAATGGCTTTGGGAAGCTTTAATTGAGTTTCCTTCAATACAGTTTGGAGTTGAAATAGCATTCCAATCTTTGATAAATGAGAATCCTTTTTTATTGTTTCCATCTGACTTTACAGATGGTAAAAAAAGTATTCTAATAAACGGTTTGGTTTGGATGGGTACAGCCTCGTTTATGAAGCAACAAATTGAGGAGAAATTGGCGGATGGTTTCCGTTGTATCAAACTCAAAATTGGGGCGATTAATTTTGATAAAGAATTGCAATTATTG
>JANMZS010000235.1:0-19202 GCA_031383535.1 Flavobacterium sp.
CAGAAACATTAAAAAACGAAATTAAAATAAATGCTTTGTTTTTAGTCTTAGGAGCTGTCGAAGTTACTTATGAAAATTTATTAAACAAAGACACTGGATTAGGTGTTTCGCTTTTTGTAGTTAATGAAGAAGATTTTGATACTAGTTTCAGTTTAACACCCTATTATCGAGCTTATTTTGGAAAAAAACCAGCAGCAGGCTTTTTTGTTGAAGGATTTAGTATGATTAGTACCGGTAAAAATGGAAGTTATTATAACTACGATTATAATACAGAAAAATATATTTATGTAGAAGGAAAAAAATATTCGGATTTTGCACTAGGCTTTGGTGTTGGTTCAAAATGGATTCATTCCAGAGGATTTACCTTTGAAATAAATGGAGGTATTGGTCGAAATTTATTAAGTGATAATAGCCCCGAAGTTGTTGGTCGGGGTGGAATAACTCTCGGTTATCGATTTTAAATCATTAAAAAGGCTTCTCAATCGAGAAGCCTTTTTAATATAAATTAATGTGTGATTACATTTTCATCAACCAATTTTTCATCGAAACTTCATTTTCGATAATTGATTTCAAATTGTCGATTTTCACGCGGTCTTGTTTCATGGTATCTCTATGACGAATCGTTACCGTTTGGTCTTCGATGGTTTGATGATCTACAGTGATGCAAAAAGGGGTTCCTAGAGCATCTTGTCTTCTATAACGACGACCTACTGCATCTTTTTCATCATAAGCCACATTAAAATCCCAACGTAAATCATCGATGATTTTGTGTGCGATTTCTGGTAATCCATCTTTTTTGACCAATGGTAAAATAGCTGCTTTTGTTGGTGCTAAAACGGATGGTAATTTCAATACTGTTCTGGTTGAACCGTCTTCTAGAGTTTCTTCCTTTAAGGAAGTGGCAAAAACGGCCAAGAACATTCTATCCAATCCAACCGAAGTTTCTACTACATAAGGAACATAGTTTTGGTTCAATTCAGCATCAAAATACTGTAATTTTCTACCTGAAAATTGTTCATGTGCTTTTAAATCGAAATCGGTACGAGAGTGAATTCCTTCTAATTCTTTGAAACCAAAAGGAAAATTAAACTCAATATCGGCAGCAGCATTAGCATAATGCGCTAATTTTTCGTGATCGTGAAAACGGTAATTTTCTCTTCCTAAGCCTAACGATAAATGCCAGTTTAATCGGGCTGTTTTCCAATGTTCGTACCATTGCATTTCTTCACCTGGTCGCACAAAAAATTGCATTTCCATTTGTTCAAACTCCCGCATACGGAAAATAAATTGTCTGGCAACAATCTCGTTTCTAAACGCTTTTCCGGTTTGTGCAATTCCAAACGGCACTTTCATTCGTCCTGATTTTTGCACATTCAAAAAATTGACAAAAATACCTTGAGCCGTTTCGGGACGCAAATACAAATCCATCGCCGTATCTGCCGAAGCACCTAATTTGGTGCCAAACATCAAGTTGAATTGACGCACTTCGGTCCAATTTCTAGAACCTGAATCTGGACAAGCAATTTCTAATTCTTCGATTAAGGCTTTTACATCTTCTAAATCGCCATTGCCTAAAGAACGTCCCATTCTTTCGAGAATTTCTCTTTCTTTGGCTAGATATTCAACTACTCTAGCGTTGGTGGTGATGAATTCTTGTTCGTTAAAAGCATCGCCAAAACGAGCTTTGGCTTTTTCGATTTCCTTTTTGGCTTTGAGATTTAGCTTTTCGGCATAATCTTCAATCAAAACATCGGCTCTATATCTTTTTTTCGAATCTTTGTTGTCAATCAATGGATCGTTGAAGGCATCTACGTGACCTGAAGCTTTCCAAGTCGTTGGGTGCATTAATATTGCAGCATCTAGTCCAACGATATTATCGTTCATTTGAACCATCGCTTTCCACCAATATTCGCGTATATTCTTTTTTAATTCTACTCCGTTTTGTGCATAATCATACACTGCACTCAAACCATCGTAAATTTCGCTTGACGGAAAAATAAATCCGTATTCTTTTGCATGCGAAATTACATTCTTAAATAAATCTTCTTGTTTTGCCATAGTGGTGCAAAAATATAAAAAGTGAACTTAAAAAAAAGAAATAGTTGAAGTTTGCATCATTGATTTTGCTATTTTTATGAAAATTTGGCGTTTTTATGTTTAAAAGTATAATTGATCTATTCTTTCCTCCAGTTTGTTCCTGCTGTAATTTGCTTTTACTATCGAATGAAAATGTAATCTGCACACTTTGCAGGCATAATCTTCCTTTGACGAATCATCATTTGAATCCAGAAAACGAAGCTTTCAAAACGTTTTATGGGCGGATTCCTCTTGAATACACATCGACTATGCTATATTTTCATAAAAAAGGGATTGTTCAAGAGTTGATTCACAACCTCAAATATAGAGGACAAGAAGAAATAGGTACGGTTTTGGGGAGTTGGTATGCTGATGATTTAAAAAAAATTGCAGTTTTGAAAACCGTAGATGAGGTAATTCCTGTGCCTTTGCACACAAGAAAGCTCAGAGAAAGAGGCTATAATCAGCTAACTAATTTTGGAAATACACTTTCGATAGCACTGAACATTCCATACAACCCAAACATATTAAGCCGAAACGTATATTCCAAAACGCAGTCCAAAAAATCATTTTTGAATAGAAGCGAAGGAATCGAAACTATTTTTGATGTTACTTTTTCTGAAAAAGATCATAACAAACATTTTTTGTTAATAGATGATGTGATTACTACTGGCTCTACTTTAGAAGCCTGTTCACGGGCTTTACTTAAAATTCCTGGAGCGAAAATTAGTATTGTTTGCATGGCGATGGCACATAGCTAAGTTTATCTTTAAATCACAACCCTGTCAGGGTTTATCCCAAGGCTTCGAGACTGATAGGGATTAAGGAAAAGAATTCCATAAAAATTTCAATTAAAGCGATTATAATTGTTATTTTGTAACTTCTAAATTTAAGTTTGATATTTTGAAAAATAATGTAAGGTATATTCTATTTATTATTATTTTAATACTAGCAAGTTGTGCCAAAAGAGGTTCAATTACTGGCGGTTTAAAAGACACTATTGGGCCTGTTTTAAAAATAAGTTTTCCTAAAAATTACAGTACAAATTTTAAAGGCAACGAGATTAAATTGACTTTTGATGAATATATCAAGCTAAAAGACTTGAATAAGCAATTGATTATTTCGCCTCCTATGAAATATGAACCATTGATACTGCCAACAAACGTAAGCAAATACATTTCTATAAAAATAAATGATACGCTCCAGCCTAACACAACTTATAGTTTCAATTTTGGTCAAAGTATAGTAGATAATAACGAAGGAAATCCATACAATCAGTTTAAATATGTGTTTTCGACCGGAACTCATATCGATTCTTTGACCCTCAGCGGAAGCGTGACAGATGCCTACAACAAGGAAGTGGAATCGTTTGTTTCCGTAATGCTTTATGATGTAAATGATAAATTTAAAGATTCGATAGTTTATAACGAAGCTCCTAGGTATATTACCAATACTTTGGATAGTTTGAAAACTTTTAAATTAGAAAATCTAAAAGCAGGAAAATACCTTTTGGTAGCAATGAAGGATTACAATTCCAACAATAAATTTAA
The DNA here is from genome assembly GCA_031383535.1 of Flavobacterium sp. Taxonomy (GTDB): domain Bacteria; phylum Bacteroidota; class Bacteroidia; order Flavobacteriales; family Flavobacteriaceae; genus Flavobacterium. The sequence goes on from JANMZS010000235.1 coordinate 3,627, forward strand.
TCCCGCAAAAGACAAAATCGGGTTTAACAAACAGTATATTACAATTCCTAATGACACGATTTATGAATTAAAACTATTCAAAGAAGTACTTCCTTTAAAAGTTTTTAAACCCATTCAAGCATCAGAAAATCGATTGATTTTACCTTATCAAGGAAAAACAAATGATATGAAAATTACGCTTAAAAATGGCACTGAAACTCTACCTTCAATTATTACCAAATTTCCAAAAAAGGATTCCCTACAAGTTTGGTTCAAACCATTGAAAGTAGATTCTTTAGCATTGGCTGTAGCCAAAGACAAATACCAAGCTGATTTTAACTTTAAAATTAAAACCCAGAAAAAAGACAGTCTAAAAATTAGTGCTCTTAAAAATGGTAGTCTAAATTTTAGAGAACGTTTCACTCTTGAAACGGCAACCCCATTGACTCAGTTTGACAATTCGAAAATAAAAATTATCAATAAAGATTCTGTTTCAGTCGATTTCAAAACAGAATATGACGACTTTAACCAACAATTATTTTTTGATTTTAAGACAGCCCCATCTGAAAAATATATCCTAAATATTCTCCCAGGAGCATTAACTGATTATTTGGAACGTTCGAATGATTCTTTGAGTTATAAATTTGAAACACGAAGTTTTTCTGATTATGGTAATCTGAGCGTGAATTTACAGAACGTGAAACGCTTTCCGATAATTATTGAGTTAACCGACGAAAAAGGCACAACTCTAGCTACCGAGTATTCTGAGAATAACACCAAAATAGATTTTAATTTAGTCGAACCCTCCCTTTACACTATTCGTATTATTTATGATGACAACGGAAATCGAGAATATGATTCGGGTAATTATTTAGAAAAACACCAAGCCGAGGAAATAGTTTACTTTTCGAAAACTATTGATGTTCGAGCGAATTGGGATGTCGAGCAGATTTTTGATGTGAGTATTCCATACGTTCCTGAACCCAAAAAGAAAGCGGATAAAAACAAACCTACTAGATCAGGGTTTTAATTCGAAGGAATCTTTGTCGTTAAGAAAACCGAAGTTTTTTCGGGTTTCGAGTAGTTTCTCTTTGTTTAATTCTACGATGAAACATCCTTCTTTTTCCTGGGGTTCCAGAATGTAATTCCCTAGATAATCGATGGCTTGCGAATGACCGTTGTATTCTAAATTGTTGTTGTCGAAACCAATTCGGTTGACACCAATAGTATAACACATATTCTCGACAGCACGAGCTTTGAGCAAAATATCCCATGCATTGATGCGCGGTTTTGGCCAATTGGCAACGTAAAGTAACACATCATAATCTTCTATATTTCTAGAAAAAACAGGGAAACGCAAATCATAGCAAATTAGCGGACAAATTTTCCACCCTTTGTACTCGATAATCAATTTTTCCTGACCCGCAGTATACACTTTGTCTTCGCCAGCCAAAGTAAACAAATGGCGTTTGTTATAAATTTGGATTTCACCAGACGGAAAAACAAAAACCAATCTGTTGTAGAAATTACCATTCTCTTTAATGATTAAACTTCCTGTAAACGCACAATTCCTGACTTTCGCCAAAGATTGTAGCCATACAATCGTATCTCCTTGCATGGTTTCTACAACCTCGGTTGGATTCATTGTAAAAGCTGTTGTAAACATTTCGGGAAGCACAATCAAATCTACTTTTTCAGAAATAGCATTAATTTTTTCTTCTAAATAATTTCGGTTGGCGATTGGGTTTTCCCAAACTAAAGAGGATTGGATTAAGGCGATTTTCATTTTGTTAAAGTAGTGAAAAATGAGTCACAGATGACACGGATTGAACTGATTTAATTTTTAAATTATGATGAAAACTAACTTTTGATGGTTTTTGCAATCCAACTTTTTTCTTTAGTTACAAATCCTTTTGTGATTGTTTCGGAACTTAGAAATACGGAATTTCTTAACATTTTTACAATAAAATATAAACTCAAAATAAAGAACCAGACACCATTAATATACTGTTGTAATTTAAAATTTTGAGTGTAAATAAAAAAAGATGAAAAAATTACAGGTATTAAAAAAATTAATAATGGTTTTAATTTATCACTTTTTTTATTGATTTTTATGTCGTTTTCTGTTAGGAGTTTTTCGGAGAGCAAACAATTTATCATATTATCGACCTCGTCTTTCGCAAGAATTAAGCCTCTACCTTTAATTCGTCCCGAATCTATGAAAGATATTTCAACAACAACATATTTTAAAAGAACATTTTTAATTTTCACTCCCCGAATACTATCAAAACTAATTACTGGTGTTCCGGACGTAAATAGCATTAGATTGAAAGCCATAATTAAGGAGAAAAAGCAAAATGAAGCTGACATAAATACCAAATCCATTTTATGCAAATTGTAGAAAACAAAAGCCATAATGGAAAAAATGGGTATTGAAACAAAAAACACCATCAATGTTCTAAATGCATAACCTATAGATTTTCCATAATCTTCTACCAAATTGATTTCGGGAGTTTTGCTAAAAACCAATTTGCTGTCAAAAATATGTAAATATTCATGCTTGATTTTCAATCTTTGCTTTGGGGCTTCGCCATCAATTATAAAATCGGTCAATTCATTTGGAGCCACATCCAAAACTAAAGCTAAGCGTTTTAAAGTTTCGGCTGTTGGTATTGTTTCGCCACTTTCAACTCTTTGTACAGTCCGTAATGAAAGACCTGAATTTTTTGCTAAATCGTCTTGGGATAAGGCTTTTCTTTTTCGTAACTCTTTTACTCTTTGGGCTAAATTTTGGTTTTCCATAAATCGATAAATAATTGGTCAAAAATAATTGAAAATGAATAAAGTTCATCCAAAATAGCTACGACATCTTTACGCCATTTTCATTATTGGATGAAAAAGAAAGAATCTGAGTGTTCTTCAAACAAAAAAACGTCCCAATTTCTCGGGACGTTTTCGATATAAACAATTCTTAAACTCTATTTCAAACTTGCGCTCAAATATTCTCTATTCATTCTTGAAATATTTTCTAAAGAAATCCCTTTCGGACATTCCACTTCACAAGCTCCAGTATTAGTACAGTTACCAAAACCTTCTTCATCCATTTGGGCAACCATATTCAAAACTCGTTGCGTTGCTTCTACTTTTCCTTGTGGTAATAAGGCATATTGCGAAACTTTGGCTCCAACAAATAACATAGCAGATCCGTTCTTACACGAAGCAACACAGGCACCACAACCAATACAAGCTGCAGCCATAAAAGCTTTATCGGCATCGTCCTTTGGAATTGGAGTTGCATTGGCATCGATAGTGTTTCCAGAAGTATTTACCGATACAAATCCTCCTGCTTGTTGAATTCTATCGAAGGCTGAACGATCTACAACCAAATCTTTTACTACTGGAAATGCTTTGCTTCTCCATGGTTCGATAAAAATGGTGTCGCCATCATTAAATTTACGCATGTGCAACTGACAGGTGGTGTTTCCTGAATCTGGCCCGTGAGCTCGACCGTTGATGTACAAAGAACACATTCCGCAAATTCCTTCGCGACAATCGTGATCAAAAGCAACTGGTGCTTGTTTCTGAGTAATTAATTGCTCATTCAATTGATCTAACATTTCTAAGAATGAACTCGCTGTAGAAACATTATCCAATTTATAATCTTCTATTTTACCCTTGTCTTTAGCATTTTTTTGACGCCAAATTTTAAGTTTTATATTGATGTTTTTTGCTGCGCTCATTTTACTCTATTTCTTTAATTAAATTGTCTATTTGAATTTCTAAATCGTCTAAATATTTTGTGATAATTTCCCAAACTATTTCATAATCAACCCCTGTGTAATCGTGAATCATTCGGTTTCTTAAGTTTTTCATGTCAGCCCACAATATTTGAGGAGTTCGAATTTTAAAATCCTTATCTATATTAGAACTTGCTTCTCCGATAATTTCAAAATTACGAATAACTGCATCAACAGTTTTTCTGTCATTTACAAAATCTTCATAAGAATACCCTTTTGTATATTCTTGAATTCTTTGAGAACATTCTTTAATGTCTTCGAGTAGTAATTTTAAATCTCTTTTAGACATAAATCAAATCGGGTTTTATAAACTCAAAATACCTTGGTTTTATTCCGTTTCTAGAGGCTACATCTGTTTTTATACCTAAATAATCCTCTATTTCATCTGCCATTCGGAAAAACTCAATCCCCATTTTGCCATTCAATTCGATCATTATATCTACATCGCTATCTTCGGTTTGCTCATTTCTGGCGTACGAACCAAACAAAGCGATAGACGCAACAGGATATTTTTGTTGCAATATGGGCTTCAGTTCGGAAAGCTTTGTTTTTATCTCTTGTTGGGTTTGCATTTTTTTAGAAATTTTACATCAAAGCTATTAAGGCTTCTTACTACTCTTCACTTTTTATAAATTTTTCTCCATCTTCAAAGAAAAGACTATTATCTAATTGAATTATTTTCTCAGAATTATCTTTTTTTAACTCTTTGTATTTACTTAATCCTTTGGTTATGTTTTCAGTCTTATCTTCAATTTCTGTATTATTAGGGTCATAAATAACAGCATTACTATTCTTTAATTTCCTTGCAAATAAATTTTTACTACTTTTTTCATTTGGGTTTAATTGTTTGAAGTTAACTCCGGCAACGAATGCACCCATTTGACCTTCTGCATTGAGAACATAAACTTTGTTAGGCAATAAATCTGCTTCGATATAATCTCTGTTTTCAGATGTAGCCCAAAACAATTGTTTACCTGAATCACATTCAACAATAAGATAGCTATCTATTGTAACTACACCCAAGAATTTATTGTTTAAGAATGTTCGAAAATTCACAAATGCTCCAGGCCCAGATTTTATAATATAAACCAAACTCTTCCCTTCTTTAGGTTTTTGAAAAGGCTGAATATTTGAAGTAGTTACTTCTTCTTGTGCAAACAAATTAATAGTTGAAGCTAAAAAAAGTAATAATATAGATTTTTTCATAATTTTTTATTTATAATTCCTAGCCGCTATTTTAATAAACTCGTATTTCAATTCTTCTTTGTGAAGTGCTGATTTTGTAATATCGTTTCCTTTGTATTCCCATGCACTAACAAACGAGAAGTTTTCATCATCACGAAGGGTTTCGCCTTCGCTGTCTTGATATTCTTCACGAAAGTGACCGCCACAAGATTCGTTTCGTTGCAAAGCATCCATTGCCATCAACTGACCCAAATCGATTAAATCGGCAACACGAAGTGCTTTCTCTAATTCAGGATTCAATTCTTCATTGCTTCCCGGAACATAAACGTCTTTGTAAAATTCCGCTTTCAAATCAGCCACTTCTTGAATGGCTTGTTTTAGCCCTGCTTCATTACGAGCCATTCCTACTTTGTTCCAGATAATTAAACCCAAACGTTTGTGAAAATGATCTACTGTTTTTGTTCCATTATTAGACAAGAACTTATTAATCGTTTCCTTTACGTTTTTTTCGGCTTCAACGAATTCTGGCAAATCAGTCGAAATTTTACCCGTACGAATATCATCGGCTAAATAATTAGAAACGGTGTATGGTAATACAAAATACCCATCTGCCAAACCTTGCATCAAAGCAGAAGCACCTAATCTGTTCGCTCCGTGATCCGAGAAATTAGCTTCTCCAGCTACAAAACAACCTGGAATAGTAGATTGCAAATTATAATCAACCCAAATACCACCCATAGTATAGTGAACTGCTGGATAAATTTTCATTGGCGTTTCATACGGATTTTCATCCGTAATTTTTTGGTACATGGTAAACAAGTTACCGTATTTTTCTTCAAGCCATTGTTTTCCTAATTTGGTCGCTTCCTCATCGCTAGGATTATGATTTCCTTTGGCGTAAGCCGCTTGTTTTCCTTTGGATTGAATTTCCGATGAGAAGTCTAAATAAACACCCTCATTGGTGTCGTTTGCTTCGATTCCGTGACCTTGATCACACATTTCTTTTGCTGCTCTAGAAGCCACATCTCGTGGAACTAAATTACCGAAAGCAGGATATCTTCTTTCTAAGAAATAGTCTCTATCTTCTTCTTTTAATTGAGTTGGTTTTAATTTTCCTTCTCGAATTGCCGCAGCATCTTCTTTTTTCTTAGGTACCCAAATACGTCCAGAATTACGCAATGATTCAGACATTAAGGTTAATTTTGCTTGATTGGTTCCGTGTACGGGAATACAGGTTGGGTGTATTTGTACAAAACAAGGATTAGCAAATAATGCGCCTTGTTTGTGAATTTTCCAAGCCGCAGTTACATTACTTCCCATAGCGTTTGTAGAAAGGAAATATACGTTTCCGTATCCACCAGATGCTATAATCACGGCGTGAGCCGAATGTCTTTCTATTTCTCCAGTAACCAAATTACGTGCAATAATTCCACGTGCTTTTCCGTCAATTTTTACTAAATCTAGCATTTCGTGACGGTTAAACATTTTCACATTACCAACACCAATTTGTCTTGATAACGAAGAATAGGCACCTAGTAATAATTGTTGGCCTGTTTGTCCTGCTGCATAAAAAGTACGTTGTACTTGAGTTCCACCAAAAGAACGGTTATCTAACAACCCACCATAATCTCTAGCAAAAGGAACTCCCTGAGCCACACATTGGTCAATTATATTAGAAGAAACCTCTGCCAAACGGTGAACGTTTGCTTCTCGAGCTCTGTAATCGCCTCCTTTTATAGTATCGTAAAATAATCTAAAAGTGGAATCCCCATCATTTTGATAGTTTTTTGCAGCATTAATTCCTCCTTGAGCAGCAATAGAATGAGCTCTTCTTGGCGAATCTTGAAAACAAAATGATTTTACATTATATCCCATTTCGGCAAAAGAAGCTGCTGCCGAAGCTCCAGCTAATCCTGTTCCAACAACAATAATATCTATTTTAGGTCGGTTGTTTGGTGCAACTAACTTTAAGTGATCTTTATAATCAGTCCATTTTTGTGAAATGTGACCTTCTGGTATTTTTGAATCTAACTTCATTATAGATTGATATTAATTATTAAAATGATGAAATAATGCAATGAATATAAATCCAAACGGAACTATGATTGCAAAAGAATAGCATATAGTATGCAATGATTTTCCAATTTTGTTATCGAAACCAATCGATTGCAAAGAGGATGTGAAACCATGCCAAAGGTGTAAAGCCAATAAAACGAAAGCTACACTATACAATCCTGTACGAACTGGACTTTCGAATTTGGCTACTAATTCGTGGTAATATCTCGTTTCATCAATAGTGTTAACTTCAACATATTTATAAATCATTTCATGTACCCAAAAATCATACATATGCAAACCTAAAAAAGCCAATACTACCAAACCCGAAATAATCATATTCCTAGAAGCCCAAGAAGAGTTTGCAGCGCCATCGTATTTTGCATAAGCTATAGGTCGAGCACTTCTGTTTTTTAACTCTAATACAAAACCCATCACAAAGTGAAAAACAACCCCTGCTATTAATACGGGTTGCATCGCAAACTGAATTACTGGATTATACCCCATAAAGTGTGACATCTCGTTGAAAGTGTCGGCACTAAAAACAGACATTAAATTGATAAAAAAATGAAGTGATAAAAATGAAATCAAAAAAAGTCCTGAAAGAGCCATCGCCACTTTCTTTGCAATGGATGACTTTAATATTGTAGATTTTGACATAAGTAAATTGGAATAAATTTATAAAAGTTAGGCAAAATTAAAGCAATTAGAACTGAACTACAACCTTTTCGTAATATTTTATAACTAATTTTTATATGTTCTAAATAAGTATTTCTACGTAGACGATGTTTTGGCAACAAAAAATTGTAAATCAGCCATGATGTTTTACTTTTGTTTTTTAAAAAATTTAGAAATGAAAATCGGAATTGATTGTCTCGCTTTTGATGTTGCCAAAATACACCTGCCTATAAAAACTTTGGCGAAAGCCCGAAATATCGAACCCGAAAAATTAGAAAAAGGCTTGGGTTTACTTAAAATGACATTGCCCGATGTGCATCAAGATACGGTTGTTTTTGGCGCGAATGCTTTGACAAAACTAATACTTGATAATCAGATCAATTTATCCGAAATAGCCCGAATATATGTAGGTACAGAAAGTGCTATTGACAATTCAAAACCTATTAGCTCTTTCTTAATTGCTTTGATGGAACAAAAATTTGGCGAAAATTTATTATCCGAATGTGATGTGGTCGATTTTACTTTTGCCTGTATTGGTGGTGTCGATGCTTTACAAAACTGTATAGATTTTGTAACGTTGAACCCAACAAAAAAAGCCGTAGTTGTCACTACCGATTTTGCCAAATATGATTTAAATTCTACTGGCGAATACACCCAAGGCGCAGGAGCTGTAGCGATGTTAATTAGTTCGAATCCTAGAGTTATCGCTTTCGAAAATCTTTGGGCAACAAGTACCAAAGGTGTTTTCGACTTTTTTAAACCATTCAGAACCATTTCCAAAAAAGAAATTACAGGAAATAACAATAACGAATCTTGGTTTGATAATCTAGAAAGCGAAATAGAAATCCACAAAGACCAGCCTGTTTTTGACGGTCAATATTCGAATCAATGTTATATGGATCGAACTCGTGAAGCTTACTTTGGGTTCAAAAAATTAAAAAACACCAGCGAAACAGTTTATGCTTCTTGGAAAAGTATCGTAATGCATCTACCCTATGCTTTTCAAGGACGTAGAATGTTGACTGAAATTTATGCTCTTAATGCTTTAACTCCATTAGTAACAGGCAAAGAAAACGCGATTGAATACCAAAACAAGTTAAAAGAAATCAGCAAGTCCGAAGAGTACAAAACATTTGTTACCGAAAAATTACTTCCAGCTGAATTGGCTTCTTCTCTAATTGGAAACCTATATACTGGCTCTATATTTATGGGGTTACTTTCAACTTTAGCCCATTTTTATGATACAGACGAACCAATTGAAGGCGAAAAATTCGGATTCTTAGCGTATGGAAGCGGTTCGAAATCGAAAGTTTTTGAAGGCACTATTCAACCTGAATGGCGAACAGTACTAAAAGAGGTACAGCTTTTTGAAACACTCGAACAAAGCGTTGCAATAGATTTTGACACCTATGAAAAATTGCATAAAAAAGAACAAAAAACAAGTGTAAAAAAACCGCAAAACGAATGGGTTTTAGAGCGAATAGAAAAAGAAATTCCAAATCTAATAGGAGCTCATTATTACAAATGGATTGATTAGATTTGTAAATTAAATTCTAGCAAAATATGAAATACCATCAAATTAATTCGAATTTATTTATAAAAAACCGCGCCAAATTTACCGCTCAAATGAAGCCAAAAAGCCTAGCTGTTTTTAACTCAAATGATATTTACCCCATTTCTGCCGATAGCACTTTGCCTTTTGAGCAACACCGTGATATTTTCTATTTATCAGGAATTGACCAAGAAGAAAGTATTTTGTTGCTTTTTCCAGATGCTCCAGACGAAACCCAAAAAGAAATGTTATTTCTAAAAGAAACTAGTGAACATATTGCTATTTGGGAGGGTGAAAAACTAACCAAAAAACATGCTTTTGAAGTTTCAGGAATCAAAACAGTCTACTGGTTGCACCATTTTGAGAAGGTTTTGTCGGAAGTAATGTCTCATTGCGACACCATGTACATCAATACCAATGAACATTATCGCGCCACTATTGAAACCGAAACCAGAGAAGCTCGCTTTATAAAAAAATGGAAGTCAGATTACCCTGCTCATCAAGTGGCAAAAAGCAATTCAATTTTGCAGCGCATTCGTTCCGTTAAAGAAAGCGAAGAGCTGGATTTGATGCAACAAGCTTGTGATATTACCGAAAAAGGATTCCGTAGAATATTGCCTTTTGTAAAACCAAACCTAATGGAATACGAAATCGAAGCCGAATTCATTCACGAATTTATCCGCAATCGTTCCAAAGGTTTTGCTTACACACCAATAATTGCTTCGGGAAATAATAGTAATGTCTTGCATTATATCGAAAACAACCAGCAATGTAAAGCAGGCGATTTAATTTTGCTCGATGTTGCCGCCGAATATGCTAATTATTCTAGCGATTTAACGCGAACGATTCCTGTTTCGGGACGGTTTTCTGAACGACAAAAAGCGGTTTATAACGCAGTACTTCGAGTAAAAAACGAAGCTACAAAACTACTTATTCCTGGCACTTTACTCAAAGACTATCACAAAGAAGTGGGCAAAATAATGACTTCGGAATTACTGAGTTTGGGACTTATCGATAAAGCCGACGTGCAAAACGAAACCACCGAAAAACCGGCGTACAAAAAATATTTTATGCACGGGACTTCCCACCATTTGGGACTGAACACACACGATTACGGCATTTTAACCGAACCCATTCAAGCCAATATGGTTTTCACCGTAGAACCCGGAATCTACATACCTGCGGAAGGTTTCGGAATTAGATTAGAAGATAATGTAGTGGTTCAAAAAACGGGAGAACCGTTTAATTTAATGAGAAACATCCCGATTGAAGTGGAAGAAATTGAAACGCTAATGAATTCTTGATTTTGAGAAAAAAGAGGATAGAAAATAGATAATAGACGGTTTACGAAAGTAAGCCGTTTTCTTTATCAACAAATTTAATTAATGGTTTACAATATCTTTTCTCAACAACCTTTTTCCTCAACATCTTTTTATCTCTAAAATGTCTGGAAATATTTTGAATTATTTCCGTGTAATTATCAGACCCATCTTCTCTTTCATAATAAAACACTTTTACGGACAAACAATTATTGTTTTCAAATATGGTACTTAATAAAGTTCTATCAGACAAACCGCAAGAATGTCCAAATACAAAGACTTGAAAAGGTTCCGCTTCTATAAAATTATACAAATCCTTATAAGTAGAATATTCTAAATATTGAATTGATTTAAAATACTTGAGATATTCATTGTCATCAATATTTTCAATTTCTTTATAATCATCGTCCATTTCATCACCAAAACCAAATATTATTGGCAACTCTTTGACTTTTGTTTTACCATGAATATAATTATATCTTATTTCAAAATCTTTTTTTAATATAAAATTTGAATAATCTAAAACCGTTTCCGTATAATTGAAACTCAACAAAACTGTTTTACCTAATTTTAAATTCTCTGTTTCTTGATAAAATTTTTTTTCCTCTTTTTCAAATAAAAAATCTGAATGTCTTGGATTTAATTTCAAATGATCTATAATTTCCAATTTCAATATATCATCAAAATTATAAACTTCATCAAATGTTTTTGACAAATAGATTTCCAAACGATTTTTAACTTCTTCAAATTCTTGGTTTATAATAATTACTTTTTGCTTTTTGTTTTCGATATTTAAAGATGTTGCTTTGACTATTTTTTTTAACTCTCTATAATATTCATTTTCTATATCAACCCAGTTTTCAATTGAATTTTTTTTACAAATTTTCTCAAAAAAATTATTTTTAAAATTTATCGAAAAAAAACCATCTTGTCTATTTTTATAATTTCTATCAACAAACTGTTCTAAAACTTTATAATTATAAATTTTTTCGATTGCCAAAAACTCATCATCATTAATTGAATGACCAAAATCACAATCAACATCAACTAACTCACTATTATATTTTATTTTTTTAAGCCCTTTAGTATCACAAGCCGTTTTCCAAAAATCATCAATAAAATCTTTATAAGAAGTTGGTAAACCGTGTGCTAAATCAAATCCGTTTCCAATAATTACAAGTCTGTTCATAGTGTAAAATCCTTTTCTCAAATGTACTTTTTTTTCCTTTACCATATAAGTCATTTCAGTTTTCCTTATATGACTTATATGGTTTAAAAATTTTAGCCTTATTTTTGTTCTAACTTTAAAACAATGAATCAACTCCTCTACAAAAAAACCCTCATTTCCTATTCCGATTCGGGAAAAGGTACTGCTGTGGTTCTGCTTCACGGTTTTTTGGAAAATGAAAAAATGTGGCAGGAATTAGTACCTGAATTGTCTAAAAAAAACCGAATCATCACAATTGATTTATTGGGTCACGGCGAGTCGGCTTGTTTGGGTTATGTTCACTCTATGGAGGAAAACGCAGAAATGATTGCAGCCGTTTTATCAAAATTACGCATTCGAAAAGCGGTTTTGGTCGGGCATTCTATGGGCGGTTATGTGGCGTTGGCTTTTGCAGATTTGTTTCCTCAAAAAATGAAGGGACTGGTTTTGCTCAACTCCACTTCTTTTGAAGACAGTCCCGAAAGAAAGAAAAATAGAGATCGCGCCATCAAAGCGGTTAAAAAGGAGTATGAAACCTTCATCCGATTATCCATCGCCAATTTGTTTAGTCCTGACAATCGAGAACGATTGAATAGTGAAATCGAAAAGGTAAAAATTGAAGCTTTAAAAACCCCGCTACAAGGCATTGTTGCTTCACTAGAAGGCATGAAAATAAGAAAAGACAGAGAATTTATATTGCAGTCAGCTTCATTTCCTAAGCTTTTAGTTCTCGGAAAAAAAGATCCTGTTTTGAATTATGAAGACAATCTGAAACAAATAGAAAATACGGATACACAATTAGTAACTTTCCCTGATGGTCACATGAGTCATATCGAAAATCGAAAAGAATTATTGAAGGTGTTTCTAGACTTTTTTAAAAGTATTTAAAATCTCTTTGTGAACTTTACTTAGCCTGTTTGCTTTCGCTCGCTTGTGAAATCTTTGCGCCTTTGCGGTAAAATAAATTTAAATCTTCTCCTCAAACTCTTTTGACTCATCCAAAATCTCGTTCAGCAACAGTACCAGTTGCTCCAAATATTGATTTAAAATTTCGGAATCTATAGTCGTTTTTTCTTCCTTTTCTACTTTAAAACTAAAAGGCAAAAATCCTGATTTTAAATTTTTAAAAGAGATAATTCCAGCTTCTATAGGTTTTCCGTTGGCTTCGTTTTCGAACATGAACGCATAAGCCAAAACCTGAATAATTTTTTCATTTTTGATGTCTTCTGTTAAACCTTTCCATGATTTTAATGTAACATTTGTCTTTTCTACTCTTCCGGTTTTATAGTCAATAATACGAACAGAAGTACTTCCGTTTTTTGGAGTACGTTCTTCTATTCTGTCAACTTTTCCCGCAATTTTTAAAGGAAATGGCAAACTAGGATGTTCTAAAATTCGTTCACAGGATTTTTCTAAATGCAAAATTTTTATAGCATCCCCATTTTGGATTTGCTCTAATTCATAATTCAAGAAATTAGAAACATTGCGTTTGGCGACTTCAAAAGCCAAAAGATTGCGTCCTTTTTTGATTTCGCCCTCTTTATAAATGAGTTTAAATTGCTTTAAAACTTCGTCATCCAAGAGCGGAAAACAACTCAAAATATCTGTTTCTGATAAAAATTTTCCAATAAAAGGAGTGTATAAAACTTCTAATGTTTCGTGAATTATAGTTCCCAATGTATTCAACGCAATATTCTCTTCAACTTCCTCTACTTCGCTAATTCGCAAAATCTTCTGGAAATAAAACTGAATCGGATTCCGAATATAACTTGTTAATGCTGACGGCGAAAACCCCTTTTCGGCTATTTCTTTTAACCGAATCATCACTGTTTCCGATTTTGGAATAACCATCGGATGATAAGCCTTTTCGGGAATAATAGCATTGTAAATTTCGAGTGACAGCTTATGATTGGGTTGCTTTTCGACTTCTAATTGAGTGATAAATCTACTTTTCTCTCCTGCATCTAAGCCTTCGCTTTCGGTGTTGTAAATCAAATAAATATTTTTGGCTCGTTGTAATAAATGGTAAAAATGATACGTATAAATAGCATCTTTTTCTTTGAAAGTAGGCAATCCTTTTTCTCGTTTCAAATCATAAGGAATAAATGAATTCTGCGATTTTCCTGCAGGTAATTTACCTTCATTCATAGCCGTTATGATTACTGTATCAAAATCTAAAACACGACTTTCGAGAACGCCCATAATTTGTAAACCTAGTAATGGTTCTCCTTCAAACGACACCTCAGCCAAATCAATGACTTGTTTATATATAGCATAAAGTGTATCGATTTTGTCAATTTGCTTGTGATTTGAATAATAATTGATGATTTTATTGATGACTTTAAAAATCGAATACACAAAAGTCTTAGCTATTTTTTCATCCTCTTGATCATCGCTAAAATTTGATTTTATTGTCAACAATAATTTTGAAAGCAATTCTAATACTTTCATAGCATCATTTTCCCACTTTTGAAATAACAAAAGAAACAAATCACTTGGATTCTGATTTAGTTCCATCAATTTATAATGTGGAATAAACGTATAATTATTTTGATTTATAACAGCAACTAAATCACTAGTGTTTGAGTAAGGCTCGACTAATGGATGGGTCAAAATATCCAAAACGTCTTTGTAATATAACACATAACTTTTGGCATTTCTAGACAAAGCATTCGTGTGCATTTTAAACAATTTGGCTATTAAAATCTGAGCTGGGTTATTCTTGCTAGAATATCCCATAGTGATATTTAAAGCCCCCACATCGGATGGTAATGAATACAAAAGCGGCAATAATAAATTTTCTTCTCCAAGAACAATGGCTACTTTATCTAAAGAAGTGTTTAGATGATCAACAAGAATTTTTTCGATGATACTACCAGCTATTTTAGCTTGACCAATAGATTTTGGTGTGCCAATAATTTGAATGTTTTTTGATTGCGAAAAATCATCTACAATCCATTCAAAAGGGTTGGATTTGTAGTGTTTCCAGTTTTCTTTAAAACGACGTACAAACAAACCAGCATCATGATAAGGATCATTTAGAAACGTTTGATCTATATCCCAATAAATCTTAAGTTGATTTGATGCTATTAGAAACTGTACAATTTTTTCTTCTGCTACATTCAAAGCATTAAAACCAGCAAACACATATTTTTTATCTTGAGTAGCACTAGAAAACAAACTGAGATTATGAACTGCTTCTCGGTAGATCAAGCCTTGATAGCCTATTCCTTTTTTTAATAGATGGTCATACAGCGTTTGATAATACTTGGGTAACAATTTCCAAAAATCGATATAATTCTCCAATAATTGGGTTTTATTTTCGACTTCTATTCCCCACTTTTTAATATCTTCAATATCTTTTAAATAGGATAGTATTGCTAATGGATCTAATAAATAACGGTCAATTTCATTAAAATCTTGTAGTAGTGTTTTGGCCCAATTGGCAAAAGTCTCAAAAGGCTGTTGACTCGATTTTTCAGTAATCGATAAATAAACTTCATAAAATTCAAACAACAATGCTATAGAATCTATACTTCTAATACCCGCAATTTCTTGAATAAATTCTTCAATACTAATAATTTCAGGAGATAGTATATTAGTTGTTATTTGCTTTTTTAAAGCTTCAATGAGGAATATTTTAGCTCTTTTGTTGGGTAAAACTACAATGGTATTGGATATGTTTCCAAAATTCTCCTCAAGGAGAATCTGAGCTATTTTATCTAAAAAATAATTTCTCTTTAAAATATTTTTGAAAACGTCCCGATTTATCGGGACGTTTTTTTATATTTATAAAATGACAAA
>JANMZS010000079.1:0-9176 GCA_031383535.1 Flavobacterium sp.
CTTAGAGCATGTTTTACATCAATTGCAAAACAAGCCATGGTCTGCTTTGTATGTTGCCTGTATATTCTTTATGTTAGTTACTCTTGGGGTATTAGCTTTTTATGCTATTCAACAAGTGGCTCAATCAGGTTGGTCGCCAGTATTGTTTAGAGTAATGCAAGGAATAACAGCTTATTTGCCTGTTGGATCTGTATTGTTTTTTATTGTATTAATTCTTTGTGGTTTGCACTTCAATCATTTATTTGTTTGGTTAGATCCTGAAGTAGTAGCACACGATAAACTTATTGCAGCAAAATCAGGCTATTTAAATTTTCCTTTTTGGATAGTAAGAGCAGCTATATTTTTGACTGGATGGAATTTGTATAGATATTATTCAAGAAAAAATTGTTTGGCTCAAGATGAAGCCACTGATAATAGTTTCTACAAAAAGAATTTCAAAATGTCAGCTGGGTTTTTAGTTTTCTTCATTGTTACTGAATCAATTATGTCATGGGACTGGATTATGTCAGTAGACCCACATTGGTTTAGTACTTTATTTGGGTGGTATGTTTTTGCTAGTTTTCTTGTAAGTGGTGTTACTACTATTTGTTTGGTCTCCTTATATTTAAAATCCAAAGGATATTTAGAGCATGTTAACACAAGCCATATTCACGATTTAGCAAAATTTATGTTTGGTTTTAGCGTGTTTTGGACTTATTTATGGTTCTCCCAGTTTATGTTGATTTGGTATGCCGATATTCCTGAAGAGGTAACTTATTTTGTAACTAGAATTAATGATTACAATCTCCCTTTCTTTGGTGCTGTAGTTATGAATTTTGTATTTCCTATTTTGATTTTAATTAATACAGATTTCAAGAGAATATCTTGGGTATTAGTTATGGCAGGAACCGTAATTTTATTAGGACATTATGTTGACTTTTTTAACATGATTATGCCAGGTACGGTAGGCGATCAATGGTTTATTGGAGTTCCAGAAATAGCATCGGTTCTTTTCTTTTTCGGATTGTTTATCTATGTTGTTTTTACTGCATTAACAAAAGCCCCTTTATTGCCAAAGAGGAATCCGTTTATTGAAGAAAGTAAGCATTTTCATTATTAATATTTAAAGAAAAATTAGATGACAAGTTTGTTGGTAATTATAGTTTTAGTTTTATTAGCTATTGCATTATGGCAGTTGACTAAAATATTTGATTTGACTCAAGTAGGAGTCAATAAAGACAATTCACAAGTAGCTAACGATGGGGATAATAATATTCAGGGATATTTGATGTTTGGTTTTTTAGCATTCATTTATATTTTCACTATTTATGGATTGTTTAAATGGGGTGGATTAGTGCTTCACACACCTGCTTCTGAGCATGGAGGTATGGTTGATAATTTGATGAATATTACTTGGATTGTTATTTTTGCAGTGCAAGCTTTTACTCAGGTATTGGTTCATTATTTTGCGTTTAAGTACAGAGGAGCAGAAGGAAAAAAAGCTTTATATTTTTCGGATAGTACAAAGTTAGAAATCATCTGGAGTGCAATTCCTGCTTTAGTTTTGGCGGTACTAATCCTTTATGGATTGTATGCTTGGACTAATATTATGTTTATAGATGAGGATGAAGATACGATTGTAATTGAGGTTTATGCACAACAATTCAATTGGACTGCACGATACTCTGGTAATGACAACGTTCTCGGAAAAGCTAATGTTAGATTGATTGAGGGTGTTAACACTTTAGGAGTTGACCTTTCAGATCCAAATGCACAAGATGACATTGTTGTAAAAGAATTACATATTCCAAAAGGAAAAAAAATACATTTTAAATTTCGTTCCCAAGATGTTTTGCATTCTGCTTATTTCCCTTACTTTAGATCACAAATGAACTGTGTTCCTGGAATGGTTACAGAATTTGCTTTTAAACCGATTTATACTACTGATGAGTATCGTGAATTACCATACATGGTAGCAAAAGTCGCTAATATTAATAAAATTAGATCAGACAAAAGTATTGAGTTAGTAGCCAAAGGCGAAACAGCACTAGATCCATACACATTTGATTTTTTATTGCTTTGTAACAAAATTTGTGGAGCTTCTCACTATAACATGCAAATGAAAGTAGTAGTAGATACTCCAGAAGATTACAAAAAATGGCTTAGTGACAAGCCTACTATTGCTCAAGAAGTAAAAGTTGCTAATGCTCCCAAGGCTTCTGATGAAGGTGTAGGTACCGATTCAATTAAAGCTAAAGACACTGCGGTTATTTCTAAAATAGCCTTGAAATAATTATTAAGAAAATTTAAAGTACACATATATGTCAGCAGAAGGTCACGATCACGGACACGAACACGAACACGAACATCACCATAAAGACACTTTTATCACTAAGTATATATTTAGTATTGATCACAAAATGATTGCTAAACAATACTTGTTAACAGGTATTATAATGGGTGTTATTGGTGTTGCGATTTCATTACTTTTTAGATTACAATTAGCTTGGCCAGAGCAATCTTTCAAAATTTTTAGTTTTGTACTAGGAGATAGTTATGCTCCTGACGGAGTATTATTAAATGATCGTTATTTAGCTTTAGTCACCATACATGGAACCATAATGGTTTTCTTTGTACTAACAGCAGCTTTAAGTGGAACTTTTAGTAATTTATTAATTCCACTTCAATTGGGTGCTAGGGATATGGCATCAGGATTTTTGAATATGGTTTCCTATTGGTTATTCTTTCTTTCAAGTGTTTTAATGGTTAGCTCTCTTTTTGTGGAGTCAGGACCTGCATCAGCGGGTTGGACAATATATCCGCCTTTAAGTGCATTGCCACAAGCTATACCAGGTTCTGGAGCAGGAATGACGCTTTGGTTGGTTTCTATGGCTGTATTTATTGCCGCTTCATTGATGGGATCTCTAAATTATATAGTGACAGTAATTAATTTGAGAACAAAAGGAATGTCTTTAACCAGAATGCCACTTACTATTTGGGCTTTCTTTGTTACTGCTATTATTGGAGTTATCTCTTTCCCTGTTTTATTGTCTGCCGCTTTATTATTAATTTTTGATAGAAGTTTTGGAACATCTTTTTTCTTATCAGATATATATATTGCTGGAGAAGTTTTGCATCATCAAGGAGGTTCACCAGTTTTGTTTGAACACTTGTTTTGGTTTCTAGGTCACCCAGAAGTATATATCATTTTATTACCTGCTTTAGGAATCACCTCAGAAGTTATAGCTACTAATTCACGCAAACCTATTTTTGGTTATAGAGCGATGATTATGTCAATTTTGGCTATTGCATTTCTTTCTACCATTGTTTGGGGACACCACATGTTTATTACGGGTATGAATCCTTTCTTAGGGTCTGTATTTACATTTACCACTTTATTGATTGCGATTCCATCTGCCGTAAAAGCATTTAATTATATCACTACACTTTGGAAAGGAAACTTACAACTAAATCCAGCTATGTTGTTTTCTATTGGATTGGTTTCTACTTTTATTACGGGTGGTTTAACGGGTATTATTCTTGGTGACAGTACTTTGGATATTAATGTGCATGACACTTATTTTGTGGTAGCTCACTTTCACTTGGTAATGGGTATTTCTGCTCTTTACGGAATGTTTGCCGGTATTTATCATTGGTATCCAAAAATGTTTGGTAGAATGTTAAACAAGAATTTAGGGTATATCCACTTTTGGGCTACTGCTGTTTGCGCTTATGGTGTATTTTTCCCTATGCATTTTATAGGATTAGCAGGTTTGCCAAGACGTTATTATACAAATACAAACTTTCCATTGTTTGATGACTTGCAAAATGTAAACGTTTTGATAACCATGTTTGCTTTGATAGGTGGAGCTTTCCAATTGGTGTTTTTATACAATTTCTTTAGTAGTATTTTCTACGGTAAGAAAACAGTTCAAAATCCATGGAAATCAACCACTTTGGAGTGGACTGCACCAATCAAACACATTCACGGAAACTGGGAAGGTGAGATTCCTCATGTACACCGTTGGCCTTATGATTACAGCAAGCCAGGGCATGACGAAGATTTTGTGCCTCAAAATGTACCAATGAAAGAGGGTGAAGAAGTTTTACACCATTAATCTTTCCAACTAAAATACTTAAATGCCTTTCTCCCGAAACTTCGGGATTGAAAGGCATTTTTATTTGCTTATAACTTTGTTATATTTGTAACATGAACGAAAATTTAGACCCAACGACCAATGGTTATAATGCAGAGGAGTTTGACTTAGAAAAAAAGTTAAGACCCCTTTCCTTTGATGATTTTGCTGGTCAAGATCAAATTTTAGAAAACCTTAAAGTCTTTGTTCAAGCTGCAAACCAAAGAAACGAAGCCTTAGATCATACCCTATTTCATGGACCTCCTGGTTTAGGAAAAACTACATTGGCAAACATATTGGCTAATGAGTTACAAGTAGGAATAAAAATCACTTCAGGACCAGTGTTAGATAAACCGGGTGATTTAGCAGGTTTACTAACCAATCTCGAAGAAAGGGATGTCTTGTTTATTGATGAAATACACCGGTTGAGTCCTATTGTCGAAGAATATTTGTATTCGGCTATGGAAGATTTCAAGATCGATATTATGATTGAATCGGGGCCTAATGCCAGAACTGTACAAATCAATTTGAATCCTTTTACGTTGATTGGTGCTACCACACGTTCGGGTTTATTGACCGCTCCTATGAGAGCTCGTTTTGGTATCTCTTCAAGATTACAATATTATACTACTGAACTACTAACTACTATTGTTGAAAGAAGTGCAACGATTTTGAAAATGCCCATCTCGATGGAAGCTGCTATTGAGATCGCAGGAAGAAGTAGGGGAACACCACGTATTGCTAATGCTTTATTGCGAAGAGTGCGTGATTTTGCACAAATTAAAGGAAACGGCACTATCGATATTGAAATTGCACGTTATGCTTTGAAAGCTTTGAATGTTGATGCGCATGGTCTAGATGAAATGGATAATAAAATATTAAATACCATCATTGACAAATTCAAAGGTGGTCCAGTGGGTTTATCGACTTTGGCGACAGCCGTATCCGAAAGTAGCGAAACTATTGAGGAAGTGTATGAGCCTTTTTTAATTCAAGAGGGTTTCATTATGCGAACACCAAGAGGTCGTGAAGTCACGGAAAAAGCATACAAGCATCTTGGAAAAGTAAGAACAAATATTCAACAAGGGCTTTTTTAGGATTAAAATGGGAAGAAGGAAGCTGGGAGTTGGAAGAGGGAAAAAAGAGGGAAGCTAGTAGCAAGAAGCAGGAAGCTAGAAGTTGGAAGAATTTCTAACTTCCAGCTCCCTGCTACCAACAAAAAATAAAAAACGTATGAGTTTAAATTTGAAAAATTAATTATCTGGCAGAAATCAATGGATTTTGGAGAGGATATAAATGCTATTATTAAAGAATTCCCTAAGCACGAAATGTACAATCTTGCCTCACAACTTTTAAGAGCCTCAGATTCTGTAGCTTTAAATATATCTGAAGGTTCCATAGAACAATCTAATGCTGAGTTCAATAGATTTTTAGGGTATTCAGTTCGATCGTCGTTAGCCGAAGTTTTGACTTGTTTGTATAAAGCAAAAATAAGAGACTACATAAGTAACGAAGTTTTTGATAAACTGTATAAAGATTCCTTTGATTTGATGAATATGACTATTGCCTTTAAATCTAAACTGAAATAATAATGGCATCTCCCAACTCCCCGCTTCCAGCTCCCAACTCCCAACTTCCCGCTTCCCGCTATACCTCTTTCATCAAATCCGAAGCCAAACGCCTCGGGTTTTTGTCTTGTGGTATATCCAAAGCAGGTTTTTTAGAAGAAGAGGCACCTCGATTAGAGCATTGGTTAAATAAGCAAATGAACGGTCAAATGACTTACATGGAAAACCATTTTGACAAACGCTTAGATCCTACTTTATTAGTTGATGGAGCAAAAAGTGTTGTATCACTTTTGTTGAATTACTATCCCTCCGAATTTCAAGTCGAAGATTCCTATAAAATTTCAAAATATGCTTACGGTCAGGACTACCATTTTGTTATTAAGGAAAAACTAAAAGAACTATTAGCTTCTATTCAAGATAACATTGGCGAAGTGTCGGGACGTGCTTTTGTAGATTCAGCACCAGTATTGGACAAAGCATGGGCTGCCAAAAGTGGTTTGGGCTGGATTGGAAAAAACGGTAATCTATTAACTCAAAAAGTAGGTTCTTTTTATTTTATTGCCGAATTGATTATCGATTTAGATTTAGAATATGACTATGCCACGACTGACCATTGCGGCACTTGTACTGCCTGTATTGATGCTTGTCCCACTCAAGCCATTGTAGCACCTTATGTGGTTGATGGTAGTAAATGTATTTCCTATTTTACCATCGAACTTAAAGAAAATATTCCTCATGAAATGAAAGGGAAGTTTGATGACTGGGCTTTTGGTTGCGACGTTTGCCAAGATGTATGCCCTTGGAACAAATTTTCAAAACCACATAACGAACCCCTTTTTAATCCCATCCCGATAGCTATCGGGACCGAATTGCTGTCGATGTCCAAAAAAGATTGGCAAGAAATTACAGAAGAAACATTCAAAATGGTGTTTAAAAATTCTCCATTGAAAAGAACAAAATATATTGGTTTGATTAGAAATATTGATTTTCTTAAATAAAATTATTATAAATAATTGATAATCAATATTTTATTTTTTTTAACTTCTTGAAAATATTTTAAGAACACGCATTTCATCGATAAAAAACTAAATTTTCATCGATGAAGTGCATAAATTTATTTGGTTAATGATTTTTTATTCGTTTTATTTGTCCGTAAATTAATAATTTTTCAAGAAAAAAACAGTCAAAAAATAATCATTTCTCTTTGAGGTTGGCTATAATTGGCTTAAAAATAAAATTAAAATAACTTCCATAATCGTAATCTAATTATGAAATACTTTACTAGCTACAAAAGTTTATTTAAAATTACAACATTGCTTTTTATCTTATCCTTTGCTAGGGTAGAAGCACAAACTACCGGTCTTATATATGAAAGAGCCACTGGTGCAGGAACTGTAATACTAGATCCGAATGGAGATGGATATACTTCTGCAACTACTGGAGGTTTTTTTACTGACGATCAATTAGAAAGTGAAATCCCTTTTACTTCATTGGTATTTCCTTCTGTGGAGCCTACAAGTGATCTTAGTGCAGGACCAAATTGTAGTTTTACAGATTTTGTAGATCAAGGTGATCAAGATCCAGTTCAGTCCTATTTTGATGCTAGTGGAAACTGGTTGTTTAGAATGAGAATGGGTAAAACAGCTCCTAATGCAAAAAGTTACAGCATTCTGATTGATACCGATGGTAAATTTGGTGCAACAGGTCCAAATGCCGATCCGCAATATTCAAGTGCAAATCCTGGTTTTGAAATAGAAATCGTACTGGCTACAAAGTTTGGGGTTTATGTTTATGATATCAATAATGCTAATTGTACACCCGTCATTTCATATCTTGGTACAACGAATTATCAAAAATCAATTGCACTTACTACAAGTTGTGGTGATCCTGATTATTTTTATGATTTCTTTGTGAAAATGAGTGATCTGACGACTTATTTTGCTACTGCTACACCAGTACCTACTACAATTAATTCTAGTACTGCCATGCGTATGGCTATGGTTGATAATTTGGCGGCTCAAAAATCGACTATATGTAATCCATCATCGGCCTCTGACATTGCTGGTACTGATTCTAATTGTGGTTCTTTGGCTAACTGTTTTACTCAAATAATTGACAATTATACGCCTTGTGCTCCTGGGCAAGTTTGTGGGGATCGATCCCTTTGCCCCACCATCAATGGCCCAATTGCTAATGCAGCAACATCTATTAGTGTTACTACTACAGAATCTATTGGGACTGTAATAAAAGTATATAATGGCTCAACCTTAATAGGAACCTCTGCGGCAACTACCACTAGTCCACAGACCCTAAGCGTAACAGTTACTGCAGTTTCTAGTGGAAACACTATAAATGCCACTGCTCAAGCACCAGGCGAGGGTACTTCAATTGATAATTGTAGTTCTGTAACTGTAGCTGTACCTTGTACAACATCTGCTTTGACGAGTGTAACGGGTAATTCAAAAGGAATTTGTGGGGATGGTTTGACTTCTGGTGCCACTTTAAATGTTTATAAAGATGGTATTTTAATTTATTCTGTAACAGCTAGTAATTCGGTTATTCAAATATCAGGTACAGCATGGAAATTCAAACCGAATGGAAATTTTTCAAATTGTACCAGCGGCGTTGGTAATATGCCAATAGGCTATTATCAAGTTTCACAAGTTATTAGTGGGTGTGAAGGACCTAAAGTGGCTTATGATAACGGGACTGGGTGTATCGGTGCTGCTACTACGCCAGTAGTGAGTACTCCGATTTATGCTGGTACAACCACAATATCAGGAACTTCTGGAGCATCAGCTTCGATACAATTATATGTAGCAGGAGTTTTAAATAGTACGTTTGCGGCTAATGTGAGTGGTGTCTGGACATCTGCAGCTGTTGCCGTTACTGCGGGTCAATCGGTTTATGTAATTGCTACCGAAACTGGTAAGTGTACCGCTACTACAAGTACTTCAGTTACTGTCATAACGAAACCAACACCAACTATTTCAGGAAATTATTGTGGGTCTGTAGCTACAGTTACTGGTAGTGTTGCAGCGACAAGTGGAACTATTCAGTTATACACGACTCCTGGTAATGTCGCAGTAGGATCACCTGTTGCTATTTTATCCAATGGAAGTTGGACGGTAAGTGGATTAAGTCTAACATCAGGAAATCAAATTTATGCAATAATCACTTTTCCTGGTGGCGTAACTTCAACTTCAGCGACAACTACTATTGGAAATCAAACAACAAATACAGTAGTAATTACAACTCCTATAATTACAGAAGGAGACACCTCTATTTCAGGAACTGGTATAAGTGGTGACCTTATTACTCTTTATATTGACGGTACAGCTACAACTTATACAACAACTGTAGATGTTTCAAATAATTGGGTCATTAGTGCTATTGGTGCCTCTGAATTCTATACAAGTGCTTTAATCTCTGTCACTGCAACCACAACCGGACTTTGCGAAGGGGTTCAAACCGCTACGAAGACAGTACAATG
>JANMZS010000033.1:0-4182 GCA_031383535.1 Flavobacterium sp.
AAAGTTAAGAACGTGTTATTGATTGCTGATTTTTGATTTTAGATTAACGATTTTTGATTTAAAAAAATAATTTTTTTTGGTTTTAAATTGTTTATAATCATCTAATTAGATAATAATTTAATTTTACAGTAAATCTGAAATGCTTCGCCAGTTCGAACTTTCAGCTCTCGGGTCAAAAATCGTTACCCGAGAGCTATGCTCGAACAGGCGAAGCAATCTTCAATCTGAAATCCTATTTCCTCGGTATCCATTTTACCTCGTCAGCGTTTACATCTTTTGACAACTTCCGTGCCAGTACAAAAAGGTAGTCAGAAAGTCGGTTTAAATACATAATAACACCGCCGTTAACAGGTTCGTTATGATCCAAATGAACGGCTAAACGTTCTGCTCTGCGACAGACACAGCGTGCAATGTGACAATATGACACGGTAGAATGACCTCCTGGTAAAACAAAATGCGTCATTGGAGGTAAAGCTTCTTCCATGGCATCAATTTCGTTTTCTAACAATTCGATATCGCTATCAATAATCCCTAGTTTTTGTAATCGCAATTCGCCATTTTTTTTTACTTCTTTTTCAGGTGGAGTAGCAAGGATGGCGCCCACAGTAAATAGTCGATCTTGAATTTCGATGAGAATTTTTTTATAATGATTGCTTATTTCTTGGTCCCGAATCAAACCTATATACGAATTTAATTCGTCTACAGTTCCGTAACTTTCGATTCGGATATGATCTTTAGGAACTCTAGTTCCTCCAAAAAGTGCTGTGGTTCCTTTGTCACCTGTTTTAGTATATACTTTCATTTTTAGAATTTTAGAATTTAGAATTCAGGTTTTAGATTGCACACTGAAATCTAAAATCTGAAATCTGCAATTATTTATTTGTGTCACTTTCAATCATTCCATCTCTTAATCGGATAATTCTTTTGGCATGTGCTGCAATTTCTTCTTCGTGAGTTACAACAATTATGGTGTTGCCGTTATTGTGAATATCCTCTAAAAGTTTCATGATTTCTTCGGATGTTTTACTGTCTAAATTTCCGGTGGGTTCATCGGCAAGAATGATAGAAGGCTTGTTTACTAAAGCTCTTGCTATAGCGACTCTTTGTCTTTGTCCTCCTGATAATTGGTTGGGTTGGTGATCCATTCTATCGCCAAGATTAACTTGATGCAATACTTTTGCGGCTCTTTCTCGTCTTTCAGCTTTAGAATATCCAGCATAAATCATCGGCAAAGCTACATTATCGAGTGCTGTTGTTCGAGGCAAAAGATTAAAGGTTTGAAAAACAAACCCTATTTCTTTATTGCGAATTTCTGCCAATTCATTATCCTTCATTTGGCTTACATCTTTTCCGTTCAAAATATAGTTTCCTGATGTGGGAGTGTCTAAACATCCTAAAAGATTCATTAAAGTTGATTTTCCAGAACCCGAAGGCCCCATAAGTGCAACATATTCTCCTTTATTAATTTCTAAATCAATCCCTTTGAGTACATAAACAATCTCATTGCCTAAGACAAAATCTCTTTTGATATTGGTGATTTTAATTAAGGGTTGACTCATTTCTAGTTTAAGGTTTAAAAGTTTATCAAATAGGACTTTTAATTATTGTTATTGTTACAACAAATTTAAATAATTTCAAACCCGTATCACAAAATGTTCTTTGGCTTGTTCTTTTCTAAAAAAGACTAATCCCCATTGAAAAGTGTCAATGGTTACAGAAACTTTAGGATGTTTTTTTATGATTTCCCATGTTTTTTCCATTTCTGCCGACCAATGAATATCATCGAAAATCCACAAAGAATCGTTGGTAATCGTTGGTACTAAAAGCTCAAAATAATCTAATGTAGCTTTTTTAGAATGATTTCCGTCAAAGTAGACAAGATTGGAAGTTGGAAGTTGGAAGTTGGAAGTTGAGAGATATGCTGAAAACTCGGTTACAATAGATTTTATAGTATTGAATATTGTCCCGAAACTTCGGGATTGCAATTGCAATTGGCATTGATTTGCTGTATTTGGACAACCTTCTAGGGTTGTAACAACTGCTTTGGGATTGCCTAGAGCTAGGGCAGAAGTGGCTAATCCTAAAGAGGTTCCTATTTCTAGAATAGAATCAGGCTGAAAATAATTCACAATTCTAAATAACAATTCAGCTCGTTTTTGGGTAATCCCAGCTGTTTTGGCAATTTTGGCAATTTGCCTTGTATTTGATTTAAAAACTCTTGATCCAGCTCCAAAATCGGTCACCTCAATCGTGTTTTTATTTTCTAAAAGAGATTTTCGATACGCAGCTAAAATAGCATATTCAGGTTTAGATTTACAATCATAAAAGCATTTGGTTAGTAATTCAAATACAAATGGCGAATGTACTCCGTGTTCATTCTTAGAGTTCCAAAGGAATTTGAGATAAGACTTAATTTGGAAAAACATATTTTTATAATCTAGGCACGAAGATACTAAGATAAATGTCCATTGTCCAAAGCCTTATAGTCTAAAATAAGAAATGAGCATTATTTTGGAATTATACTTCATACTTTCTACATGAAGACTCCCAAAATTTTCACCTTTAAATGCTATATTTACCGCCCTTATATTTTTGTAATTGGAAAGATCGTATTTACAGTATTTAAGCATAAAATTACCAGACCATACCTATGAAAATGAATAAAAATACGCAAACTCAACAATCACTTTCTTTTACTACTTATCAAAAATTTGTAATTTTTATCTTAGCCATTACCCAATTTACCGTGGTGTTAGATTTTATGGTCATGTCTCCATTGGGGGATATTATGATGAAAACGTTGCGAATTACTACCTCAGAGTTTGGAGTAGCCGTTTCAGCTTATGCTTTTAGCGCTGGAATTTCAGGCATTCTAACCGCAGGATTTGCAGATAAATTTGACCGTAAAAAACTGTTGTTGTTTTTTTATATTGGTTTTATAATGGGAACTTTATTTTGCGCCATAGCTCCTAATTATACCTTATTGGTTAGTGCAAGAATAATTACAGGACTTTTTGGCGGTGTGATTAGCTCTATTTCTATGGCAATTATTGCTGATTTATTTAGCTTACAACAACGTGGTAAAGTGATGGGATTTGTACAAATGGGATTTGGGGTAAGCCAAGTTTTAGGAATTCCAATAGGGCTTTATATTGCTTCTCTATGGGGGTGGAATATTCCTTTTTTATGGATAGCAGTAATGGCGGGAATCATTGCAATAACGATATTCATTAAGTTAAATCCTATTAGAGAACATCTTTTGCTTCAAAACGAGAACTCAGCCTTTCAACATTTATGGCATACTGTTTCGCGAAAAAACTATAGAATTGGATTTTTGTCGACGGCTTTACTTTCGGTAGGAGGATTTATGATGATGCCTTTTGGTAGTGCCTTTGCGGTCAATAATTTGAAAGTGACCATGACACAATTGCCCCTCTTATTTATGATTACTGGAGTGGGAACTTTAACCGTAATGCCTTTTGTTGGAAAATTGAGTGATAAAGTCAATAAATTTAAAATTTTTGCTTTTGCCACTATTCTGGCTACAATCATTATCAATATTTATGCTCGGTATTCGGCAACTCCATTTTGGATTGTAGTAGTCACAAATGTGATTATGATGATGGCAATTATGAGTCGATTTGTACCCTCTTCTGCACTCACATCGGCTATCCCTCAACCAAAGGACAGAGGCGCATTTATGAGTATTAATTCGTCTTTGCAGCAAATTGCAGGTGGTTTTGGAGCCATGATTGCAGGACTAATTATTGTTCAAAAAGACAACTACGCCCCTTTGCAACATTATGATACATTGGCTATGATTGCATCTGGAATTATGTTATTTACCATTTATTTAATGTTTAGAGTCAATGTGATTGTGACTAAAAACAAAAACATATAAATACGCTCGTTTTAACGATTGGTTTCTAATTTTGAACTCTTGATTCATCAATAAAACCACTAGCGGTAATTTCCGTGTTGTAATGTTTTTTAATTTGCGTTTTAGTTTCAATCACTATTTAAAAGTAATCGTATAATAACAATGCGAATCAAGGGTTGAAAAACCAACTAAAAAAGAAAGAAATTTCTTCTTTAAAATTAGATTAATAGGCTGAAAATCAGTATATTTATAGTGTATTCAACGCACATATAAAAATATGATTAATCAGCCTAAAGCTCTAA
>JANMZS010000040.1:0-6065 GCA_031383535.1 Flavobacterium sp.
TAAAGGAATAAGACTATGTTAGACAGACTTCAAATAGTAAAACAACGGTTCGACGAAATTTCGGACTTAATCATTCAGCCTGATGTAATTTCAGATCAAAAGAGATATGTTTTATTGAATCAAGAATATAAAGGCTTAAAGGCTCTTGCCGAAAAGAGAGATGAATATGTTATTTTAAAAGCAAATATTGATGAAGCTAACGAGATAATAGCCGATGGAAGTGATGCTGATATGACCGAAATGGCCAAAATGCAACTCGACGAAGCCAAAGAAAGATTACCTGAATTAGAAGAAGAAATTAAGTTTATGTTGATTCCAAAAGATCCAGAAGATGCTAAGAATGTAATGGTTGAAATCCGTGCTGGAACAGGAGGCGATGAAGCTAGTATTTTTGCTGGGGATTTATTCAGAATGTACACTAAATATTGCGAAAATCGAGGTTGGAGAACATCTGTTGTCGATATGAACGAAGGAACATCAGGAGGATTCAAAGAAGTTATTTTTGAAGTAACTGGCGAGGATGTTTACGGAACTCTTAAGTTCGAAGCTGGTGTTCACCGTGTACAACGGGTACCACAGACGGAAACACAAGGTCGTGTGCATACCTCTGCCGCAACGGTTATGGTGCTTCCAGAAGCCGAAGAGTTTGATGTACAAATTGATATGAACGATGTTCGTGTCGATTTTTTCTGCTCGTCAGGACCTGGTGGACAATCAGTAAACACAACAAAATCGGCGGTGAGGTTGACGCACATTCCAACAGGTTTAGTAGCGCAATGTCAGGATCAAAAATCGCAACACAAGAATAAAGATAAAGCCTTGACGGTTTTACGTTCCCGTTTATACGAACAAGAATTAGCAAAGAAAGAAGCTGAGGATGCAACAAAACGAACTTCTCAAGTAAGTTCTGGAGATCGATCAGCTAAGATTCGTACTTATAATTATGCACAAGGTCGAGTAACGGATCACCGAATAGGATTGACCTTATATGATTTAGGAAACATTATGAATGGTGACATCCAGAAAATTGTAGACGAATTACAATTGGTTAATAATATGGAAAAATTAAAAGAAGCTAGTGAGGTTTTTTAACTTCATTTATATTTTTAAAAATTTTATTTAATTAAATCCCTAGAAATAGGGATTTTTTTTGTTTTATTTTGTAGTACTTTTGGAAGTATTATGAGTACCATATCGGTAGAAAATTAAAATCATTAATTTAAATTCACTATTTATGAAAAAAACATTACTAGCAATTCTTGTATTTACAAGTTTTATTTCGGCAAATGCACAGTCTTATCTTGGTTATTACCATGATAATTATGCGGGTGTTCAAGGGGTTTTATTTAATCCAGCTTCTATAGTTGATTCTCGTTTTAAGACAGATATTAATTTATTTTCTTTTAGTACTTCTTTTGGTAATGATGCGTATGCAGTTAAATTTTCTGATGCTTTTAAATCAGGTTATGATTTTGATACCCAAGCCAAAAAATCGTTCAGTAGTACCAATAATGCAATTATGAATTTTGATATTATGGGACCTTCATTTATGTTTAATATAACACCAAAGCAATCTTTGGCGGTATTTACAAGGGCTAGAGCATTTGTAAATATTAATGATATAAATGGTACTGCCGTGAATAATCTAATAAAAGAAAATTCGGCTAGTTTTCCTAATACTTCATTAGGTAGTCCTAATTCTGTTGGAAATTCTTGGGGAGAATTAGGCTTGTCTTATGCTGCGGTTTTGTATCAAAAAGGGCAACACTTTTTAAAAGGAGGTGTTACAGCTAAGTATATACAAGGAGTTGCTAATGCACATTTTAAAGGCGAAAATATTTCTGTAAAGTATGATGATAATGTTGTGCCAATACTAAGTACTTATACTACTACTGGAACTGCAATTTATGGTACAAGCCAAGATTTTTCAGCTAATTCGGATATTAAAATTGACTCTGACTCTAAAGGTTTCGGATTGGATTTAGGTTTAGTTTACGAATGGAGACCCGATTTTGATACTACAAAGAAAGAAGTTTCAAATTTTAAAGAATTAAATAAATACAAATTGCGTTTTGGACTTTCCGTTACGGATTTAGGATCTATAAACTATGATAAAGGCATTCGTAAAAGTTATAATTTAAACAAAACTATAACCCAAGATGATTTTGATAATGCAGATAACATAGATACATTTTTAAAAGATAATTATCCAGCAACTATTATTAATGGCGGGGTGAAGTCAAAATTACCTACTGCATTACATGCTGATATAGATTGGAATATGCACAAAAAATTCTATTTGAACATCAATGGCGATTTTAGTATGGTTGATAGTGGGGCATTAAATCAAAATACCATTGAAAACCGTTTTAGTGTAACCCCGCGATTCGAATCAAGATGGTTTAGTTTTTATGTTCCAGTTTCAGTTATGCAATACAGCGGGACACAGATAGGAGCAGGTTTGCGAACAGGAGTGTTTTTTATTGGTTCAGGTTCAGTATTATCAAATGCCTTTGCTAAAGAGTCTAAATCAATGGACTTTCATTTAGGTATGAAAATCCCTGTGTATCAAAAGAAATTAAAGGATACTGACAAGGATGGTGTTTATGATAAAGATGATAAATGTCCTAAAGTGGCTGGTCCTATTGAAAATAAAGGATGTCCTTGGGAAGATAAAGACGGAGATTCCGTTTTAGACAAAGACGACTCTTGTGTTGATGTTGCTGGTCCAGTAGAAAATAAAGGCTGTCCTTGGGCTGACACTGATGGCGATACTGTTTTAGACAAAGACGACTCTTGTGTAGATGTAGCAGGCCCAGTAGAAAATAAAGGATGTCCTTTTGTAGATTCTGACGGGGATAAAGTTTTAGATAAAGATGATAAATGTCCAAAAGTAGCTGGTCCAGTAGAAAATAAAGGATGCCCGTGGGCAGATACTGATGGTGATACTGTTTTAGATAAAGACGATAAATGTCCTACAGTTAAAGGAGCAGTTTCAAATGCAGGTTGTCCAGTGGTGGATAAAGTAGTGCTTAAAAAACTAAATGATTTTTCAAAATCTATTTTGTTTGATTCAGGAAAGTCCACAATCAAACAAGAATCATCTGCTAATTTAGATGAAATTGTTAAAGTGATGACTGAATATGGAACTACTAATTTTAGATTAGAGGGATATACTGATAATACGGGTGTTGCAGCCAATAATCTTCAATTGTCTAAAGATAGAGCAGCGGCTGTTAAACAATATTTGATTGCAAAAGGAATTAGCTCAGACAGACTTTCTTCTGAAGGATATGGCATTGAAAGACCAATAGCAAGCAACAAGACTTTAGCAGGAAGAGCCTTGAATCGAAGAGTTGAAATTAGTCTAATTAAATAGTTTAAATAAGACTTCGAGGGATACGTTTTTCTCAACGGAATAATCGCTTTTGTTATTTTAAAAAATAATGAAAGCGATGATTTTTTTATAGATTTGCAAAAAGATAATTTATTCAAATTCTCTTAAACAATAGCATCACTTAAATAATGACTACACAACAATTAATTGACCAAATCCAACTTAAAAAATCGTTTCTATGTATAGGATTAGATGTTGATTTAACAAAAATACCACAACATCTTTTAGCATTAGAAGATCCGGTTTTTGAATTCAACAAGGCGATAATCGATGCTACTCACGACTTGGTAGTTTCCTATAAACCCAACACCGCATTTTATGAAGCGTATGGAATTAAAGGCTGGCAGTCATTGCAAAAAACAATCAACTATATCAATGAGAATTATCCTGAAATATTTACCATTGCCGATGCAAAGCGCGGCGATATAGGCAATACATCTACGATGTATGCCAAAGCTTTTTTTGAAGACTTAAACTTTGATAGTGTGACTGTTGCCCCTTATATGGGAAAAGATTCCGTAGAACCTTTTTTGGCTTTTGAGAATAAACATACAATTATGTTGGCTTTGACATCCAATGAAGGTGCATTTGATTTTCAGACTTTAAATTGTGACGCAACCCTAGGCGGAGCTAAAGAATTATACAAACAAGTATTAGAAACTTCAAAAACTTGGAAAAATTCTGAAAACCTAATGTATGTTGTAGGCGCAACCAAAGCAGAATATTTTACAGAAATTCGAAAAATTGTTCCTGATAGTTTTTTACTAGTTCCTGGAGTAGGAGCACAGGGCGGTAGTCTTTCGGAAGTGTGTAAATATGGTATGAATTCAAATATTGGATTGCTTATCAATTCCTCACGAGCCATTATTTATGCTTCGAGTGGTGTTGATTTTGCCAAAAAGGCTAGGGAAGAAGCTTTGAAGATACAACAAGAGATGGAATTGTTTTTGAAATCAAATGTCAAGAATTAGAACTATTAGAGTGTTTTTCAAAACAGGTTTTGGCAAAATTTTATTATTGGTTTAACCAAATAAAAAATGCCGACAATACTGTCGACATTCTTTTTACTAACCAAAAACCAAATAATAAATAACCAGTTTATTACCCTACAAAGATGCTGTTTTTTCAGCTTGGTAGTTGTTAACTATTTGTTATTACTTTGTTGGAGATACGTTAAGATTTTAATAAAAGACCACCGTTTTATTATCATAAACCATTGTTTTTCTTTCGGCGTGAAGTTTTATAGCTCTTGCCAAAACAATACGTTCTAAATCTCGCCCTTTCATAATAAAATCTTCAATAGAATTGACATGAGATACTCGGGCAATATCTTGCTCAATAATTGGTCCTTCGTCTAAGCCTTCTGTTACGTAATGACTCGTTGCTCCAATGATTTTTACTCCCCGTTTAAAAGCAGAATGATAAGGCTTTGCACCCGGAAATGCGGGTAAAAAAGAATGGTGAATATTGATAATGTTATTTCGATATTTAGCAATCAAATTGGGAGTAATAATTTGCATATACCGTGCTAAAACTATAAAATCAATCTGGTATTGTTCCAATAAATCCAATTGTTTTTTTTCACCTTTTTCTTTAATTTCTTTGGTAAAAGGCACATAGTGAAATGGAATTGAAAAACGAGCAGCAATAGGTTTTAAATCTTCGTGGTTGCTGATAATTAAAGCTATTTTCAAAGGTAATTCACCTGCACTATAACGACCCAGGATATCATATAAGCAATGATCGTATTTTGAAACAAACAATGCCATTTTTGGTTTTTCTTCCTGTGTATATATTTCCCAAGATAACTTTAAAGGATTGGCTAATTGAATTTCAAAATCGGTTTTTAAGGCTTTTAAATCCCAGTTGTGAATGCTAAATTCACATTCTAAGCGCATGAAAAATACATTTTCATCGGCATCAACGTGTTGGTCTAAATAAACAATGTTACCATCTTTTGAAGCAATATAATTTGTAACTGTAGAAATAATTGCTTTCTGATCTTTGCAATGAATAAGTATGATAATCTTTTGCATGAATTTTAGTTTTTGTTTCGTTTAAATCAAATTACTTTTTGTCTTGCATGGCAAAGACTTTTTGAAGCAGGGTAGAAGTTCTAGAATTGATATTTGTTCTTATATTTTTTTCTTCAACAGCAATCATCTTAAAAACACCTATCATCGCTTGATTAGTGGTGTAATCAGTTAAATCTGGATTTACTTTTTTAACTAGCGGAATGCTATTGTATTTGGTTATAATGTTTGTCCAAATCTTATCGGCTCCTACTTTTGCAAATGAATTTTTTATTACTGGATTGAATTTTCCGTATAAAGAAGCGGTTGTAGCTGTTTGCAAATAATTAGTTGCAGAATTTTCGCTGCCCATCAATATCGTTTTAGCATCGGTAAAAGACATGTTTTTTACGGCATCAACAAATATAGGTGTGGCTTCTTTTACAGCATCTTCGGCAGCACGATTGATAACTTTCAATCCTTCATCTGCTAGGGAGCTTAAACCAATTTTTCTTAAACTTGAATCTACTTTTCTTAATTCTTCAGGAAGTAAAATTTTAACAGCTTCGTTTTTAAAAAAGCCGTCAGTAGCTGTTAGTTTGATTACTTGTTTAGAAATACCATTGTTCAATGCTTCTTTTAATCCGCCAGAAATA
>JANMZS010000045.1:0-5907 GCA_031383535.1 Flavobacterium sp.
AACCACTATATTCAAGATAAAATCGCAGAAATGGAAATCAAAGTGCAATTGGCAAGAGACAAATTGCTGGTTGATAAATCTTTGTACGATAGAAACAACCGCATTAAACAATACAAAATAATTTCAGAAGTTGATTTTGAAAAAGTGGAGTTAGCGTATACATCTTCAAAATTGAATCTGCAAACTTCACAAAAACAATTGTCACAACTCCAATCGCAGTTGCATTTTGACCAAAATAAGAATAACATTTTATTGAAAATTGGTCAAGAAACGCAAAATGATTATCAAATAAAAAGTGCTTTTTCGGGACAACTTTTCGATGTTATGGTCAAAGAAGGCACTTTGATTTCGCCACAACTTCCGCTAGCGATTATCGGTCAAAAAAATGCCTTTTTAGTAGCACTCGAAGTCGATGAAAACGACATGGCGCGTATCAAACTCCATCAGTCAGTTTTAATAACATTAGACAGTTATAAAAACCAAGTTTTTGATGCTAAAGTCGATAAAATTTATCCGATAATGAACGAGCATACGAGAACATTTAAAATCGAAGCTCATTTTATAAAACCACCACAAAAAATATATCCAAATCTTTCTGCCGAAGCCAATATCATCATAATAACCAAAAAAAATGCTATACTAATTCCAAGAAAATATTTATTGAAAGGTGATTCAATACAAGTAAATAAAACCGAAAAACGTAAAGTTATAATTGGCTTGTCTGATTATCAAAAAGTTGAAATAGTAGCAGGATTAAAAGCTGATGAAACTATCTATAAACCCAAAGAATGAATTATAAACTAATTCTAAATATCGCTATTCATTTGCTTCGAGCACGTTTGAAACAAACTATTGTTGCAGCCGTTGGTGTGACTTTTAGCATCGGGATGTTTATTGCCTTGATTAGTTTTATGAATGGTTTGAACGATTTGTTAGATGGATTAATGCTCAATAAAACGCCACACGTTAGATTGTATAATGAAGTGAAGCCTACTCAAAATCAACCCGTCTTATTGTCAGAAAAATACAAAAACAACACCAATTTTATTGGTTCTATAAAGCCAAAAGATCGAGGAAAATCGGTTTATGAGAGCAAAAAAATTATTCAAGATTTAAAAAACGATAAACGAATTATTGATGTAGCAGCCAAAATAAATACACCCGTTTTTTTTAACTCGGGAACCATAGAAATCGCAGGGCTTATCAACGGAATAGAAATAGAACATGAAGAAAAACTATTTAAAATCTCCGAAAATATTATTGACGGAAACGTAATGGATTTATTTCAGAGTAACAGCATTATTATTGGTAAAGGATTGGCAGAAAAAATGTTGCTATCCAAAGGCGACAACATCAATGTTACTTCTTCTGGAGGCAATGTGTCGATGATGAAAATCGTTGGAATTTCGCAAATAGGCATTGTAGAATATGACAATACGTTTAGTTATACATCGCTTGAAACAGCGCAAAAGCTATTAGACAAACCCGTAAATTACATTACCGATATTCAAATAAAATTGTTTGATATGAAAACGGCTCCAGCAGTTGCCAAAGAATTTCATGAAAAATATGATGTAGATACTATTGATTATCAAACCGCAAACGCACAATTTGAAACAGGCAGTACTGTTCGAACCATCATTTCTTATGCGGTTGGTTTAGTGCTGCTTTTGGTTGCCGGTTTTGGGATTTATAACATTCTCAATATGATGATTTATGAAAAAATGGACACGATTGCCATTCTTAAAGCAACTGGTTTTTCGGGCAGTGATGTCAAGTGGATTTTCATTTCTTTATCTTTAATCATTGGACTTGCGGGCGGGCTGTTCGGACTTTTGTTCGGCTATGTTTTATCTTCCATAATCGGTATTATTCCATTTAAAACCGCTTCGCTGCCCACCGTAAAAACCTATCCTATAAGTTATGATTTGATTTATTATATCATCAGTATCCTTTTTGCCCTTTTTACAACCACAATTGCGGGTTTATTTCCAGCATTGAAAGCCAGTAAAGTAGATCCAGTTGAAATCATTAGAGGAAAGTAGAAAGATTGCAGATTGTTGATTAACGATTTTTGATTTTCGATTGCTTAGAGTCAACAAAACTTGTAAAATTGAAATTATCTTAAAAAAAACCTGAAATTATTCAACAGTTGGAGCAAAAATCTTAAATCAAAAATCGTTAATCTTCATTCAAAAATCATGAAAATCCTAGAAGCCATCAATATCTCCAAAACATTTCATGAAACAATGGATGTAACTGTTTTGACAGCTATTAATTTTTCGATAAACAAAGGTGAATTTGCTTCGATAATCGGAAAATCGGGTTGCGGAAAATCGACATTGCTTTATATCTTATCAACTATGGATACTGCTTATGATGGTGATTTGATGATAGATTGTGTTTCGATGAAAGACAAATTAGATGCAGAATTGGCAATAGTTCGCAACGAGAAAATTGGATTTGTATTTCAGTTTCATTACTTATTAAACGAATTTTCAGTTTTGCAAAACGTGATGTTACCTGGTTTAAAACTTGCGAAAATATCCGCTGCAGCAATCGAAGACAAAGCATACGAAAAACTTAAAGTTTTAGGAATTCACGACAAAGCTTTGAACAGTCCTAACCAATTGTCGGGTGGCGAAAAACAACGAGTAGCCATTGCTCGTGCCTTAATCAACGATCCACTAATTATTATGGGTGATGAACCCACAGGAAATTTAGACAAGAAAAACTCCGAAATTGTGTTCGAAATTTTCAAAGAACTCGCCGAAGTGTACAAGCAATCACTCTTGATTGTTACCCATGACAATGATTTTGCTAAACGAACCCATCGCATTATTGAAATGGAAGATGGCAAAATCATTAAAATGTAAATAGCCATTTCTATGAATATTACAACTTTTTGCAAAAGTTTTGTAACAAACCTATATCATATCTATAGCATCTTTGTAGAACTAATTTAAACAAAAACGAATATGAAATCAACGATTCACGAATACCAAAAAAAGAAAACTCTAAGCATGAGTAAAAAATTACTATTTTTATGTATATGTATAGCATCTACATTCAGCTCAAAAGCACAAACAGAAGATAAGAAATGGAATATTGGTCTTCACGGGGGTCTCATACAATACAATGGTGATCGTGGAAGAGACTGGTACAAAACTGATAAAACAATGTATGGTTTTGGAGGAATTTCAGTTTCTGCGTACTTAAATAGTCATTTAGATGTAACTGCTTTATTATCAAGAGGAACGTTAGGGTATGATAGTGGTAAAATAAATGGTTTTAAAAGTGATTTTAGTGCCGCAAGTTTGAACTTGAGATTCAATTTCTTTAATTCAGATTTTGTCATAAGACCTTATATCTCTGGGGGAGCTGGGTTTATTTTATTCGACAATCAACTTAACTTTCACAAAGAAAAAATCGATTCTGCTCTACCAACAGTAGGGGGTGGTGTAAACATTCGATTGACACCTACCATTATGCTGAACTTGCAAGAAACATTTATGTTTACCAATAACGACAGTAGAGACGGAATTGTAGCTGGTAATAAAAAGGATGATTATTTAACACACATGGTAGGTTTAACTTTTAATATGGGCAATAGTAAAGACTCCGATAATGATGGAGTTTCAGACAAAAAAGATCAATGTCCCGACACTCCTGCAGAGGTTGTGGTTGATAAAATGGGTTGTCCTATGGATAGAGACAGTGATGGTATAGCAGATTATTTAGACAACTGCCCAGAAGTTGCGGGTTCAAAACTATTAAATGGGTGTCCTGATAAAGATAATGACGGAATTGCAGATGCCGATGACCGTTGTCCTAATCAACCTGGAACCGCCATGTTAAAAGGCTGTCCTGATGCTGATAATGATGGTGTTGCCGATTTAGATGATATATGTCCGAATACAAAACCAGGCACAAAAGTTGATGCCAAAGGATGTGCTTCAGACAGTGATAAT
Source organism: Flavobacterium sp. (assembly GCA_031383535.1). Lineage (GTDB taxonomy): Bacteria > Bacteroidota > Bacteroidia > Flavobacteriales > Flavobacteriaceae > Flavobacterium. The sequence goes on from JANMZS010000045.1 coordinate 3,972, forward strand.
GATGGAGTTACCGATGATTTGGATCGTTGTCCAACGGTTGCTGGACTTGAAAGTCTAAGAGGATGTCCAGATACTGACGGTGACGGAGTTGCTGATTTAGATGACCGATGCCCAAATGCAAAAGGGAATTTGGCAAACAAAGGTTGTCCTGAAATCGCCCCAGCCGATATTGTAAAAATCACCTATATTGGTAGTAAAATTTTCTTCGAAAATAACAGTGATAAATTAAAAGTAGCCTCACTTTCTCAACTGGATGAATTATCTAAAATACTATACAAATATGAAGGTGCGAATTTAACCATTGAAGGACATACCGATTATAATGGTTCTGATGCATTCAATATTACTTTATCGCAAAAACGAACTGAATCGGTTAAAGCATATTTAATTCAAAAAGGTATTGCGGCGGATAGATTAACAGGAATTGGATATGGTGAAAGCAAACCAATAGCTGATAATAAAACAGCAATGGGTCGTGCAAAAAACAGACGTGTAGAATTAAAAACAAATTATTAAGAAACAAAAAATTGGTTAGTTTTTGGTTTTGATTAAGAGTTGTCATTTATTTGACAGCTCTTTTTTATTGTTTTATTAGTCTCGGATATAGTTAAAACCCTATCGGCAGACGGGTATGTAATTTAGTGCATTTACCTTTGAAGTTCTAAAAACATTTGCCACAAATTCACAAATTTCCACAATTAATTCGTGAATTCGTGGTGAATAAGTTAAGTCATACAGCCATGCAGATTCCGTCTGCAAAACCAAATCTATCGACTCTCAGTATATGGCGGTTTAATTACTGATAAACAATTAGTTGATAGTAATTATATGAATAATTATATAACAAAACGCACTAATTATATAACAACTTAAAAGGATGTTCAAAGTAATTTTACAGTAAATATTTGAACTTAATTGAATATTAAAAACCAAATAATTATGACTAAAAATGTATTAAAAACAGGATTGTTTTCATTAATTCTCCTTGGGATATTTTCTTGTAAAAACAAAGAAAATGAATTGGCTGAAAAACGCATTAGCGCATTAGAAACTTATGTCGATTCGTTAAAGATGGTTTCTTCAGCAGAACTAGAAAATAATTGGGATCAAATTGCTATGGATTTTGATCAAAAGAACATGGAAGCCAATGAAGCACTTTCAAATGTTGACGAAGAAACGAAAATTGCTTCACAAGTAAGAGTGGAAACCTCAGCCGCAAAATACAAAGATATTAAGGCAACTAATCAAACCAAAGTGATAGTAAAAGAAACTACTAATGAGCCCATAAAAAATCAATCTACATTATTAAGAGATAGATTGTTTGGAGCTGGAAAAATCGGAAATGACATGAGTTTTGCTTGGGTAAACAAAAACAATATATTGAATGTATATGATAAATTCTTTGAAGCTTATAAAGAAAATAAAAGTAATTTCTCTCGTGAAGATTACGATGAAATAAAATTAATGTACGAAGCGCTTGATAGCAGAAAAAACACTGTTGAAAAAGAAGGTTTATCCGCTTCGGATAATGGTAAAATTGCTTCAATAAAATTTAAATTTTCACCGATGTTTAAAGTCAACAGAATAGGTGCTAAATCAAGAGAAAATCAAGAGGCTAAAGAATAGTTAGTTGACGCTTATTATTCGTTAAAAAATGGCAATCAGTGATGGTTGTCATTTTTTTATTTATGACTATCCGATACTAATACCATTGTGTTTCATTCGTAAGATAAATTTCATTCGTAAGATATTCTTTAGTACAAGTAACGGATAGTCTTTTTTTATCTATAAAAAGCAAAGAATAATGCAACTTCTACAAAGAGTTATATAACATATTAATGGGTAATGCATTCGACCTTTATAAAGATTTTTTTAATAACCATGGTAATATAAGAAGTTATGATAAAAGTACATAAAGATGGCATAATACTACAAA
>JANMZS010000050.1:0-3291 GCA_031383535.1 Flavobacterium sp.
CATTGTTTAATTGGTTGATTGTTAAAACGGATATTCAAAAAGCAAGTAAAGTTAGATCAAGCAAAGGTTTGTTGATTCATATCTTCGGAAAAATCGCTGCGGCTTTTTTAAATTTAGCATTTTAACCCTTGATTCGCATTACTAATTTATCTTTGGATATGGAAACAATTTCCTCTTTCCATTTTGCAAAAGGCGTAGAGTAATCTATATATACTGTGCTTTCTACAAATTGTAAACTAATATTTTCGTAAGTATCGTTAACCAAAAAAGTACCATTTAGTTGAGGCATTACTTTCTTTCTAAAACCTTTATTATCGGTTTTTAATTCAAAATAATCATAGCTTTCGTTAACATTATAAAGCTTTTCTTTTCCTGAATCAAAAACGACTTTCTCAATTTCCCAATACCCATTCAAATAAGCGATTTCCTTTGGATTTATTTCTCGCTTACAAGCGATTAAACACAAGCAAATTAGAGCTGTTTTAAAACTATTTATCATGAATTTATTATTTAGAAAAAAAATACAACTCTCCACCGAATTAGAAATTATTTATAAATCTCAAGTAGTACAAAAGTAATCATATTCAAAATAAGAAAACTACAAATCTCAAAACGCTTTAAACTATTTTTTATACTTTTGGTCAAAGTCAGCAACTAATCTAATGAAATGAAAAATATCATTTTTTATCTAAGCACTCTATTTGTATTTATTTGTTGTAGCTCCGAAAACAAAACTCCTATTCCGCAGGAAACCCTCTATTTTCCTCCTTTATCTGGTTCAAGTTGGGAAACAAAATCCATTTCGGATTTAGAATGGAATCCAACTGCCGTTCAGCCACTTTTAGACTTTTTAGAACAAAAAAACACTAAAGGTTTTATGATTTTGGTCAACGGAAGAATTGTAATAGAAAACTATTTCAACGGACATACAGCAACTGACACATGGGAATGGAATAGCGCGGGTAAAACTTTATGTGCTACAACTATTGGTATTGCACAACAAGAAGGGCTATTAGATAAGAACAATCCAGTTTCTGATTATTTAGGAAAAGGATGGACAAATATGTCTTCGGAAAAAGAAAATTTAATTACCGTTAGAAATTTATTAACCATGACTTCAGGCATTGACGATACAAAACAATTAGTCATAAAATCGAATCTTACTTATATAGCAGATGCTGGGACAAGGTGGGCTTATGGAAATGTATTTCAAAAATTGATGGATGTTGTTTCAACAGCAAGTAAAACATCTTTTGAAACCTATTTTAACGAAAGAATTAAAATAAAAATTGGCATGGATGGGTTTTGGAATTTTGGATCTATTTTTAGTATTTACCACAGCAACACCAGAAGCATGGCAAGATTTGGACTATTGGCTTTAAACAACGGCAAATGGAACAAAGAACAAATTATTAACGAAACTTATTTCAAAGAAAGTACGTCAACCTCACAAAATATAAATCCAAGTTATGGTTACTTATGGTGGCTTAATGGAAAATCAAATTATATGATCCCAAACGATCAAACTGTTTTTAATGGCCCTTTGGTAAAAAAAGCACCATCAGATATGTATGCTGCTATGGGGGCAAAAGACCAACGGATTTATGTAATTCCAAGCAAAAAAATGGTGGTTATTCGAATGGGGGAAGTTGCCGATCCAAATAATCCCACTTTTGGATTGTCGGATTTTGATGAAGAATTATGGACAAAAATTAGTGCTTTGTATTAATACTATTTTTGACTTTCGCTTATTTAAAAAAGCTATCTACAAATTCATATTTATTAAACACTTGTAAATCTTCGATTCCTTCACCAACTCCAATATAGCGTACAGGGATTTGAAATTGATCCGAAATTCCAATGACCACGCCTCCTTTTGCAGTTCCGTCTAGTTTTGTAATGGCAAGTGAGGTTACTTCGGTGGCAGCGGTAAACTGTTTGGCTTGTTCAAAAGCATTTTGACCTGTTGAACCATCCAAAACTAATAGCACATCATGTGGAGCCTCTTCTACTACTTTTTGCATCACGCGTTTTACTTTTGTCAATTCGTTCATCAAATTAACTTTATTATGCAGACGTCCAGCAGTATCAATGATAACAATATCGGCTTCTTGAGCTACAGCAGATTGGAGGGTGTCAAAGGCTACCGAAGCAGGGTCACTCCCCATATTTTGTCTCACTATAGGCACTCCTACTCTATCGGCCCAAATTTGTAATTGATCAATTGCCGCAGCTCGAAAGGTATCGGCAGCACCAAGCACAACTTTAAAACCCGCTTTTTTGAATTGATAGGCTAGTTTTCCAATAGTAGTTGTTTTACCAACACCATTAACACCTACAACCATCAATACATAAGGTTTTTTATCTAATGAAATAGTAAATTCGGCAGCTTCACCAGAATTTGTTTCTGATAATAACGCTGCAATTTCTTCTCGAAGTATTCGATTGAGTTCGTCGGTTCCTAAATATTTATCTTCCGAAACACGTTTTTCGATTCGAGTAATTATCTTTAAAGTCGTATTAACGCCAACATCTGACGAAACCAGAATTTCTTCTAAATTATCTAAAACATCGTCATCAACTTTTGATTTTCCTGCAACCGCCTTGGTTAATTTTGAAAAAAAAGAAGTTTTAGATTTTTCAAGACCTTTGTCTAAAGTTTGCTTTTCTTGCTCACTTATCTTTTCTTCCTTTTTATCAGAAGAAAATATTTTTTTAAAAAAACTCATATTATAAAGAAGTTAGACCTGCCTGTCGGCAGGCAGGAGTTAGAAGTTAGAAACCGCAAACGCTAAAATCATTTACACAAAATTAAAATTACAAACAGTAAATATAGAAAATAAAAAAGCTACTTCCGAATGAAAGTAGCTTTTGTATATAATACAAATATGATTATTTCTTTTTCAAGAATTCATCAACTTCTTCAGGAGCCATAATAGATTCTACGAATGTATACGCACCTGTTTTTGGAGATTTTACCATTTTGATGGCTTTTGATAATCTCTTAGAAGATGTTTGTAACGATGCTACGGTTTTCTTTGCCATGATTCAAATGTTTTTAAATTTTAATAAATTTATAATGTTGCCATCTCAAATATTACTAAAATCTCTAATTATTATTTTATTTCTTTGTGAACAGTTACGCGCTTCAAAACTGGATTGAATTTTTTAATCTCTAATCTATCTGGAGTGTTTTTTTTGTTCTTTGTGGTTATGTATCTTGAAGTCCCTGCAACACCAGTTGTTTTGTGTTCAGTACATTCTAAAATTACTTGTATTCTGTTTCCTTTT
>JANMZS010000150.1:0-3610 GCA_031383535.1 Flavobacterium sp.
TTCCATTAGTTTTGTTTCAGGTTTAAAGTTTAAAGTTTCAGGTTTTGCCTATTGGAACTTATTCCCTTTGAAGTCCTTCTTATTTAGATAGGTGATAAAGTTTTTTATTTTACCACTCAAATTTTCATAATCTTTTTTTAAGAGCTCGAATTTGTTTTCGTTTATGTAGCTAAAATCAAAAACTCTATACAATTGCGATCTTGTCTCTCCAGCAGAACCTTTGGCGATGGATAAAAATTGTCTAAACTCCATATTTCCATCTCTTTCAAATCCTTCGGCAATGTTATCCATTACAGAACCTGAAGACGACTTAATTTGTTCTTTAAATTTAAAATCTGTTTGTAATCCAGTTTCAATTGAGATTATATGTATTTCTTTTGCCAACCGTCTTGCTTCTTGCCATATTTCTAAATCTTCAAATCTATTTATAGTAGCCATTTATTATTTGTTTCAGGTTTCAAGTTCCATGTTTCAAGTTTCACAACTTGAAACTAAAAAAACTTAAAACTTGAAACTAAATTTTAAGCTTCTTGTTCTTGTTTGATCCAGTCGTATCCTTTTTCTTCTAATTCATGTGCTAAAGAGGCATCACCCGATTTTACAATTTTTCCATCCATTAAAACATGAACAAAATCAGGAATGATATAATCTAATAATCGTTGGTAGTGCGTAATTACTAAAACTGCATTATTTTCATTTTTTAGTTTGTTCACACCGTTTGCAACAATACGCAAAGCGTCAATATCTAATCCAGAATCGGTTTCGTCTAGAATGGCAATTTTTGGTTCTAGCATCGCCATCTGAAAGATTTCATTTCGTTTTTTCTCACCACCTGAAAATCCTTCGTTTAGGGAACGAGATAAAAATTTTCTATCTATTTCTAGTAATTCTGATTTCTCGCGAATCAATTTTAGCATTTCGTTAGCAGGCATTTCTTCTAATCCTTTTGCTTTGCGAGTTTCATTGATTGAAGTTCTCATGAAATTAGTAACCGATACACCCGGAATTTCAACTGGGTACTGAAATGAAAGAAAAACTCCCTTGTGGGCTCTTTCTTCTGGTGCCAAATCTGAAATATCTTCGTTTTCCAAAAGGATTTCACCATCGGTAACTTCGTAGTTTTCATTTCCGGCAATAATCGAAGCAAGGGTACTTTTACCGGCACCATTTGGGCCCATTATCGCATGTACTTCTCCTGCTTTTATCTCTAGGTTTATTCCTTTAAGGATTTCTTTATCGCCAATAGAGGCTTGTAAATTTTTTATTGATAACATTGTTAGTTTTGTTTATTCGTAATGACCTTTTAGTGATATAATACTTAGAATATTTACAGTATTTTCGTCTATAATTTCGTAAATAATTCGATGTTCCTGATTTATTCTCCTTGACCAATAACCTGATAAATTATGTTTTAAAGGTTCTGGTTTGCCAATTCCTTCGAAAGGATGTAATTGAATATCTTCAATTACAGAATATATTTTATTGAGCAAGGATTTATTACCCGATTTTATCCAAAAATTCAAATCTGCTTTGGCTTTACTTGAAAAATCTATTTGCATAATTCTTTCAATTCTTCCATTGTCATTCTAATTCCTTTTCCTTGTCTAACTTCTTCTGCAGCATCCAAAATTTCTTTTACAAATTCTGGATTATAGGGCTTGTCTTCTTTTTCAATTTCAAAACCTAATGATTTCGCCAATGATTTCAATACTGGCAAATCTTTTTTCTTAACATTCTTTAAAATAAGTTCCATAGTTATCTTAATTTAATATTTGTTATTCAAACTTACAAAAATTATCCAACTGATCCTTCAAGAGAAATCTCTAATAATTTCTGTGCTTCTACAGCAAATTCCATAGGTAACTTATTCAATACATCTTTACTGAATCCGTTTACGATTAAAGCAATAGCTTTTTCGGTTGGAATACCACGTTGGTTGCAATAAAAAACCTGGTCTTCGCCAATTTTACTGGTTGTGGCTTCGTGTTCTATCTTGGCTGATGGATTTTTACTTTCGATATACGGAAAGGTATGTGCTCCACAATTATTGCCCATTAATAAAGAGTCACACTGCGAAAAATTACGAGCATTGTCGGCTCTAGCACTTATTTGCACTAAACCTCTATAGCTGTTTTGTGATTTTCCTGCCGAAATTCCTTTAGAAATAATAGTCGATTTGGTGTTTTTCCCCAAGTGAATCATCTTAGTTCCTGTATCAGCTTGTTGAAAATTATTGGTTACTGCTATCGAATAAAATTCACCTACCGAGTTGTCTCCTTTTAAGACTACCGATGGATATTTCCAAGTAATCGCCGATCCTGTTTCTACTTGTGTCCACGAAATTTTTGCATTATTTTCACATAAACCTCTTTTGGTCACAAAATTAAAAACGCCTCCTACACCTTCTTTGTTGCCGGGATACCAGTTTTGAACGGTAGAATATTTTATTTCTGCACCGTCTAAGGCGATGAGCTCCACCACTGCAGCATGCAATTGGTTTTCGTCTCGTGATGGTGCGGTACAACCTTCAAGGTAAGATACATAGCTGCCTTCGTCAGCTACTAAAAGTGTTCTTTCAAACTGTCCAGTTCCAGCTTGATTAATTCTAAAATAGGTCGAAAGTTCCATTGGACAGCGAACCCCTTTTGGAATATAACAAAACGAACCGTCTGAGAAAACAGCCGAATTTAAAGCCGCATAGAAATTGTCTTTTTGAGGAACAACAGTCCCTAAATGCTTACGAACTAGTTCGGGATGTTCTTTGATGGCTTCGGAAATACTCATAAAAATAATTCCTTTTTCGCCCAATGTTTTCTTGAAAGTGGTCGCTACCGAAACTGAATCGACTACAATATCCATCGCTACATTATTCATCATCTTTTGCTCATCGACCGAGATGCCTAGCTTTTTGTACATTTCTAAAAGCTCAGGATCTACATCATCTAAAGTTTTATTAGGGTCTACTGCTTTTGGGGCTGAATAATAAGAAATCGCGTGAAAATCAGGTTTTGTATACTGTACATTAGCCCATTCGGGTTCAATCATTTGCTCCCAAGCACGAAAAGCCTCTAGACGCCAATCGGTCATCCATTGCGGTTCTTCTTTTTTCTTAGAAATAGCTCGAACAATATCTTCATTCAAACCAATAGGAAAGGTTTCCGATTCTAGTTCGGTATAAAATCCGTATTCGTACTCTTTGGTTTCGAGTTCTATTTTTAAATCGTCTTCTGTGTATTTTGACATAGTATTTTTTTTAAAACCATTAAGATATTTAGAAAATTAAGACTTAATGAAACTTAATATCTTAATGGTTTAAATAATTAAATTCTATAAATGTTATAGTGAAAAACTCTCGCCACAACCACAGGTTCTACTGGCATTTGGATTATTAAAAACAAATCCTTTTCCGTTTAACCCTCCAGAAAATTCTAATATGGTTCCAGCTAAATATAAAAATGATTTTTTTTCAACGGCTATTCTTATATTATTATCTTCAAAAACCTTATCATTTTCATTAATTACCTTGTCAAAATACACAGAAGACGATTTAAAAATAGAACTCGAAACCAAAGAGTACGAATACGGATTTTATACCGAACTAGAATCGGAA
>JANMZS010000159.1:0-21839 GCA_031383535.1 Flavobacterium sp.
ATAAAGTCTAACCGTATTATCTGATGTTGCGTTTATGTAAAGTCTAACTTTATTAGTTTTGACCTCAGAAAAACTTTTCGAATAGGTGCTAATCGAATTATTTGTTTCGGTAACAACTGTTGCCCAATTTTGTGTATTTTCATCCCAATATTCAAAAGTAAAACTGGTTAGAGGATTATTGTAACCTGTGAAACCTGTGAAAATCTTAATTTGACTAATTAAAAAACTAGCTTGTAAATCTATTTCCAGAATTGCTGGTACCAAACCCCTTGTATTTACCCATCTACTTGTATCGGATGTAATGTTTCCATCAACTGCATTAGAAGCTGGATAAGTTGAGGATAAAATACTGCTGGCTGTTGCTGGTTTGTTTAAAGCTACATTAGAAATTGTTGCTGGGTTCAGATCTATGTCTACTATAACATATTTTGAATTTGGAAATCCTACTTCTCGAGAAGAAAGTCTGTAAATATATCTACCAAAACCAGAAGTGGTTATGTCATCATTATAAAACGACTCTGTACCGCCAATTTGAGCAATTGTGCTATACGGAGCGCCGTTATATGATTTTTCTATAAGCGTTGTACCAGCTCCAGAAAAATTGAAATTATCCCATTTTAATATGTTGGTAACACCATTGCTATTAGTAACACTCAGGTTTTGAGGAGCAACTAACTTTAATGGCTTATCTATTTGACCAGCAGAATTAAATGCCATCGGAGCAACATTATCACGATAGGCTACTCCTAATGGAGTTATATTGTAATTTGGCATTGCAGGAGTATAAAAAACCGCTCTATTTTGAACACCTCCAAAATCATTTACATTTTCGTCAAAACTGAATATTGAATAACGTTCTATAATACCCTCGGTATCATACTTGTCTACAATCTCTGCTATTCGTGCCGCTATTTCTGGGTAAGTAGGAGTGGTTTTTGTCCAAGTACCTCCCGAATTAAATTCTGTAACCCAAATTGGTCTGCCTGTTCTATCATATACAGCCTTACATTTATTGTAAAATGCTAGTGCAGTTCCTTCACCATAGTCGTGAATGGCAACAAAATCAACCCTGTAATTCAATTCGTCACATTTGGCAATAAAATCATATAACAATTGTGTGTTACCAGCAGGGGCTGGGGAACCCAATCGCAATCCTGACTCCAACATTTTAGGCCAATATAATAACATTTCATCTAAAGTCATATTGCCTTGTGTTGCACCATCGGGTTCATTAAAACCTAAAAGATGATTGGAATAATTGATGTCAAGAATTTCTTTCCATCTATAGTCTGTAAGGGATTTTGCATTCCATTTCATGGGTACAAATTCTGCATCTGTTAAATCCTCTGCGGATGTAGTTCCCCAATGATAAAACCATCCCGATTTTAATAGTTTAACTGGAGTTACACTTCTATTAAAATCAGGCAATCCTGATCCAAAACCCTTTTTATCAGTGTATCTCCATGGAAAAACACGTACAAAAGAAACTAAATTATTTAGGCCTAATGGCAGAGTGCTGATTTCAATATCTTCTTTTTCAGCAATATACACCTTGCTGTATCCTGTGCCATTTTCATTTTGTGCAAAAGTAGCCATATAGCCTTTTTGGAGCTTGAAAGAAGATACAGTGTTATCAAAACTACCCAAATCAACAGACTTATAATATTTATATGGGATACATTTCATTTCATCACCCGTAAAATTAGCCTCTTTATAAAGTGTTAAAGCTTCAAAATTAGGTGCGTGAGGTATAATAACACAGCCTCTTAAATAATTTGTTACCCTAATATTTACATTGTTTACGGCTGGTTGCCCGTTTACTGAAATATAATTAAAATGGGATGCAATGGCTTCAGAAGGTAAAATGCCGTCTAAAATTAACCAAGCAGAATCACTTGTAAAATTGACTGTGCCATTGGCAGTAATTGGTGAACTAACCGTTAATTCACCTTTATTACCTAGGGTATAATTATTTCCTAACAAATTAGTAACAGTTAGCTTATTGTTTTCAACCAGAATGTCGGTTTGACTATACAGTTGAGATCCAATAAGAGCAAATAAAAGGATTAAATTTGAAGATATACTTTTCATACTTATTTATTATTTCTAATATGTTGTTTTAATTGATAAAGATACGACAACCCTTTACTATATGCTTTAATTTTAACGAAACCCAAGTATCGGAAACGTTTACGATAGCCGAATATTTTACGGAAACGTTTTCGTATTTTTTTTAAAGCTAATAAGGAAATAATTGAAAATTTACTAATTTGACTTTTAATTGCATTTACAATTTGTACTTTCCGTTTTAAATGGTGATAAAGGCAAAGGCAATGTATCGGTCGTGTAAATAGAAACTGTAGGGAAATTTAAAAAAGCATAACGTGCATATTTTGGATTGGCAATTGTTGTGTTGGTCAGTTTTATTCGATTATTTGATAAAATTGTTGCTGTAGCAGGTTTATATACCCTATCAGAACCTGCAATTTCAAATTCTGTTATCGTTTTTACTGCTGTTAAACCACTACCCACATTATCGAAAGCTACTATCAAATCGGCACCTTGTATTTCATGCCATTTGTAAATAGGAGATTTGTGCGGAATTTGTTCGCCATAAACTAACGCCTTAACATAAGGCAAAAGTCTTTTAGCCACTGTATATTTATCAGAAGGATGAATATCAGAAGCTTCACCTAAATCGATAGTAACAGCCATCCCTGTGTTTGGATCTTCTTTCCAAACTTCAAGTTGAATATCGCGTGTTTCAGCCCAGGTCATATTTGTGGTATCTCCAGGATTAAAGCCTGGCAGTTGCACAAACAACCAAGGCAAATTAGGTTCATTAAACTGTGTTCGCCAGTCCTTTATTAAACCTTTAAAAATGGTTTTGTAAACTGGCCAATACGTTGCATTTGCTTCGGCTTGATACCACAAAACTGCTTTTATCGGGTATCCAACCACTTTTGAAATCATTGAATTATAAAGTGAGGAAGGCGTTGTGTAATAGCTGTAAATACCAGTGCCATTAGCACGCTTTGCCGCATTCAAAACGGGATCATTAGCATAAGCTTCAGGAGATATAAAAGCGTCGGAAGGTGCACCACCATGGCTTACATTGATTAATCCAATAGGTACATTTATATCTTTATGCAAATCGCGACCAACAAAAAAAGCTACTGCAGCCCAATTGACAATACGATCCGGAATAGCACTTTTCCAAGGATTGTCCGGAGCATTAAGTAAAAAACCACCACTTACAATTTTGGCGACTTCAAAAAAGCGTAAATTAGGATAATTTGAATCTGCTACGGCATTGGCAACTTGATCCGAATTTGATCCACTCACATAAAATGCCATATTGGATTGTCCGCCACACAAATACACATCACCCATCACTACATTGTTAAAACTAAAGGTTTCGTTGTTTGAAGTAACAGTCAATGTATAACTATTTGCAGAGGCATTTTTGGCTGGAAGTAGGGTTGTGAATTTTCCGTTTGCATCACATGTCGTATTATAGGTTTGACCATCAAAAGAAATGGTAACAGGTAAATTTGGCAATACTTCACCCCAAACTTTAATCGGTTTATCACGTTGTAACACCATATTATCCGAAAAAAGTATTGGCATTTTGATGGCTGAATTAACGCCTCCATTAATTGGGTTTGCATCCGATAAAACTACCGATGGTTTATTAGTAGCACTTTCGCTCATAGTGAATTTAACTAAAGCATCGTTACCACTTGTAATTTTCAACACAAATGTGGCTTGTTTGCTTTGAGTAGCTAAAATGGTGGCTAAACACGAAGAAATATCGAATTCCAATAAAGTATTAGCATGTTCGACTTGATTAATCCACATAGAAGCAACGGCAGTTGACACCGATGGACGATTTGCCCAAGTGAGTCCGCTGGTTTGATATTCAGGCAAACAATATAGCGATACGTTTAGATCACCAAATTTGTCAAATGATTGACAAAAAATCTTCAATTTGGCCGAATTCGCAGTAATGGTAAGATTCGAAAAATTGTATGTTAAATATACCTCACGATTAAATCCAGTATATCGCTTGAAGTCGGCATAACTCAAAGTAGTATTAAAAGTTCCTGAGGATTGAGCAAGAAACCCATCGACAGTGGGGTTTATAACCTGCTCATTGAAAGCGACACCTTTTTTATTCTTTGTGTTTAAAGAAACTAGGGTTTTTGTATTACTTGCAGATGTTAGAGTAACTGAAATTAAAAGTAAGAATAGTAGTTTTTTCATAATGAATGATAATTATGGGATTATACCCTGCTAAAGTGATGATTTACATGAATTTGTAAATTAAAAAAAGGATTTTAATCCTATGCGCGAGAGTATAAAAAATCGCATACTAAAAATAAATCTATTTTTTTCTTTACTTCTAGTATGCGTTGCTTTCAAAAAGCGATTGTTAATTAATAGTATGTAAAATTTCCCAATTTGCGGAAGTTGAATTTTGATTTGTTGTACTTTTCAATCGCGCATTATCAGCAGTACTACTATTTTCTATTTCAGCATAATAATTATTTGATGAATTCTTAATTTTGACATAATTAGTACCCGGAACAGGTTCTATTATCCATTTTTGATTACTGGCACCCGAATAAGTCTGCTGCGCTAAATAACCAGTTGCACTTAACATAACACATTTACCACTATAATTATTAATAATTTTATACAAGCCCGATCCTAAATGTGTAATTTGAAAAAGCTCGTTAGTCCATTCGTTGTCAACTGTTTGTAGTACTTTAGCTCCATCGGTTTTGAGCCAATTTTCTATTGAAATAGATTTTCCAGAATTCACATTGTTTATTTTGAAGTATTCCGTTCCATAATCCATTTGTTTATTTTTATATACACGAACATAATCCACATAAGCCCAATCAGGTAATGTTGCCGTAAATATATCTCCATCTGCCCAATTGCTATTTCCAAATAACCCTCCAGATACTATAGCATATTCCTTTACTTGAGAAATGAGTATTGGATTGGTAATAGTTCTTTTTAGAACGCCATTATAATAAAAATTCAAGAAAGTTGGACTCCATTCCAAAGCGTAAATATTATTCCAGTTTGAGTGTAAAGAAGTAGCAGCAACATCTAATCCGTTTGATTGATGATTGGCACCATATCCATCCCAATGTATTCCAGTAGAATAAAAATCTGTCTGTTTGCGACCTTCAATAATATCTATTTCGCTTCCATCATTAGCAGTACCGTCAAAAACATTATTTGGAGAAGTGCCTGCATTAGGCATCATCCAAAATGCAGTTTGATATCCATTTGGGTTAACAATATGCATTTGGCATTCCCAATATCCATAAGCCATTTCAAATTTATCTTTTGTGTCATAACGACCAGAAGAATAATTGTTAGTAGCCACATCCTTTTGATATCGCATTACTAACACACTGCTGTTTTCATACATATTTTCAGGTCTATTCCAAGTTCTGATACCGTCTTTCCAACCTTTGTCTTGTAACACGTTATTCCACTTAAGATTATCAGTTGTATTGTCAGCAAATTCATCCGAAAACACTAGTTGCCAATCGCCAGTAGTTGGAACAGCAGCAGTACGCGAAGCCTGTCCTGTGTATAAAATGTAAGGTTTTGCATCAGCTGGAGTGGCGGGGTCAATCAAACTAATTTGAGCATTAGTACTAACTCCCTGATTAGAATATTCTTCCGATTGGCTTTGGTTACTACAACCGATAAGCCAAAATTGAGCTACAAGTAAAAAAATTAAAAATGGATTTTGGTTTGTTTTCATAGTAGTTTTTTTAAGCTATTAGTTTGGTTAGTGTGTAAATAAAATTATGACATGAAAAATAGAATATGTTTTTAAGTAAGTCGAAAGTTTAAAAGTCGTAAAGTCAAAAGAAGCAATATTGTAAATAGCAGCTCAAAATCAAACTATTACTGTGTTTTGTCTGGTTTTAAAACACGACATTAACATGATAGTTGTTACTTAGTTCTGAAATATTAGTCTAAAGTTTTATAAAATAATCTAACTAAAAAAGGTAACAAGTAAATATACAATACCTTTCTGTTGTATATTTCAATAATTATAAAAAAGACTTTCGTAAACGTTTACGAAATCCTAATATTTTACGTAAACGTTTTCGTTACTACGTATATTTTTTAAAAAGCAAATTAATTCTAGGTAAAAGTCAATTTAATTTGAATGAATTTATTTGTTTGCTTAAGTATTATAATTACTTTTAAATATAATTTCGAATACCTTATCAATGATATATATAACAATAAAAGATATAGCCAAAAAATTAAACATTTCTATTGCGACAGTTTCTCGCGCTTTTAACGATAAGAATGATATTAAACTTGAAACCAAAAATTTAATTTTAAAGACCGCCAAAGAAATGGGATACCGCCCTAATCCAATGGCAAAAAAATTGATGCAAAAACGGTCTTTAACTATAGGAATTGTTGTTCCAGAATTTTCAAACAGTTTTTTTCCAGAGGTAATTATTGGAGCTCAAGAAATATTATTTGAAAAAGGGTATCAAGTATTAATTACGCAATCAAATGAAGATTTTGAAACGGAATTAAAAAATGTTAAAGCTCTTGAAGATAGTATGGTAGATGGCATCATAATTTCACAATCTAGCGAGAATAAAAATGTTGATTATTATCAAAACTTAATTAGTTCTGGTTTTCCAATTGTTTTTTTTAATCGGGTATGCGATACTATATCTTCCTCTAAAATATTATTTAACGATTATAAATGGGCCTTTTTTGCTACGGAGCATTTAATTAATCAAGGATATAAAAACATTTACCATCTTAAAGGCAAAGAGTCACTTTCGTTAACAAATGATCGAATGAAAGGATTTATTGACGCTCACACCAAGCACAAATTGAACCTTACAAAAGCACAAATTATACCCACAGGGTTTGGTATCGAAGATGGTAAAAGAGTAGCTAATGAAATTATTAATAGTGGCAAAATTCCCGATGCTATATTTGCTTCCAATGACCCTTCTGCCATTGGAGCGATGCAGGTTTTTAAAAAGAGAGGATTTATGATTCCAAAAGACATTGCTTTTGTAGGGTTTACAGAATCAAAAATGGGTGCCATTATTGATCCTCCTTTAACTTCGGTGCTACAACCAGCAAAAGAAATAGGTCGTGAAGCAGCTAGAATAGTATTAGAACAAATTGAAAATCCAGCAACTTTTAAACCCCAAACTATCGTGTTAAATGGTCAATTAAACATAAGAGAGTCTTCGATAAAGGGGTAAACCAAAAGAAGGATTATTTTTTTATTTCTAATTGTAATTAATCAAAAAATATTGTTTGCCAACTGTCCAAGAATCTGTTCTGAAAGGAGATGCTGGTAAATCCTCTGTATTAAATAATTTTTCTCCTGCAGGATTTTGACCCCAAGCATATCTTACGGCAGCTGGATTCGGTATAGCATCATTCCAAACAATCACTTTGTTTCCCTCGATTCTGGCTTGAGCCCAAGAAAATACTTTATTACTTCCTGCTATGGCAAAATTGGTATGTGTTCCTACTGCTGTCCCCGTTGATTTAAATTTCAAAAGGCTACCCAAAGTATTGAAAGTAAGTTCAATAGTGTTGTTAACAATTTTCATTGATTCGTAGATTGGTCCCGAAGAAACCAGTTGTTGGTTATTATAAGCTACTCTTTGTGCTGCAAGGGCTAAGCGCGTACCCACAGGTTTTTTATAAACGGGATGTATATTATTTGCGTCTCCAACATCTATAGTTGTTGCCATTCCTGTGTAGGGAACGGATAAAGTTTTTAATTGTGATTCTCTTAATAATGCCCAGCTACTCTCGACAGGATTGGCTACGGCAGCCTGATAATTGGGTAATTGCACATACACAAATGGCATAGTTGGATTGTTAAATAGCGCTCTCCAATCTTCAATCATCGAACGTAAATAAATAGAATACAGTGATGGTTTGCTCGTATTTCCTTCGCCTTGATACCATATAGCTCCTTTCATAACATACTTTTTCAGGGGTTCAATCATCGAATTGTATAAAGCAGTGGGTTTCCATAATAAATTCACTGGATCTGCCAATGTTGGCATAGCATACCCCACTTTAGTTTTCCATATTCCAGCTAAATTTATGGTTTCATTTGCACCTACTAATTGAAAAATAGAGCCATAAAATCCTCCTGTTAAGCTATTATTTACCAGTCGCACTGTAATGGTATTCTCTCCTTCTACAAATGTATTTGCTGGTATGTTATATTTTCTGATGGCATACTGATTATTAGTATATCCTACCAATTTCCCATTTACATAAGTTGAATCAGCTTCAATAAGAATGGCTAACTGCAATAGCGAAGGGTTAGTAGCGGTTTGACTAGAAACTGTTACCTTCTTTTTATACCAAACCGAACCAATATCTTTTTTGGTAAACCCCACTGTGATGTCTGACCAACTTGAAGTATCTGTAGTGTTTGATTTCCAATTGTTTATAATACCAGCATCATTGTTTTTTAGCGTAGTATTCCAATTGTTTTCAAGATTGGTGTCATTTTGAATAATAGTGTTAACGTAGGTCGGATTTTTTAACAATTGAATTTCGGTGAGAGTTTCTGGAAAATATTTTAGTGCTTTTTCGCTCATCCAAGCATGGATAGGAGTACCACCGTAACTTGAATGAATCAAACCGATTGGAACCGATGGATTTCTTGCATAGAGTTCTTTTGCGAAAAAGTAAGCTGCTGCCGAAAATTTCAATACATCGGTGGGATTGGCTTTCATCCACGCACCGTCAGTTAAATCGGTTCTTGGAGTAGTAAATTCATATTCTCTTGGAACATTAAAATTTCGTATTCTATCATTGGTAGAGTTACTAACGTCAGTTGGATAGGTACTGGCAACATTTGACATAGCCAATGCCATATTGGATTGACCTGAACAAAGCCATACATCCCCAATCAAAATATCATTAATTTCAATTGTATTACTAGCTACTATTCTCATTACATAAGGACCTCCAGCATTTAATACAGGCAATTGCAATTCCCAATCACCATTGCTATTGGCGGTAACTTGATAGTCTACATTAATAAAATTAATAGTAATATTTTCATTTGGAGTTGCCCAGCCCCAAATTTTAATGTTGGTGTCACGCTGCAAAACCATGCCGTTGCTAATTAATCTAGGCAGTCTTACTTGACAAAAGGCAGTAGTAGCAAATAGTAAAAACAATATAAAAGCAAAATATTTTTTTAGTGTTTTCATAGTTTTGTATTTTATCGAACGAATTAATTTACCAATACTTTTTTCCAAGTTTTTTCAGAATCATTTTGAAATTCAAAAATGTAAAGTGCTTTTGGCAAATCACTTACGTTTACTTTAACATCGTTGGAATTATCTTTGATATTGATTGTTTTTACCAAAGCTCCTGTTTGACTATAAATAGTAATTTTGGATAAGTTCGTTTTAGTTTTGATGTTCAATTCACCAGAAGTTGGATTCGGATAAAGTATAGTTTCATCATCTAGCGAAATATTATTTACCCCTAAAGGAGCAGTAAAAATAGCTGTTGTTGAACCTCTATTTGCAGTTGGAGTTGTTGAGGCAGATGAACCAGAACGAGACCAAACAATATCAATTGAATTTGTAGTATCAAAAGCCAATTGAAAATCATTTAGATCTGAATTGGTTAGTGTTCTTTCTAAAGTTACTTTTCTAATGCCCGAAGTTACAGTGTTAGCGATAGTACTCCAATCTTCATTAGGATTTGTTGAGCTAGTAGTAGTATCAGTCACCGATGTTGTGTAGATATAAACATCTCCGCTTGTTGTGGAAGAAGCAGTTCCAATTCCTACTGACGACCACTTATTTGAAGGGCCGGTCAACACCAAAGTAACTTTGGAGGTTGCATTATCCAAAGTGAATTGGGCTGTCATTTCGGAATTTAAAGAAATAATAGCAGTTGACTTTGATTGTGAAAATCCATTTAATGATAATAAAAAAATTATAATAGTAATTTTTTTCATTTTTTGCAGATCCCTTTTTTAGTTATTTTTCGCTTAATTCTATTATTTATAGCATTTGCTGAAAACCAATATTGTTAGTTTTGTTGTCATTCCGACGAAGGAGGACTCTCATAAGTTGCTCACGTTATGTGATTGCTTCGCCTGTTCGCTTCGCTCGAGTCCTCCTTCGTCGGAATGACAAAAGCTGTATAAAATAGAATTAAGCCTTATTTTTTTATAAATTTAATACTGAATTTATTATTAATTTTTAAAAAGTAAACCCCTGCCGATAAATTAGTAACTTTCAACTGACCGTTTTCAAAAGGAGTATTCATTTTGGTTCCTAAAATAGTATAAACATCAACGGATTTCACTTCTTGATCACCGCTTATATTTAATATTCCGTTTGTTACTGGATTTGGATAGATTGAAAAGGGGTGTTTTTCAAATTGTTTTGTCGTAAGATTTTCTGAAATATAACCAAATACTTCTAATTCAAATAGCCTCAAAAGACTTGTACTATTATGTTCAGTTACATACAATCTCACTTTTGTAGTAGTTACTGGTGTAAATGATTTATAATAAGTCAGAGGTGTGGCAGGATTGTCTGTTACAGTAAACACACTAGTCCAACCTCCAGCACCTGAGTTTAATGTTGCATCCCATACATCAAAACTAAAGTTTTTTGCGGCTTTAGCAAATTCTATAATTCGGAAACTATCGATAGTAAAACTACCCTTCAAATCAACTTCGAGCCAAGCTGGCAAAGGGACATAATTGGCATCAGATGGTATTCCAAAATTCACAATCCATTGTGATGAACTACCAGTAACATCACCATCTACTGCCTTTGAGGCACTATATGTTGCTGAATAAGAGGAGTTGGCTGTAGCGATTTTATTCAAGACAACATTTGGATATTCTAGTAAACTCAAATTGTTATTGGCATCGACAGTAGCTTCTGGAATGGATGGTGTTGATACTTGATCTCTATAAGTAATACCCACATCGCTTAAAATACTTGTTGAACCTGTTATATAAAAATTAGCTGTTCCAGAATTTGGTTGGTACCAATTGTATCGTTCTATATAATCTAGGGTTTCAAGATAGGGTATGGCCAATTTCATAAAACCTAGGTTCGTAGCGGTAGATCTATTCGGGTTGGCATTAAATTCTGATATCCAAATAGGTAAACCATATATGTTGTGTACGTTAGTGAGATAAGTTTTAAATCGATTAAAGACAACAACTGGGTCTTCATTAGGAGTTGTAGTAGGATTACTATTCGATCCCCAATCATACCAGTGCACTCCAATCACATCGATTCTGATATTTTGAGCGGTTGCTTTTGTGTGAAATTCTCTTAACCAACCCGTTGCCGCACCTTCAGTGCAATTTGGGGAAACCAACCGCATCCCTGTTTTCATTAAATTTTTGTACAAGCGCACCGCCTCATCAACAACACATAATTTAGGAGTTCCATACTGACCAGATTGTCCCGTACAATTATCTGCTTCGTTAAACGCCATAACATGGGTACTGTTATATTTCCCAACATATAGCGCAATATCATTGGCATCATCTGCACCACCGCCACCCCAAGCCATAGGAGCAAACTCCCAATCTATTGAGGAACTTTCAGTATTATTCCATTTGTAACGCCAAGTTGTGTTTAAGTCAGTTTGGACGTCAGTCCTTCCTTTTTTGGTTACCCAGTTCCAAGGCAAGACCCGAATGAAAGAAATGGAATTACGTATCGCTCTAGGAAGCGCATTAATGACTAAATCGGCTTCCGATGCTATGTAGTTTTTGCTTTTACCTGTTCCATCGTTTTCAACAGCAAAAGTGACCATAAACCCTTTTCTTAAAACAAAAGATTCAATTTTATTGTTCATTGCGTTTGCGATAGTTGTACCGCTATGAATGGTATTTACAGTAATGCCCGTAGCTGTTCCTTGCAAGTTAAGTTCATCATAGACTTTCAATGGTGATGCAGATGTCAAGTTTGGTCTAATTACACAGCCATTAAGGTAATAATTATCTAACCGTAAATTGGTTTTATAGACCGATGCGCTCCCATTTACTTTTATTTGTCCCAAATTAGTAACAGATACAATTCTAGCAGAAGAATTTAAAGTTCTAATCCAACTTATACCAGAAGTAAAATTGATTTGCACATTAGTTTGAAATGGAGTAGTAGTGGTTAAGTCTAAATATCCACCCTCATTTATTGTGACATTTCCTCCAGAGAGGGACTCGGCGGTTAGTGTTGCAAAACCAACAACAAGACTTCCTGTGCCCAAATTAATGATGCCATTGGCAGTAATTTTAGTCACTACATTATTGATTTGCAGGGTTAAATTAATGGCTACATCTGAATCGATAGTACCGCTATTAGGAGCGATGTCCGTCACTGAATCTCTCCAGTTGCCTTCATCAAAAAAATCGTTGTTTGAGGCACTACCTGTCCAAACGATATTTTGCGCATTAGCAAAAATTCCAATGAAGAATAATAGGGTTGTTGTAAAGTATAGTGTTCTATTCATAATACGTTGTTGCTTTTAGTATACAAAGCATTTTGTATGTGATGTAAAAAAAGTATTAATTTATCTGGTATAATCAATCCTAATTCTGCAAATAAAATCTTTGCTTTATCAATATATAACCGTCATGACTGATACCAAAACAATAAAATTAAGCACAGACCTGATTTAATCGCAATTGCAAATTGTTAAGTTCAAATTGTTATTCACATTGACTGTACTTGCAGGTATTGAGGGAGTAGAAACTTGATTTTTATAATTCGTTCCAACTGCAGTAGGCGTTGTGTTTGTTTGTGTATCTGTTAAATCATCCCACCCATAATAATGAGTGGTAGAGTTGTAAGGAAACCATGCGTAGCGTTCAACATAATCTAGTGATTCTAACCATGGCAATGCTAATGCTATAAATGCTGCGTTTATAGCATTTGATCTCGCAGGATTAGCATTAAACTCTGTTATCCAAATTGGTAAATTAAAAGTATTATGAAAATTTATGATATAAGATTGAAATCGAGCAAAAACTTGAGCAGCTGTTGGGTTTGTATTCACAGTTGGGTTATTACCCCAGTCATACCAATGAACAGCAATTGCATCAATCCTAACATCCTGAGCAGTAGCTTTAGTAATAAATTGATAAAGCCACTGATTGGTACCATAACCCCCTTCTCTAGTAGCTGGCGAAACTAATCGCATGCCTGTTTTCATTAAATTTTTGTAATACCCTACGGCTACGTCGGTATCACACAAGTTACCATATTGACCGGATTGACCACTACAATTATCAGGTTCATTAAATCCCATGACATGGGTACTGTTGTATTTTCCAACATATAGCGCTATATCAGCGGCATCATTGGCTCCTGTATAACCCCAAGCCATAGGCGCAAATTCCCAATCTAATGTTGAACTTTGGGTATTATTCCATTTATAAACCCAAGTATTATTTAAATCAGTTTCATAATCTGTTCTTCCTTTTTTAGTGACCCAGTTCCATGGCATCACCCTGATGAATGAAACAGCATTAAGCATATTTCTAGGCAGTGTGTTAATTACCAGATCCGCTTCTGAGGCGATGTAGTTTTTACTTTTTCCCGTTCCGTCTTCTTCAGCGGCAAACGTGGCCATGAATCCTTTTTTCAAAACAAAGGATTTGATTCTATTGTTCATTGAACCTACAATAGCACTACCGCTATGCAAAGTGTTTACGGTAATCGATGCTGGATTTCCAAGTAAATTAACCCCATTATACACCGTTAAAGGAGTGGCTGAAGCTAAGTTAGCCCTAATCACACACCCGTTAAGGTAATATTGATCCAAACGCAAATTAGTCTGATAAACAGCCGAACTGCCATTTACTTTCAACTGACCTAAATTGCTAGCCGAAACCGTACTCGCTTTGTAATTTGTGGTTCTAATCCAGCCAATTCCTGATGTAAAATTAATTTGCACATTGTTTAAAAGTGGGGTAGTACTACTTAAATCTACATAACCACCTTCGTTTATAGTTACACTTCCTCCAGAAAATGATACAGCACTAAGATTGGCTGAGCCTATAGCAAGACTTCCTGTGCCAAATTGTATTGCTCCACCAGTAGCTGTTATAGTTGCGGTTGTATTAATTTGCAATGCCAAATTAATGTTGGTACCTGGATTGATTCCACTAGTTATAACTGCGTTGGTTACCGAGTTTTTCCAATTTGCTTCGTTAAAAAAATCGCTGTTAGAAGCACCTGTCCAAACTATTGTTTGTGCATTAGCCAAAAATCCAACAAACAAAAAGAGCAATGTGACAAAGTGTATAAATCTATTCATAATGTATTTTACTTTAAAAATTTTAA
Source organism: Flavobacterium sp. (assembly GCA_031383535.1). Lineage (GTDB taxonomy): Bacteria > Bacteroidota > Bacteroidia > Flavobacteriales > Flavobacteriaceae > Flavobacterium. The sequence goes on from JANMZS010000159.1 coordinate 14,397, forward strand.
ATTTTAAAAAAAATCTGTTTTCGATAGAAAAATAATATCGAAAACAGATAATTGTATTCAAATGAATACTTATTTATTAGGGGGATTATTAACTCTTTATAACAAGTATTAGTTCTTTATGAATTTGATACTGAATTTATTATTGATTTTCAAAAAATAGACACCAGTCGATAGTTTAGAAACTGATAATTTCCCGTTTTCAAAAGGGGTATCAATTTTAGCTCCAAGTATGTTATATACTGCAACAGATTCTACTTCTTGATCACCAATTATATTTATTTCATCGTTTGTTACTGGATTTGGATATAGTGTAAAAGGCTGTTTTTCATATTTTTTTACACCAAGAGTTTGTGAAGCATATCCATAAACTTCTAATTCAAATAACCTCATGAGATTTGTACTATTGTGTTCGGTTATATACAATCTCACTTTTGTAGTAGTAACAGGAGTAAATGTTCTATAAGTCGTCAAAGGTGTAGCTAGATTTCCAGTTTCTGTGATAACACTAGTCCAACCTCCAGCACCTGAGTTTAATGTTGCATCCCATACATCAAAGCTAAAGCTTTTCAATGCTTTAGTAAATTCTATAATTCGGAAGCTATCGATAGTATAACTTCCCTGTAAGTCAACTTCGAGCCAAGCGGGTAAGGGAGCGTAATTAACGTCTGTTGGCAATCCAAAATTGACAATCCATTGTGATAAAGCACTACCAGAATCACCATCTACTGCCTTTGATGCTGGATAACTATCGGAATACGATGAGCTGCCTGTAGCGGTTTTGTTTAGGGCAACATTAGGAAATTGTGCTAAATTTAAATTGTTATTGGCATCTACCGTAGCTTCAGGAATGGATGGGGTCGAATCAGTTGGAGTTGTTGTATTTATATTTTTGTAAGTGTTCCCGACTAGACTCAGTGTTGTACTACCTAAAGGAGAATAAAAATCGGTACCTGTATTAAATGGAAACCAATTGTACCTTTCTATGTAATCTAAGCTTTCTAAATAAGGCAGGGCCAACTTCATAAATTCAGAATTTATGGTTTGTGATCTTGCAGGATTTGCATTAAACTCAGTAATCCAAATGGGCAAACCATATAAATTATAGACGTTAGTAAGATAGGATTTAAATCGAGCAAATACTTGTGCGGCAGTAGGGTTTGTATTTGTTGCAGGATTACTAGACCAGTCATACCAGTGCACCGCTATTACATCAATTCTGATATCTTGAGCGGTTGCTTTAGTATAAAATTCTTTTAACCAACCAGAAGGAGCTTCTTCTCTTCCTCCAGGCGATACAATTCGCAGACCTGTTTTCATTAAATTTTTATGATACCCAACAGCAACATCTATCTGACATAAATTACCATATTGACCCGATTGACCACCGCAATCATCAGGCTCGTTAAAAGACATTACATGTGTGCTATTGTATTTTCCAGCATATAGCGCAATATCACCAGCATCATCCGCACCAGTATGACCCCAAGACATAGGAGTATACTCCCATAAAAATCCCGATTCTTCGTTGTTATTCCATTTGTAACGCCAACTTGTGTTTAAATCAGTCCCTACGTCTGTCCTCCCTTTTTTAGTGACCCAGTTCCATGGCAACACTCGGATAAATGAAATAGTATTCAGTAAAGTCTTAGGAAGTTCATTAATAATTAAGTCAGTTTCTGAAGCTATATAGTTTTTACTTTTTCCTGTACCATCATTTTCAGAAGCAAAAGTGACCATGAATCCTTTTTTTAAAATAAAAGATTCTATTTTATCGTTCATTGAGTTGGCGATAGCGGTACCACTATGAATGGTATTTACTGTAATGGAAGCCGAAGCATCTTGTAAATTTTTTCCATCGTAAATAGTTAGTGGGGCAGTAGAAGATAAATTAGCTCTAATAACACATCCTTTGAGGTAGTAATTATCCAAACGTAAATTGGTTTTATACGTCCCATTAGCCCCATTTACTTTTAGTTGCACAGAATAGTTAATGGATACTAATCTAGGAGTTAAATTTAATGTCTTTATCCAGCCAATACCCGATGTGAAATTAACTTGAACAGCATTTGCTAAAGGGGATGCGCTACTTAATTCTACATAGGCTCCTTCGCTTATAGTAACATTTCCTCCAGAAAACGAGGTTGCCGAAAGACTTGCTAAACCAATTGCTAGACTTCCTGTGCCTAAAGTAATCATTCCATTTGCGGTAATCGGAGAAGCTACATTACTTATCTGTAAGGGTAAATTAATAGCTACACCAGGCTCGATTGTACCGCTAGCAGGCACTGCATCTGTAATTGAGTTTTTCCAGTTTCCTTCATCAAAAAAATCATTATTGGATGCGCTTCCTGTCCATACAATATCTTGTGCATTGGTAATAAATCCAATAAGCAAAAATAATATCGTTCCAAATTGTGGTATTCTATTCATGATAAATTATATTTTTATGTATAAAAATGTATTATGTGATGTGTAGATAAATACTGAGAATTACTATGTTAAATAATAAAGTACAATCGATACTTAATTAAGACACAATTATTTACGTAAAATTAGGGATACTGGTTTTAAAAACTGACTTAAGTAAATTTTTAATTATAATACCTACAAATAGTGTAATTATAAATGACAAAACTAGTATGTTTTTATTGTATTATTAAAATTTTAGTGTGTCCAAAAGACTAAGCAATTTGCAAATCTTAATATCAGAAACTACTAATTAAAATAAAAATGTGATTCTAATTTTCAAACTAAGTGTTTTTTAATTAGAATCACATCCTTAATTTTTAGTTACAAACACAAGTAGTCAAGGTCAAGTTGTTATTAGCATTAACTGTATTTCCTGGAATTGACGGTGTAGAAACCTGATTTGCGTAATTATTTCCTACCGAATTTTTTGTTGTATTTGTTTGAGTGTTTGTTATATCATCCCATCCATAGTAATGAGTGGTAGAGTTGTAAGGAAACCATGCGTATCGTTCAACATAACTCAAGGTTTCAAGCCAAGGCAAAGCCAACGCCATAAATGCTGCGTTTATGGTACTTGATCTAGCAGGATTAGCATTAAACTCGGTTATCCAAATAGGCAATCCATGAACTGAATATACCGTCGTAATGTAGCTTTGAAATCGAGCAAAAACTTGAGCAGCAGTTGGGTTAGTATTTGTTACAGGATTACTACCCCAATCGTACCAGTGTACCGCTATAGCATCTACTCTTACATCTTGAGCTTTGGCTTTAGTAATAAATTGCTCTAACCAACCGTTGTTGAGTGCCCCCTCTTCTCTACATGCTGGCGAAACCAATCGAGCTCCAGTTTTCATCAAATTTTTGTAATAAGCAACAGCCACATCAGGATTACACAATTTTAGATCAGTAGGACCAGACGGATATTGACCAGCTTGATCATCACAATTATCAGCTTCATTAAAACCCATCACATGTGTACTGTTATATTTGCCAACATATAGCGCAATATCAGCTGAATCATTAGCCCCGCTAAAAGTCCAAGCCATAGGCGCAAATTCCCAATCTAATGTTGAACTTTGGGTATTATTCCATTTATAAACCCAAGTATTATTTAAATCAGTTTCATAATCTGTTCTTCCTTTTTTAGTAACCCAGTTCCATGGCATAACACGAATGAAAGAAATTGAATTAGTTAATGCTTTAGGCAATGTACTTATTACTAAATCAGTTTCAGAAGCGATGTAGTTTTTACTTTTTCCTGTTCCATCGTTTTCAATAGCAAACGTGACCATAAAACCTCTTTTCAAAACAAAAGATTTAATTTTGTTGTTCATAGAACCTGCAATAGCACTACCGCTGTGCAAGGTATTTACAGTAATTAAAGCTGCATTTCCTAGTGAATTAATACCATCATATACTGTTAAAGGAGTTGCAGATGTTAAGTTAGCTCTAATCACACATCCGTTTAGATAATAATGATCTAATCTTAAATTAGTTTGGTAAACACTAGCTGCACCATTTACTTTAATTTGACCTAAATTGGTAGTGGAAACAGCAGTTGCTTTATAATTTGTGGTTCTAACCCACCCAATACCAGAGGTAAAATTGATTTGCACACTATTTAAAAGTGGTGTAGCACTGCTTAAATTCAAATAACCATCCTCATTGATGGTTACAGTTCCCCCTGACAAAGAAGTGGCTGATACAGTTGCTGACCCAAGAGCCAAACTTCCTGTGCTAAATTGGATAGAACCACTAGCTGTGATAGTAGCGGCTACGTTTATTTGTAAAGTCAAGCTAATATTTGTTCCAGGATTTATAGTACCAGCTGAAGGAACCACATTGGTCACAGAATCTTTCCAGTTGCCCTCGGTAAAAAAATTATTATCAGCAGCTGCACCTGTCCAAACAATAGTTTGTGCATTAGCAAAAAATCCGATAAACAATAGTAATATTGTTCCTAAGTGTAGTTTTTTGTTCATGGTTAATTTTCTTTAAATTGTATTTTAAAATTTAATTCGTTACATTGTTTTTAGTGTAGTTACCTATCAATTTTCAAATTTAATATTATAATTAAAATAATATAGGGGGTAAATATGTCATTTAATAGGTGTAAACAAGTCTATAATTAAGCAACAGCCCTTATTTTAAGTCTTAGTGCTTAATAACAGTGAATAATTATTGAATTTAGATAAAAATCCCTATTGAACTTATTTCGTATTAAAAAAAACTCAATTAATTTGGTATTACCTGAAATTTATAGCTTATTCCTTAATTATTTTGATAGCTTTAAAATTCTCAACCTTAATTAAATACACTCCTTTTTTTAATTCACTAACATCTACTTTTGATCCGCTGCCTTTAATTAATAGTTTTCCTAAAGCATCGTAAATCTTGAAATTCGGGTTGTAATTGGTAGATTCAATATTCAAAACATTGTTAAATGGGCTAGGATACACTTTTATAGTATCCTGTTTTTTAACTTTAGTAACGGCCAAACTAGTGTCTAGTTGATACACTCTAGCATAATCTATTATATATTGAGTTGGAAAACTAAGATTCGCCACACTTCCTCCAGCACCGCCTAAGGCCAAATTCAACAGTAAATACTGTTTTTTTCTAAAAGGATTATCGCCAGAGCAATTAGCAGTACCGTTTAGGGTGGTGTTTAGATTCACTTCATTTAGTAAAACACCATCTAGGTATATACTCATAGCGTTTTCATCCCAGTCTAAGCTCCAAATATGAAATTTATCTAGCCAATTGGGATCTTTACTAATAAAAGTATTGACTACATTTTGCTTAACACTATCCCATTTTGCAGTCCATCGCGTATTGGTACCCCAGGCATAGTTAGCCAATATATTGCCACCATAATTCTCCATAATATCAACTTCTCCATTTGATGGCCATTCACAACTGTTGCCCAATGTCCAAATTGCAGGCCAAGTTCCTGTTTGATTGGTTACTTTTGCTCGTACCTCAAACCGCCCGTAGAGCCAAGATTGTTTCCCTACTGTTTTTATACTTGAGGCTGTATAATTGATATATTGACGTGATTTTCTCCAATCGGTTGAGCCTGCAACATAATTTGGGTTAAGTCTCGTGTTTATCGGATTTTCTTTTCTTGCTTCAAAGATTAAGTAGCCGTCTTTTTGAAAGGCATTGTCGGGCTGATACCATTGTTGTTCTTCATTTCTGACAAAGCCGTTTTCAAAACTCCAATTGGCAGGATCAACTGCGCCAGTGCCATTAAACTCATCAGCCCAAACTAGTTTGTAGGCTGTTTCGGGAGTGTAAGTTAAAGACAAATCATCAACATACATAGTGTTGCTTCCGCCCGAGGGGTTGTAAGCTGACACTAAAGCCGTTGTGCTTGCAGGTCCTGTAGTGAATTTAATAGTTAATTGCGAATACACTGAGGATGTTGTTTGTGCTACTATTTCATTCCCACCATACCATTTTACGCTCAGACTTACTGGCGCACTGTTGCTGGATTTTAACCATCCTGTTAGTATATAGGTTGTATTTGGTTCTAAACCCGTAATGGTTTGATTTGTACCGCTATTGTCAGTAGCGGCTAACGCATAATTTCCAGATTTCGTGTCGGTAAGAATTCTCGTGGCTCCTCCCCATACATACCAAGATAGCGAGCCAGTTTCAAAATCAGGATCTTCAATAAGATTGGGTGGTGGGTAAATACTAATTGACAAAAGAAACAGCATAAAAAATATACCCAAATAGTTTAATTTGCTTCTAAAGCATTTCTTTTTTACGTCTCTCATGGTTTATATGTATAGAATTGTTATGCCAAACACAAGTGTAAAATAGTCTAATCGTTTTGGTATTATAGCCGTTTTTAGAGAACAAATTTCGAATGGATTATTTCGACTCTTATTTTTTGAAATTAAAAACTACAATCTACATTGTGTGTAAATTTCAAAAAAAAGATAGAATTGGAGTAGGGGTACATCTGTCAATTATCAGGTGTAATCAAGTCGTTAATGTTGTGTTTTATCCTTTTTCTTTAAAAATACAACTATTCAAATTTAATTATGGCTAAACTCTACAATCTAATCGCTACAATCTAATCGCTACAATTTGTGGTTTGGTCTAATTTTAAGCAAGTTTCAAACCTAAAACGTCTCGTTATTCCTAGTAATGATTGATTTACACCTATTATTTGAATTATTTGACACCTAAAAAACATATGAAATTGAAATAACTTTGAAAACTTGCCTTTTAGTCAAAATGTATGAACACAACATATTTTTTTTTGAAAGCTATTTTGCAAGACACCAAATAATAGAAACTTAGTACAACAAACTATAAAACCGCATCAAAAAAATTGGGAAAAGTTCCCGATACTATTTACTAAACAAACTATAAATTATGAAAAAGAATTTCTTTTCTTTTAAAAAACCAAAATGGGGCTTGATTGCCCTGATGACGGTTTTCTTTTGCTTCTTTGCCAATTCGGCAATGGCGCAAGTAACAAATACCAACTTTTTCTGGGGAGGTACTGTTGACAATTCCTGGGGTACTGCTGCCAACTGGACAACCACAGGGAGGTATGTACACACAGCCAATTACTCCAGTGGTTCAACAACTGTTACTATTGTTACAGCTAACCTTCAAGGTGCAGCTCCCTCAACTGTTTTAGCTGTTGGTCACGCTATTGTTGGTCCTGGAATCCCAGCTAATACAACAGTTGCAGGAACTATTACTACACCTGCAAATGGTACAACAATAACTCTTAGTCAGGCAACAACAGCCGCTGGTTCAGCCGCTGTTATTCAGACTTATTTGAAATCTACCACTTTGCCATTTGCAACTACGGGTACTTCGTCATCAGGAACCACTGCCACAGCCATAGTTGATAACGCGGCTCTTGGTAGTCCTATAATTAGTACAAATCCAAATGTTTCTATAGTTTTAATGAGAAATACTTTTGGACCTACGACAGGTACGACC
>JANMZS010000231.1:0-9689 GCA_031383535.1 Flavobacterium sp.
TTGTTTAATTGGTTGATTGTTAAAACGGATATTCAAAAAGCAAGTAAAGTTAGATCAAGCAAAGGTTTGTTGATTCATATCTTCGGAAAAATCGCTGCGGCTTTTTTAAATTTAGCATTTTAACCCTTGATTCGCATTATATCCTATAGGCATGTCTCATGGACTGCTTTTTATTGGTTATGTTTTATTGGCTTTAGTAATTAAAAAATCTTTAGATTGGGATTTCAAAACACTCGTTTTTGTTTGGATAGCTTCCCTCCTACCTTTTGCAACCTTTTTTGTTGAAAGAAAATATTTAAGAAATGTATAAACTTCTTGAAAAAATATTTGGCTGGTGTTATCCATTATTTAGAAATCATGGTCTTGGCGAAAGTATCTCATCTTATGCTAGTCTTATTATTAATATATTTATTCTAAGTATTTTATCTCTTGTTATCTATAGTTTTTTTAGGTTGATTTTGGTTAAAATCATGGAAATTATCGCCAAAAAGACCAAAACTAAATTTGATGATTTATTGATTTCAAATAAAACAGTACAGTACATTTCTTATTTAATTCCGTTATTGTTTATTTATAAAGCGGTTCCTATTATCTTAAAACCGTATGATTATTGGGAAGATATTTTTGGTAAAATGGTTGGTATTTATATAATTTTATTAATTCTTTGGATTATTAGAACTGTTTTTAATGCACTCAAAGACCATTTAAAAAGTATTCCGAAATTTAGCGACAAACCAATTGATAGTTACATTCAGGTTATTATGATTATTCTTTGGATAATGGGAATAACTGCCATTTTTTCGGAAGTTTTTGAGATTAAAATTGCCAAATTATTCACTACTTTAGGAGCTATTTCAGCCATAATTTTGTTGATTTTTAGAGATACCATACTAGGACTTGTAGCTAGTATTCAGGTTTCTGTTAATGATATGGTTCGAATTGGTGATTGGATTACTATTGATAAATTTGAAGCCGATGGAGATGTTATCGAAATCAATCTCGCTACTGTAAAAGTTCAAAATTTTGATTTTACGACCACTACAATTCCGACATATAGCCTAATTTCTGAATCGTTCAAGAACTGGCGTGGTATGCAAAAATCAGATGGAAGACGAATAAAACGCCATCTTTTAATTAAATCCAGTAGTGTTCGGTTTATATCTAATGACGAAATCAATGATTTAAAAAAAATCCAATTGATTCGAGAATATCTTGAAAAAAAGAGCCTTGAAATCGAAAAATACAATTTGCAAAATAATATCGACAAAGAACTTTCAGTAAATGGTAGAAACTTGACTAATTTAGGCTTATTTCGAAAATACATCACCCAATATCTTGAAAACCATTCAGGATTAAACAAGGATATGTATCTACTTTGTAGGCAATTGCAGCCTAGTGCTCATGGAATACCCTTAGAGATTTATGCTTTTTCAAAGGATAAGAATTGGGAAAATTATGAATATATTATTTCAGATATTTTTGACCATATCATTGCTTCTGTACCTTATTTTGATTTAGAGATTTTCGAATTACCTTCAGAGAAAAGAAGTAATTAATAAGGCGAAAAACGTATTTTTTTAACTTAATTCAATCCAATATGAATCAAAGAGATTTATTTATTAAAGAATTCAGAGGAGATACTATTGGTACGATTTCAAGTCAATCTTCCTCGGATGAATCATTTCAAAACGAAGTCCTCCGCCCTATTTTGAAATTACAAAATGATTTGTTTATAGCCTCTTTTTTGAACAATATGTCCAAAAACAAAATTGATTTCAATACCTATTCGATTGAAAAAAAAATGGCTATGATAGAAAACTCAATCCAAAAAGACATTAAGTTTCGAAATGCTTTGAAAGGAATGATTATCGGACTATTTACAACTGATGAGTTTTCAATCTATATACAAAACTCTTCTAGCCTCAACAAAAGAATGATGGGTATGTTGATTGAACGGTTAAAAAGTCAAATACAGTTGTTGGAGGTAATTTAAAGTTTTTTGGAAAAATTTACTGCTCAGTCTTCAAGACATTGACATAAAAATCAGGATTAACGTCTAGCACCAAACTATCCGATTTAAAGGGCAAAACTGTCCATTCTGTTTTCGGTTGTAACCATTTTTCTTTTCCGTTTAGCGTTACTTTTACAGGAATAGAAAACCCTGAAACACAATTTGTCCAGCGATAAAGAATAATATTTTTCTTAAAGGTATATTCTAATACGGGTATCTTTATATCTCGTAAATATTGGTTAAAAAAAGAAGCTAAATCTAGCCCAATTGATTGACTTAGATAATCTTCGATTTGTTTTGTAGTCACTGTTTGGTGATAAAATGTACTATTCAAACCTCTTAAAATCATTCTCCATTTTTTGTCATTATTTACAATTTGGCGTAGGGTATGAATTATATTCGCCCCTTTGTAATACATATCGCTAGAACCCTCGCTGTTGAGATTGTAAGTTCCAATTAGCGGTTTGTCATTATCGATTCCTTTTCTTAATCCTCGAACATAGTCACTTCCCGCTTTTTTGCCATAATAATATTCTACAAAAAGGTTTTCAGCATAGCAAGTAAAACTCTCATGAATCCACATATCGGCAATATCCTTATAGGTAATATTATTAGCAAACCACTCATGACCCGATTCATGAACAATGATATAATCAAATTTTAATCCCCAACCTGTTCCGCTAAGATCTCGTCCTAGATATCCTTTGCCGTATTTATTGCCATAGGTAATGCTACTTTGGTGCTCCATACCTAGATATGGGGCTTCAACCAGTTTATAACTATCTTCATAAAACGGATAAGGTCCAAACCAATGTTCAAAAGCTTTGAGCATTAGAGGTACTTCTTTAAAATGTATTTTTGCCTTGTTTAGATTCTCTCTCAACACATAATACTTGCAATCTAATTTTCCTTTTTCTCCTTTAAATTCTTCTGAAAATGAAACATAATCTCCAATATTAATATTCACTCCATAATTATTGATTGGGTTAGCAACGAACCAATTAAAAGTTCTGGTGCCATCTTTCATGTCAACAACACTTTGCAATCTCCCATTAGAAACATCAGTCAAATCATTCGGCACATTGACGCTAATGAGCATACTATCAACTTCGTCATACATGTGATCTTTATTAGGCCACCAAACACTGGCACCTAGCCCTTGACAAGTGGAAGCTATAAAATGCTTGCCGTTTGAATCTTTACTCCAAGTAATTCCACCATCCCAAGGTGGTTTAATGGCGATTTTAGGTTTGCCACCATAAAAAATAGTTATTTCTTTTGATTGTCCTACAATTTGCGGTGAAACTAAATCAAGGTAATATACATTTCCATCTCTTTGAAATTGTAACTCCTTAGAATCTTGGATGACTTTTGAAATTTCCATTGGATTTTGCAAGTCAATTTGCATTCTGTTGTAAGCTTCTAAAACGGTATATTTTATAGTGTTAGAGCCTTTGATTGTTCTTTCGTCAGGATTGACTTTAATGTCAAGATGATACTGTTTTAAATCCCACCAAGAACGTTCTTTAGTAATACTTCCTCGCAGGGTGTCTTGCTTTGTAAAAACTGCTTTCGTAGCATCGAGAATTTGAGCTTCTACTCCATTGATTTGCAATAAATAAAGACAACTAAAAATAAAATACTTTTTCATAAATATTTAGGTATTAATTTCAATTTATAGTTGAAGTAGCAACACTAAAACGGTGAGAGACACTTATAAATTTTCTATAAATTTAGTCAATAAATGCACACCATAGGCGGTAGCATGTTTGCTTTTTGCAAATTCGCCATCTCCAAAAGCGACACCAGCGATATCAATATGTGCCCATGCTTTATGATTTTCGGTGAAAAATTCTAAAAATTTAGCAGCACTAATAGCTCCAGCAACTGGTTTTCCACTATAATTTTTTACATCCGCAATATCACTTTCAATATCTTGTTTGTAGCAATCCCATAAGGGCAATTGCCAAAGTCGTTCGCCAACGGCATCACCAGTTTCTTGAATTTGTTTTGAAAGTTCATCATTATTGGTAAACAATCCTGCACATTCATAACCAAAAGTCCCCACACAACTTCCTGTTAAAGTAGCGATGTCTATAATATATTCGGGAGAGAAATTTTTAATCAAATAAGATAAACCATCAGCTAAAACCAATCTTCCTTCAGCATCGGTATCAATAATTTCGATAGAATGTCCACTATAACTTTGAATCACATCACTAGGTAAGAATGATTTGGCATCAACCGAATTTTCAGCACAAGGAACAATGGCACTCACTTTTACTGGTAATTTTAAATCAGCTATTAATTGCATAGCACCAAAAACTGCCGCACCACCTGCCATATCACACTTCATCTGTACCATAGCAGCTGTTTTTATATTAAGACCTCCGGTGTCAAAAGTAATTCCTTTTCCTACCAAACCTACATGCTTTGTATTGTCATCACAGGTTTCAGGAATGTAATTCATAATCACAAATTGTGGTTCGTTTTGGCTTCCTTTTCCGACTGCTAAAAAAGAATTTAATCCTGCTTTTTCAGAGGCTTCATGACCTAAAACTTCCACATCAAATCCAAATTTCTTTCCGCTTTCAAAAGCCCAATTCGCCAAGTATTTTGGAGTTACTACATTAGGTGGCAAATCAACTAATTGCAAAATTTCGAGTTGTGCATTAGCGATTTTTAACCCTTCTGCAATTGTTTTATCATGATTTTTTTTCGAAAATAATTGCAGTGCGAAATTAGAATCAACAAAAGGATGTGGTTGCTTTTCGCTCTTAAAATGACCAAAATCATAAGTCCCTAATACCAATCCAGAGAATGAAGCTTCTAATTGTTCATCTGTGTAATTGTCTGGAATAACCAATGCAACATTAGTGTTGAATAATTCTTTGTACTGAGTGGATATTCTCCTGAAAATGGTCTTCAAAGATTTATAATCAGTTTCTTTCCCTAAACCTATAAATATATGAGTACTATCGTATTTTTCAAATAAATAGTGAGTATCTTTTTTTCCATAAAACACCTTAGAAGGTACAGAAACACCGTGAAATTCAATAGGAATTAGACTCTTTGCATAAGTTTCAAAAACGGGAATTAAAATAGTTCCTGCAAAATCTTCTAGTTTTTGTATCGTATTTGTTTTCATTATCTAATTTGCTTTTGAATTAAAATAGAGCCATTCAATCGCTTTAGGAAATTCATCACTCCAATAGGTTTCATTGTGCTTGCCTTCTATATTGATGCTTAAATTAATTTTCATTTTATCTTTTACAAATTCACTAGCAATCAAATTGTTTTTAAAGCTTTTAACTTGCTCAATTAAATTTTCACTTTCGTCACCTCCTGCGTATAAATATATTTTTGTTTCTTCATTATCTGCATTGTCCGCATCAATTGTAATCTTAGGAGCGACCCAAAGTGATGGCGAAAAAGCCATTAATTTCCCATACATTTTAGGATACATTAATCCGCAAAAGATACTAATTAATCCTCCCAACGAGCTTCCTCCTATCCCAGTATATTCTCGCTCTGGTTTGGTTCTAAACTGGCTATCAACAAATGGTTTTAATGTTTCAGAAATAAACTTTATATATTTTTTTCCTTGACCTTTTCCTAATATGGTTTTCCCAACATTATATTCTTTAACCCTTTCTTCTTCCGCATGTTCAATAGCAATAATAATGATTTTGCCCACTTTATATTCAGCCATTACGGCCAACTTTTTATCTATTTCCCAATTGCCGTAAGGTGAATCTTCATTAAATAAATTTTGAGCATCTTGTAGGTACAATACAGGATATCGCTCTGTTGAATTATCATAATCATGAGGAAGCAAAGCCCATATTTTTCGGGTCTTATTAAGCTGTGGAATTTCAAATTCGTCAGAAATTAGGAGTACTTGAGGCAAATAGTATTGTTTAAATGGCAACCAATTTTTCCTCCATTTTGGAACATATTCATTATGTATTCCTGCGAAATTTGTGATGGTTCTATTTTCTGTAGGATTCCCATCTACATCTATTTCTACTTCACTCCAATCGCCTTTTGTAAACTTGTAAACTAATTCTTCTGGATAAACAAAATCACTTTTGAATTTATAATGGTAATAATTTTCTTCAATCTTCTCCATCATAAAGTCCTTATCTTGGGTTCTCCATTTATTGAAATTTCCAGAAATGTATATTGGTCGAGAATCATCTTCTCCTGTTTTTAAAACAATCTCAAGTCCTGCGTATACTTTTAAATTATTTACTTTTTTTAAAATAGTGGTATTCTCTGAATTCATAATGGGCAATAATTGTATTGAAATTTTATATAAAACGTAAATGTATTAGTTTAAAAAATGAAATAAAAGGCTAATGTGGTCAAAAATAGTTGGTAATTTCCTGTTTTATAACTTAAATTCTTTCAAACATTAGACAATGTTTTTTTTAGCGTTTTTCAAATATAAAACATCTTTTTACGAATTAATTTTCAATTATTAATTCGAAAGTTAAAACATTATGTTTTTATTTTTGCCGACTTTTTAAAACTTGAATAACATCATTGATTTGAAACCCTTTTGCCTGTAACAAAATCAGGTAGTGAAATAGCAAATCAGCACTTTCATCCAAGAATAAATGATCATTGTTGTCTTTGGCTTCAATAACCACTTCTACTGCTTCCTCTCCTACTTTTTGAGCAATTTTATTGATGCCTAATTTAAACAAAGAAGCTACATAACTCTTTTCGTAATCTGCATTTTCTTTTCTAATTTGAATTGTTTCTTCTAATTTTGAAATAAATCCATAACTTTGATTATTAGATTCTTGCCAGCAAGTATCTGAACCTGTATGACAAGTAGATCCTTCGGGTCTTACTCGAATTAAAAGGGCATCTTCATCACAGTCGTTTTTGATGTCGACTACATGCAAAAAATTACCACTCTCCTCGCCTTTTGTCCAAAGTCTTTTTTTGGAACGGCTATAAAAAGTTACTTTTTGAGTATCCAATGTTTTTTGATAGGATTCGGCATTCATATAGCCCAGCATCAAAACATTTTGGGTTTCGCTGTCTTGAATAATGGCAGGAATAAGTCCGTGTGCCAGTTTTGAAAAATCTATGTTCATATTTTTTTATTTTTTGGTTGGAAGTGGGGAGATGGAAGATGGAAGATGGGAGCTGGAAGCAGGAAATTAGGCTTTGGAAGACTTAATATTCACATCGTCTATTTTGATTCCAGATTCTCACTTCCTATTCCCAACTTCCCGCTTCCCTACTTCACGCTTCTAACTTCAATATTATTATTTTTAAGTTCTCGTTTCAATGTCTTGATTTCAATTTCCTTAAAATGAAATACACTTGCTGCCAAGGCTGCGTCTGCTTTTCCTTCAACAAATGTATCTACAAAATGTTGCATATTTCCTGCTCCGCCCGAAGCAATTATCGGAATATTGACTATATCAGACAATTTAGCCAAGGCTTCATTTGCAAAACCATTCTTAGTGCCATCGTGATTCATTGAGGTAAAAAGTATTTCCCCTGCTCCGCGTTGTTCAACTTCTTTTGCCCAATCAAATAGTCTAATTTCGGTTGACACCTTCCCTCCTACCAAATGCACAATCCATTCGCCGTCAATTTGCTTGGCATCAATGGCGACAACCACACATTGGCTTCCGAATTTCTGTGCCAAATCATTAATCAACTGTGGGTTTTTTACTGCCGATGAATTGATAGAAACCTTATCAGCTCCATTTTGCAATAAAGCTTCCACATCTTCAACAGACGAAATTCCACCACCTACCGTAAACGGAATATTAATGGTTGCCGCGACTTTCCGAACCAAATCAATTAAGGTGCTTCTACGTTCTTCCGTTGCTGAAATATCCAAGAAAACCAATTCGTCAGCACCTTCATCCGAATAGATTTTGGCGAGTTCCACAGGATCACCAGCATCTCGCAAATCTACGAAATTAACACCTTTAACGGTTCTTCCGTTTTTAATATCTAGGCAAGGGATTATTCTTTTTGTTAACATAATTTGTTTCATTAACCCTGTTAGGGTTCTAAACCCTAACAGGGTTTGTTAAAATATAATTCTCCAATTGTTTCAACGAAATTCTACCTTCATAAATCGCTTTACCAATTATCGTTCCTTCGCAACCCAATTCAGCTAATTTAGGCAATTCATCAAAGGTAGAAATCCCTCCAGAAGCAATTAATTTGATTCCTTTGGTTTGTTCTAACTTCTCGCCTCTCGACTGCGCTCGAGGTGACACGCTCGAAGTGACAGAACATTGATCAATAATTTTTTTATACAAATCAAAACTTGGTCCTTCTAGCATTCCGTCTTTGGCAATATCAGTACAAATTACGTACTGAATTCCTTTGTTTTGATAATCCTGAATAAACGGAACCAGATCTTCATCAGAATCTTCTAACCAGCCTGAAACGGCTACTTTTTCGTTATTCGCATCCGCTCCCAAAATAATTTTATCCGAACCGTATTCAGCAATCCATTTTTCGAAAATGGCTCTGTTTTTTACGGCTATACTTCCACCTGTAATTTGGTTAGCACCGCTTTCGAAAGCAATTTTTAAATCAGCATCCGACTTCAATCCGCCACCAAAATCAATTTTTAGTTTCGTTTGTGAAGCAATTTGTTCTAATATTTTATAATTGACAATTTTGCTTGACTTTGCTCCGTCTAAATCCACTAAATGCAAATATTCGATTCCGTGTGCTTCGAATGATTTTGCTACTTCCAGGGGATTTTCGTTGTATATGATTTTGGTATTGTAATCACCTTTCGACAAGCGAACACATTTCCCTTCGATGATGTCTATTGCAGGTATTATTCTCATAAAATCAGCCCCCTAACCCCCGAAGGGGAATTCCTATTGGGGTAAATAGGTTTTTTTTGTTATATTTTTTTTTCGTATTTATTGAGAGTTCCCCCTTCGGGGTTAAGGGGCTAGAAAGTTGTTCAAAATTTGCTCTCCAATATCGCCACTTTTCTCAGGATGAAATTGTGTTCCATAGAAATTATCATTTTCCAAAGCCGAGGAATATTCCAGTTCATAATTAGTTGTGGCAATGGTTTCTGCACAAAGAGGTGCATAAAAACTGTGTACCAAATACATATATTCGTTTTCGGCAATGTCGCTGAATAAATCCGATTTTAGATTATAAATATTATTCCAGCCCATTTGTGGTACTTTTACTTTGGAAGTAAATTTAACAACATCCACGTCAAAAATTCCTAATCCTTTAGTGTTTCCTTCTTCGGATGAATTACACATCAACTGCATTCCCAAACAAATACCTAAAACGGGTTGTTTCAACGTTGGAATTAAAACATCCAAACCACTTTCTTTTAGCATTTTCATTGCATAACTCGCCTCTCCCACTCCAGGAAAAATCACTTTATCCGCTGCTTTTATTTCGTCAGGATTGTTGCTCAAAACGGCTTTATATCCCAATCTTTCAATAGCAAACATAATGCTTTGAATGTTTCCAGCTCCGTAATTTATGATAACAAGCCCCCCAGCCCCCGAAGGGGGAGTGGTTGGAATGTCATTTAGGGTTTTTGTTTGCCAATGGACGACTGTTTGTCGCAAGTAGCCATTGATTTTGGAGGCAGAAACTGGTTGGTTTGGGAAACCTCATTCCAACGTGAAATGGTAGGTAAAATGCC
>JANMZS010000128.1:0-7912 GCA_031383535.1 Flavobacterium sp.
TAAGTACACAGACCAACGAATATAAAACAGTTATTTCTTATGGTAGCAACAATCTGCCCGATACTGTAGTGTATTATAATTGGAACGGTACACAATGGGTAAACAATGAAAAAGAAACCTACACCTATAATGCAAATAACAAAGTTATTTCGGATGTATCTCAAGAATGGATTGGCGGACAGTGGGTCAATTCTCGTAAGTCGCTATATACTTATAATGCAAACAACAAATTAACCACAGTAAAAGGAGCAGATTGGGATGAGTTCAATAACAATTGGAAGGCAGATGCAAACAATGCATTTGAATACGTTTTAGACGCTCAAGGCAATAGAATCAGCTCAAATGAATCAAACTATGACTCAAATTATACTTATGATACTACACAACTCATGAGCAATTTTGCGCATCCTTTCAGAGATAAGACAGGTTTAGACTATTTTAATGAGGATTATCCGTATATCAACAAACTTTTAACAGAAACCAATAATAATGGCACTACCAGAATCACTTATAATTACAACAGTGCTATCACCCTTAGTATAGAAACTCCCGAAATAGATGATAAAAGCATAACTGTTTATCCAAATCCTACAAACTCAACCATTACTATTTCTCAAGAAATCAGCAATCTCGAAGTGTTTGATATTGCTGGAAAAAAAGTAAAATCCTTCCAAAAATCAAGCAGTTCTTTTGACGTTTCAAATCTCGAAAAAGGGGTTTACATTTTGAAAGGAAAAACTATTGAAGGGAAGAGTATAAATGAAAAGTTAGTTAAGGAGTAACTCAACAACCTAGTCAGGGCTTTAAACCCTTTCAGTATTAAATAAAAACAAAAATTATGAAACTAAAAATTGTAACGGTTATACTATTTAATTTGGTTGTTAATTTTATTTCAGGTCAGCAACTATTCAAGGATGTATTCCCTACATCAACAGATGCTTTTCCCGTTTACCCATTCCCTTTTTGTAATTCAAACGGACTGTTCTTTTTTGATGCAATCGGTTCTTACAATGTAGGCAGTGAGCTCTGGAAAAGTGATGGTACTGCAACTGGAACCGTTTTAGTCAAAGACATTGCACCCGGAGCAAATACTTCGTTTATAAGAAATTTAACAAATGTAAATGGCACTTTATTTTTTAGAGCCTGTACTGACGGAAATAATTATACTTATGAGTTGTGGAAAAGCGATGGAACAGCTAGCGGTACGGTAATGGTCAAAGATATTAATCCGGGAACTTTTGGGTCGGATCCACAAAACTTTATCTCTTTCAAAGGAAATCTATTTTTTACTGCTGATGATGGTGTCAATGGTGTTGAACTATGGAAAAGTGACGGTACTGCAATTGGAACATCATTGGTTAAAGATATTTATCCTGGAAGTTCAAATGGTAATCCTAAATATTTTACTGTTTTTAACAATGAATTATATTTTCAGGCTAGTGCAGGATTTTCAGGATCAAATACTGGAGAAACATTATGGAAAACAAACGGAACTACCGTAGGAACTGTTTTAGTAAGTCCATCCAGTAAAGTTGGCTATCCAGAAGGATTTGTTGTTTCGAACAATTTATTGTTTTTTTCTGCAAGCAGCAATACTGCTGGTCGTGAACTTTGGAAAACCGATGGAACAAACGCAGGTACTACGTTAATAAAAGACATATATCCTGGTGCAACCAACAATGGATTTCCAAAAAAACTAATTGATGTCAATGGGTTGTTACTATTTTATGCAAACAATGGTACGCAAGGGCAAGAGTTATGGAAAAGTGATGGTACAACATCTGGAACAGAACTTGTAAAAGATATAAATACTGGAATTAACAGTAGTTTTGCAAACTCATCGCCAGATGATTATATAACAGCAACAATCGGAAACCAACTCTATTTTAGAGCTAATGATGGAGTCAATGGGGCTGAACTTTGGAAAACTGATGGAACCAATGCTGGAACTATATTGGTAAAAGATATATATCCTGGACTAAGTTCATCTTCTCCTGATGCTTTGATAAATTTTAACGGTAAGCTCTATTTTCAGTCAAGCGATGATAAAAACGGCAAAGAATTGTGGACATCTGATGGTACTACTTCGGGAACAGTTATGGTAAAAAACATTTTCGAAGGTAGCAGTGGATCTATTCCTTATGGAATGCACATATATGATAACAATTTGTATTTTACTGCGGCTAATTTTCAAAACGGTAGGGAACTTTGGAGATTTAGCACTAGTGATTTGAGCACAGATAGTACAACTATTAAAAAAGGAGTATTAGATATTTACCCCAACCCAACCCAAGATTACCTCACTATCCAATACGAATCGAATGTAATAATTGATAAAGTGGTAGTAACCGATTTAACAGGCAAAAAAGTGTTGGAGCAAAATAATTCTAATCCTATTGATGTGCAGAACTTATCAAAAGGAGTGTATGTTTTGGAGGTAATTTCGGGTAAAAATAAAGAGACTAATAAATTTGTAAAGAATTAGAAAAAAGCAGTTAGGATTTTTAAACACTGACAAATTAATCATTCTAAAATATCTAAAAAATCCCCATCTGTAGGGATTTTTTTGCGTGTTATAATTTCTAAATTTGTAGGGAAATAATTAGTTAGTTATACCAAATAAGCTTTAAATTTAATGGATAAAATTTCTATCATAGTAAATTCAATATCAAAAAGGGATTAAAAATACCCATTTATAGGTATTTTTTTTATGTGTTTTTTAGTAGAAATTTGTACCATTATGGAATTAAAAATGATTTAGTATAGTATCATTCTGATAAAAAAATAATGTTTCTGATGACTAACGGTTTGTGTAATTAAAACTATAGAAATGATGCAAGAAAAAAAACTAAAAATAGTCAAGTATTTAAGAAAACGAATGCTAGTATGCGCAGTCGCATCATGGGTATTCACCACTCTAATCCTAATTATAGAGGACGGCGGACTGAGAGAATTAATCTTTCTTCCAATAGGGGCAATGGCACTAACGTTAGTTTATTTCAAGATGAATGCCATTATAAAAAAATTGGAAACAATATCTTGAATATAAATAAGACGAGTAAGATATTTGATATTGAAAACAAGAATTTGAATTTTTGTTAGTCTAATTAAGAACTATAACAACAAATAATTTAACTAACGGGTTTACTAGCAATTAATTATGGAATTTTCATTTCAAAATAGCACTAACTTTCTTAGGTTTTTGAGGTTCAAAAGTTCAAAACCAGAGAACTTCTCAGACGTTGGAAAAAGAAGAAAATCTAGCAGAAAAAAAGGCGTTAAGACTGTAACTGCTCCCTCAAGCGCTTATTATAGCAGTTACCCAAGCACATCAAAAACAAACGCTTGTTTGTTGGTACTCATTATTTATTTCATTATTGGAATACTCTTGTATCAATTCCTACAAGAAGGTATTTGAGCTTAAAAAGAGGAATAATATTTTCAAAAAAGAAACGCCACAAGCTTTACTTTAAAAATGAGGAAATTCGTATTCATAAAATCCAAATTATTGAAGTTGTTTTGGACTTCAAATAGTCAAGGAACAACATGCAAACAAAAAACCCATTCTATTTAGAATGGGTTTCGTTTTTATAATGATTCAACAAGAATCCAAGCATCGGGATTGACCGTTTTTTGAATAATTTTTTTATCTTTTTCGGCTTCGGCAAAAGTGGTGTAACTTCCGTAAAGAACAGGAAACAATCCATATTTATTTTGAGGAATACGTCGCGCTTTATACCCTTGAGCAGACAATTGTTTAAATATTTTGTTTGCGTTTCTTTCCTCTCTAAAAGCACCTGCCATGATGTGATACGACATTTTTACTTCTTTAACTGTAAGCGTTACAGCCGGAACAGGGTTTTCAATAAAGAAAGTGGCTTCTTGAATTTTGTTTTGAACTTGTTTTTGAACAGCAGTTTCAACAATAATGGTTTCGTTTGCAATATATTGTTGGTATACTGGATATGTTGCAGTAGCAGTCAATCCTAATCCTAAGACAAAAATGGCAGCATATTTCAAATAGGCCGTTTTCTTTCTTTTTTCGGGAACTAAACGAATTACTTTTTCTTCCTCAAGAGCTTCTATTTTTTGTTCGAATAGTTCTCTTTTCACCATTGGCGAAACAAAAGCACTTAACCCAAAAGAATCGGTTAAATAGTTCGTTTGGTCAAACGGACTGAAAATCAGATTTTTATCAGCATTGAGTGAAAAATCACCAATGTTTTTTATCGAAAACAATCCATTTTCTTGAAGCATTTTTTTCCAATTAAAAACTTCATATTGAATAGCACTTACCGCATATTCGTAAGATGTTTTTTCGGCTTGGGCAATATGATTTGCTAGCAATCCGTCATTGTTTTGTAATTGACCATTAAACGAAATAATTTTCTTTGGAGGAAAAAAAGTATGGGAACTTTCGATTAATTGTGCCGATTGAATTTCGGTTAAAAAAGCTCCGAAACCAGGAATGGTCACACATTGATATCGATATAAAAGTTGTGCTATATAGGGTTGAATGTTCATAGTTACAAAGTTATACAATGAAAATAGCTATCAAAATTTTATTCACAATTTTTATTAACAATCCGCATAAATTTTTATACTTTTCAACCTCAAACGATTTCTATGACAGACCACGATTTATTTCATTTATTGGCGTTGCAACAAGTAGAAGGCATTGGCGATATTATGGCCAAAAAATTGATTGCGCATTGTGGCAGTGCCGAAGCTGTTTTCAAAACTAAAACTTCTCAAATCGCTGCCATTGATGGTGTTGGCTCTGTTTTGCTTTGGAATTTAAAAAATAAATCTGTTTTCGAAAAAGCAGAACAAGAACTCCAATTCATCAAATCAAACGAAATCAACGTTGCTTATTTTCAGGACGAAAATTATCCAGATCGACTAAAGCATTGCATAGATGGCCCTGTTTTGTTGTTTACTTCTGGGAACATCGACTTAAAAAACAAAAAAATCATCAGTATTGTAGGAACGCGACAAATCACGTCCTACGGAATGGAGTTTTGCCGAAAATTGATTGAAGATTTGGCACCACTTGACCCCGTAATTGTGAGTGGTTTTGCTTATGGAGTTGATATTTTTGCGCATCAATTAGCCATGGAACACGACTTGCAAACCATTGGAGTTGTGGCGCACGGTTTAAACCAAATTTACCCCAAAACACACAAAAAGTACGTTGCCAAAGTCGAAGAAAACGGTGGTTTTATGACCGAATTTTGGAGTTCATCGAATCCAGAAAAAGAAAATTTTGTTCGTCGAAACCGCATTGTAGCGGGAATTTCCGAAGCTACTATTGTCATCGAATCTGCCGATAGAGGGGGTTCGTTAATTACCGCAAACATCGCTAACGATTACAACCGCGATGTTTTTGCCGTGCCAGGAAGAACAACCGATAAGTATAGCCAAGGCTGTAATAATCTAATTAAAACCCAAAAGGCAAACTTGCTTACAAACGCCGCTGATTTAATTTATATCTTGAATTGGGAGATTGCTTCGCAGGCTCGCAATGACAAAAAACCTGTACAAAAACAATTGTTTGTCACTCTCGAAGACGACGAACAAAAAGTGTATGATTATCTCCTCAAAAACGGAAAAGAATTAATGGATATTATTGCTTTGCGATGCGATTTCCCTATTTATAAAATCTCGGGAATGTTGCTCAATATGGAATTAAAAGGCGTGATTCGACCTTTGCCGGGAAAATTGTTTGAGGCGATATAAAAGATTTAATATTTTTAAGGTTTAACCATATAAGGCATATAAGATCATATAAGTTGTTGAATTAGTGTCTTATGGTTTTTCTCCTGTTTACACGTCCTTCTTAAATGACCTTATATCTTATATGGTTCAAAAAAAATTAAGCTTCAAACCCTAATTTTTCTCTTACTCTTCCTAAAACGCCATTGGCAACAACCGCTGCTTTTTCAGCCCCAGTTTTCAATAAAGCATCTACTTCTGCTAGGTTGTTGATGTAGTAATTGTATTTCTCTCTTTCGGTTTTGAATCTTTCAACAATCAGTTCGAACAAGGCTTGTTTTGCATGACCGTAGCCGTAATTTCCACCAAGATAATTGGCTTTCATTTCGGCAATTTGTTTTTTATTTGCTAACAAAGAATAAAGCGCAAAAGCATTACAAGTCGCTGGATTTTTAGGAGATTCGAGCGGCGTGCTATCGGTTTCGATACTCATGATTTGTTTGCGCAAGGCTTTATCATCCAAGAAAATATTGATAAAATTATTGGCCGATTTGCTCATCTTTCCGCCATCGGTTCCAGGAATTAGCATGCTGTCTTGTTGCACTTTGGCTTCCGGAATGACAAAAGTTTCTCCCATTTGGTGGTTAAAACGAGAAGCCACATCACGCGTAATTTCCAAGTGTTGCAATTGGTCTTTTCCTACAGGAACAAAATTAGCATCGTATAATAAAATATCGGCAGCCATAAGCATTGGATAGGAAAATAAACCTGCATTGACATCTTCCAGTCTATCAGCTTTGTCTTTGAAAGAATGCGCCAATGTCAACCTTTGGAAAGGAAAAAAACAACTCAAATACCAAGATAATTCGGCTGTTTGTGGCACATCTGACTGGCGGTAAAAAACTACTTTTTCGACATTCAAGCCACAGGCAAGCCAAGCTGCGGCAGTGCTATAGGTATTTGCTCTTAATGTTTTTCCGTCTTTTATTTGGGTTATGGAATGCAAATCAGCAATGAACAAAAAGGATTCGTTATCGGGATTATTGGATAATTCGATTGCTGGAATAATTGCGCCAAGTAAGTTTCCTAAATGCGGTGTTCCAGTGCTTTGAACGCCAGTGAGTATTTTTGCCATTGTTATGTCATTGCGAGGAACGAAGCAATCTCACCCTCTATATTAAGTTGTTTTTATTTTTTAAGTTTTCAAATTTAATGCTTTTATAAATAATAGCATAGTTTTCCTTACTTTTGGCAATATGAGAGGAATAAAAATTATTTTTTGGGTGCTATGGCGGGTTTGGTTTTATGTTGTTATGGCTATTCCCATACTCCTTATGTTTCCTTTTTTAGTGGCTTCTATCCTGACTGAAAGTGGCTATCCTTATTTTTTTAAAATGGCGAGAATTTGGGCAAAATTCATTCTTTTCGGAATGGGATTTCAGTATAAAATGGAAAGAAATCAAGAACTCGAACCCCATAAAAGCTATATGTTTGTTGCCAACCACACTTCGATGATTGATATTATGTTGATGCTAGCGGTGATAAATAAACCTTTTGTTTTTGTAGGCAAAAAAGAATTGTCAAAAATTCCTCTTTTTGGTTTTTTCTACAAACGAACGTGTATTTTGGTCGATAGAAAAAGTTCTAAAAGCAAACATGGTGTTTTTGAACGGGCACAAAAAAGAATCAATCAAGGACTTAGTATTTGTATTTTCCCCGAAGGTGGAGTTCCCGATGATGAATTGATACTTTTAGACAGCTTTAAAGATGGTGCTTTTCGCTTGGCTATTGAACACCAATTGCCCATTGTACCTATTGCTTTTGCTGATAATAAAAAACGGTTTTCCTATACTTTTTTAAGTGGGAGTCCAGGCTTGTTACGAGGAAAAATTCTCCCATTTATTGAAACTAAAGGAAAATCAATGTTAGAAAAGAATGATTTAAAAAATCAAGCATGGAAAGTAATTCATAAACAATTATTGGAGTTTCAGAAGAAAAAGTAGTAATTGTCATTGCGAGGAACGAGGCAATCGCATAACGAATAATAAATGTGAGCAACTACTGGGATTGCTTCGTTCCTCGCAATGACACTAAAAAAAAGAGTTCACCACGGGTGAACTCTTTTTTTGTTTTTAAGCGTTATTTTCTTTTATCAAAGCTTTGATTTTAGCTTCTAGTTCATCCGCCAATTCTGGAT
>JANMZS010000133.1:0-7725 GCA_031383535.1 Flavobacterium sp.
GACTTCGCCTGATGTGTTGCAAAACGCTATTTGGGAAATCCAACAAGATTTGGTCAAACAAGTCGATTATTTCAAAGAAATAGGTAAACATCTCGAGGCTAAAAGACTCGAAGAAAGAACCAATTTCGATTTAGAAATGATTCGAGAATTGGGCTATTGCTCTGGTATTGAAAACTATTCCCGATACCTCGATCAGAGACAACCTGGCACCAGACCTTTTTGTTTATTGGATTATTTTCCAAAAGATTATTTGATGGTCGTGGACGAAAGTCACGTAACACTTTCGCAAGTTCATGCCATGTATGGCGGCGATAGAAGCCGAAAAGAAAACTTGGTGGAATATGGTTTTCGACTTCCGGCAGCAATGGATAATCGCCCCTTGAAATTTGAAGAATTTGAAGCCATGCAAAATCAGGTAATCTACGTTTCAGCAACACCAGCCGACTATGAATTACAAAAATGTGATGGTATTTATGTAGAACAAGTCATTCGTCCTACAGGATTATTAGACCCAATTATTGAAATTCGTCCAAGCTTGAATCAAATTGATGACTTGATAGAAGAAATACAAACTAGAGCCGAAATTGACGAGCGCGTTTTGGTCACTACTTTAACCAAAAGAATGGCGGAAGAATTGGCTAAATATTTAGACAAAGTTTCTATTCGTTGTCGCTACATACATTCCGATGTTGATACTCTAGACCGAATTGAAATTATGCAAGATTTGCGAAAAGGATTATTCGATGTTTTAATTGGGGTAAATCTATTGCGGGAAGGTTTGGATTTACCCGAAGTATCTTTGGTTGCGATTCTCGATGCAGACAAAGAAGGTTTTTTACGAAGTCACCGTTCATTGACTCAAACCATTGGTCGAGCCGCTAGAAACTTAAATGGAAAGGCAATTATGTATGCTGACAAAATTACGGCGAGTATGCAAAAAACCATTGATGAAACCAATTATCGCAGGAACAAACAAATTAATTTCAACACTGAAAATAATCTTATTCCGATGGCACTGAATAAGAAAATCGAAAGTGCATTTACCAAAATTCCATTAGTCGATTATGAGTTAGGCTACACTACGACAATAGCTGCGGAACCTATTACTGAATATCTTTCGAAACCTGAAATTGAAAAACGCATTCGCGAAAAAAGAAAATCCATGGAAAAAGCGGCGAAGGATTTAGACTTTATGCAAGCGGCAAAATTGAGAGATGCAATAAAAGCGTTGCAGGAACAGCTATGATGTTATGGATTAATTGATAAGGTATTTTTTATATATTTGTAAATAATTATTTATATATTTGTCAGATAAACGTTATTCAATAGAGCGAATCTAACCAAATTTTGGGGAGATAGACGCTACTTTATAGCGATTATAAACAAATTTGAAATTTAGGTTAAGTAGTAACTATTCAAAAAATCATCATTACAATGATTTTTTTTAACAATTATATTATATGAAAAAAAATATTTTTATGTTTTGTTTAATCGTATTTACGATTAATATTAAAAGTCAAAATCAAAACAATTTTGATAAAAATAATAAAATAGTAGAAAGAGATACTTATAATAGAATTATACAAGATAATGATAGTAATCGTATTAATTATTCAAAGAAAGAAACTGAAAATTTAATATTTAATTACGATAACTTAACCTATAAAAACGGCACGCTTAATAAAAACTCAGCTAACAACTTTGTTGCTGCTAAAAACATTAATAATTGCGATGCTGATTGGAAATATTCAATTATGGGAACCTCTATAGGACGAAATTCAATGAATTCCTTCGACCTTGACAAAGATGGAAAAGTTGAAGTACTATGCAGTGCGCTTTCGAATGGTGCCTCTTTTTGGTATATTTTAAAATTTGACCCAATAAACAACATCTATCAGCAAATATGGACTAGTGATATGTATACTGCATCTATTACCCGAATAAAAGTTTATGATATTGATAATGATGGCAATTATGAAATTATTATTGGATTTGGAAATGGAAGATTTCAAATTTTAAATAGTATCGATAAATCAATTATAAAAGAAGTAACTACACCAAGTTCAAGCGGAATTACTGATATTGAGTTCGATGATGTTGATAATGATGGATTAAAAGAAATTGCTGTTAGTACTAGCAGCAAAATTTATATTTATAATCCACTAAACTATTCAAAAGAAGCAGAACTAAACTTTGGAGCCAATGAATTTTGTATTGGTAATGTTGACGGAAGTTCTGATAAAGAAATTGTTACTACACTTGGAAAAGTTTTGGTTTATAATGGTTCTAACACTACTGTTAAATGGATTTTTGACAATAGTATTTCTTCTGATTACGGTTATATGGTTGAACTTTCAGATATTGACAGCGATGGAATGCAAGAAATTATTAGAGCTAAACCCTGGTACTATATTGATGTTTATGATGCAAATACACAAAGTTTAAAATTTGAATGGAAAGCTGATATTGACATTCAGGCATTGTTGCTTAAGGATGTTAATAATGACGGAATTGACGAGATTATTTATGGCGATGGTCAATGGGGAGAGGTTCATTGCATTAATTCTACCACTAACACAGAAATGTGGAAAATTACAAATCCTGAACATGGTGTAACAGCAATTAATATAGCAGATGTAAATAATGACGGAAAGTTGGAAGTTATGTGGGGTGCCGGCTGGACTTCTACTGGTGCAGATTATTTTTATGTCGCTGATATAGCAACACGTTCAATTAAATGGCAAAGTATGGATATCGTTGGCCCTTTTTATGCAATTGCTATTGATGACATTGATAAAGATGGTACAAAAGAAATTGTTACAATTTCATACGAAAGCGAAAGCGGATATGAAAGCGGAATACTTACAATATTTGATGGTGTTACAAAAAGAATTGAATGGCAAAGTGATGGTAATTTTTTTAATTCGGTATGGACTGGTATATATGATGTAAAAATTGCAGATATTGACAATGATGGTAACAAAGAAATCATAGTGGCTGCTGGACAAACATATACTGGAAAAATATGGATTGTTGATGGTATTACTAAAACAATAGAAAGTTCACATTTATATAGTACCGAAAATCTTAGTGAATTCAAGATTCTTAACATAGATGATGTTGATGGAGATGGAAAAACAGAAATTGTTGCATGTACCACTTCCAAATATTACATAATTAACCCAGTAAATTTTGCTATAAAATATTCCTCTGAATCTAGTTTCGGAAATCCATCAAATATCAAAATTGATAATATTGATAATGACAGTGAAAAAGAAATTATAATTTGTAAGGACAGAATTTCTGTCTATGGAGGAGTGAGTCATCAACAATGGCAAAGCTCTGAATCAAACTATTCTAATATTGATTTATACGACATAAATAATGATGGCAAAAAAGATATTGTTGCCGGAACTTCTGATGGCTATATTAAAGTATTCAATGGTGTTGATATGCAAAATATTTTTTCAGCACAAGTATGTAATAGTGCCATTGACGGTATTTTTGTATCAGATTTAAATAGTGATAACAAACCTGAATACATTTTTACATCTAACGGCTATGTTTACATTTATTCAAATTCTAATCAATTTATCATTACAAAGCAATATGGTAAATATGCTGGTTCATATAATAGTTTGAAAGTAGACGATGTCAATAATGATGGTATAAAAGACATCATATTTGGTAACAGTACTTTTATCACCCAAATATCTAATACCTGCTATCAATGTATGTGGTTTACAACCAAAACAAATATTAAAAATGTTTCTTGTAGCTCCACAAATGATGGTTCAATAACTATAATTCCGGACGGAAATGCTCCCTATACTTACAATTGGAGTAACGGAACAAGTAATTCGTCTATTTCTAATTTATCAGTTGGGCAATATACGTCTACAGTCACGGATAACAAAGGTTGTAAAATTATTGACACCATTAATGTTGAACAATCTAAATTAACTACCAGTTACTCATCATCAAATGAAACCTGTGTTCCGTCAATAGATGGTTCTGCTTCTGTTACTATAACTCAGGGAACTGCTCCATATACCTATTTATGGAATACCGGAGAAAGCACATCTGCTATAAAAAATCTAAGTGCAAATCTCTATTCTGTTACTGTTACTGATTCAAATAATTGTGTTCAAAAACATGATTTTTATATCAATAAAGATATACTTACTTTAAATGTTAGTAAAAATAATGTTACTTGTTTTGGTCAAAACAATGGAAGCATATCTTTAAATCCCAATGGAACTTCTCCATACTCTTATTTATGGAATAATGGACAAACCTCAAAAGACCTGTATGGTATAAAAGCAGCTACATATTCTGTTACAGTTACTGATTCGCATGGTTGTGTCATTAAAAATTCAGTACAAATTACTGAGCCAACAGAAATCTTAACACAGACAACAACAACACTAGATAATATAAATACACCTTTTGGTGAAGGCTCTGCAACGGTAAATG
Organism: Flavobacterium sp.; assembly: GCA_031383535.1. GTDB lineage: Bacteria > Bacteroidota > Bacteroidia > Flavobacteriales > Flavobacteriaceae > Flavobacterium. The sequence continues at coordinate 4,477 of JANMZS010000133.1, forward strand.
TAATAGGTGGTAATCCTCCATATTCAATTAATTGGAATGATTCATTTTCTCAAACAACTGTTACAGCAATTAATCTTCTGGCAGGACAATATATTGTTAAAATTACTGATTCTAAAGGATGCCTAAAATATGCCATAGCTACTATAAATGGTGGAGCACTCGGATTAAACGAAGTAAATTCTGAATCCCAAATAAATATTTTTCCAAATCCTGCAGCAGACAAAATAACAATAGAAAATAAAATGCTCAACAAAGAAACCATTTTGACAATTTCAAATATAAATGGACAAGAATTAATGCGACAACAAATAATTGGCAAAGATACACAGGTTGATATTAGTAACTTGAATAGCGGTGTTTATTTTTTTAAGTTGATAACTGACAAGATAGTTGAAGTAGGAAAGATAATAAAAGAATAAAGCCCAGTCCCAAAAACATGATAAAGTGCGTGCTAGGTTCAGTGGTTTTCGAAGATTAGTGACTTGAGAAAAACCAGTATAAAAACTGACAGAAAAATAGCTTCGTAAGCCCGACCGCTCAAACTTGTGATTCCGTAACCAAATATATTACTCGAACCACTAACATCGGGGATTTTTGAGAAGCCATCGTTCCCTAACCCAAACTATTGGTCGTGCCGCAAGAAACCTGAATGGAAAGGCGATTATGTATGCCGACAAAATCACGGCAAGTATGCAAAAAACCATTGATGAAACCAATTATCGCAGAACCAAACAAATTAATTTCAATACTGAAAATAATCTTATTCCGATGGCACTGAACAAAAAAATTGAAAGTGCTTTTACTAAAAATCCATTAGTAGATTATGAATTAGGCTACGCTACAACTATGGCTGCAGAACCCATTACTGAATATCTTTCGAAACCTGAAATCGAAAAACGCATTCGCGAAAAAAGAAAAGCCATGGAAAAAGCGGCGAAGGATTTAGACTTTATGCAAGCGGCAAAATTGCGTGACGAGATTAAGGTGTTGCAAGGAAAGATTTAAAACACGATATTTTACGTATTTCTTGAAAGAAAAATTTACTACTAATCTTTGTTTTAGTAAAACACAAATTTTTCGAATTTGCACAGATTATTATGTGAAAATTTGTAATATCTGTGTCAAAAAACCGAAGCAGAGCTTCGGGAAATTATACTTAAAGAGATTAAATGTTTTTAGTAAAAAAACAAGAGTGTTTTTTTAATATTACTTAATTTTTTTTGTACATTCGAGCTTTCTAATTAACTTTAACAAACTGTAAATCATGAAATTAAATCATCTATTTAGACTTTTAATGGTCACTTTATCGTTAATAATCTTTTCTTGCGCAAACGATAGTAAGCTCTCACAAGAATCTGATCAAAATACTGCACAAATGAAGTTTGTGCCTGGCGAAATTCTTATTAAGCTCAAAGATGGTAATAGCATAACTAATGGAAGGACAAAATCAAATATTTTGTCTCTTATTGGTGGTAATGTTATTGAAACTATAAAAACAAGCAACGTAAAAACTTTAAATGCCAAAACTATTGGAAGTGTGGGTGAGCTAATCTTGGTTTCTTCAAAACTAGGCACAATGGAATCTATTGAACTGCTTAAAAACTCAACCGAAATTGAGTATGCAGAGCCAAACTGGATTTATCAGCATTACGCTGTCTCTAATGATACCTATTATAAAAATGGTTCTCTATGGGGAATGTATGGTGATACCACAAGTCCAGCGAATGCATTCGGCTCACAAGCAGGCAAAGTATGGGCAGCAGGAAATACTGGTTTATCTACAGTTTATGTAGGTATAATAGACGAAGGTTATATGTATACTCATGAAGATTTAGCTGCAAATGCAGGTAATAGTATTCGAGAAATCGCCGATGGCATTGATAATGATGGTAATGGTTATGTTGATGATGTATACGGATGGGATTTTGAAGGAAACAACAATACTATTTTTGACGGAACAGGTGATGATCATGGAACTCATGTGGCTGGAACAATTGGTGCAGTTGGAGGTAACGGAAAAGGAGTTGCTGGTATGTGCTGGTCAGTAAAAATATTGAATGCTAAATTTTTAGGCCGAAATGGAGGAACCACTGCAAACGCAATTAAAGCAGTAGATTATTTCACGGATTTGAAAAAAAATCGTGGAATTAATATCGTAGCAACCAACAACTCTTGGGGAGGTGGTGGATTTTCTCAAGGATTATATGATGCTATAGAAAGGGCCAATGCAGCAGGTATTCTTTTTGTTGCCGCTGCTGGTAATGCAACCAGTAATAATGATGTTACTACTTCTTATCCAGGATCATACACTAACAGCAATATTATTTCAGTAGCTTCAATTACAAGTACTGGGGGTTTAAGTAGCTTTTCTAATTTTGGTGCAACTACCGTAGATTTAGGTGCTCCTGGATCTGGGATTTATTCATCAGTTCCTTTAAGTTCAAAAGGTAAAATTGTATCTGGTTATGCCAGTTACAGCGGAACTTCTATGGCTACTCCACATGTGACTGGTGCCTGTGCTTTATATGCTGCAACACATTCTGGTGCAACGGCAAGTGAAATAAAATCAGCTATTTTAAGTAGTGCAGTTGCAACACCTTCCTTAAGTGGAAAATGTGTGACAGGTGGTCGACTAAATGTTAGTAGTTTTTAATTTTAAAACCTATAAAAATTATTTTTTTGTTAATTTCCAACCACTTTTCACTACACTAGGACGTTAGGCAAAAAAAGCTCTGTTTTTCGATTGTTATCAAAAATAAAAAACAGTTCAATGAACTGTTTTTTTTATGGTAGAAAACCCTAATTGAGTTGTTCTTGAAAAATTTTCAATAATATATTTGGGTCAATCGTGGGATTAGATTCCTTTTTCATCAAGTTAAGAATTCGTTTAATAGCCATTGGATTCAATCCCATATTTATAGCAATTTGTTGGATAGCATTTTCTTCTTTTCTGTGTAAAACCCCATCAGTATGCATCAATAATGCCAAACGATAAAACTGTTGAATACGCTCAAATTCAGATTTAATAACGTGTATAGGCAACTCCTGATGAAACAAATCATTAAAGACTTCTTTTTCTATTTGAAGTTCTTCAGCTAGCAATACCAAAAAATCATACTCTCTTTTATGTAATTGCCCATCAACAGTTGAAAAAGCAATCATTTCTAACAGTAAATTTCTTTTTTCTTCGAAACTATTCATACACAACTTATTTTTTGCTAAAATACAAAATTTGATTTGGATTCGTAA
>JANMZS010000137.1:0-12454 GCA_031383535.1 Flavobacterium sp.
TAAAACAGCTAGTTCTTGTAATAATTTATGCGATAAATCTAAAGCCAAAGGCATGAAATTTTCGGTTTCATTGGTGGCATAACCAAACATCATTCCTTGGTCACCCGCACCTTGCTCTTCTTTACTCGCTCTATCAACACCTTGATTAATGTCGGCAGATTGTTCGTGAATAGCTGAAAGAACGCCACAAGAATTGGCTTCAAACATATATTCGCTTTTGGTATAGCCAATTTTTTTGATCACATCTCTAGCAATTTGTTGCACATCGAGATAGGTGTTTGACTTTACTTCACCGGCCAAAATTACTTGTCCAGTAGTTACTAAAGTTTCACAAGCTACTTTAGATTCAGGATCAAAAGCTAAGAAATTATCAATTAATGCATCTGAAATTTGATCCGCAACTTTGTCTGGATGTCCTTCACTCACAGATTCTGACGTAAATAAATAAGCCATAATAGTTTAATTTTTTTAATTAAGCGAGGAGAAAATAATTGCTGAAAAATGCTAAGGAGAGTTCCTGCTTTAGCATTTTTTTAACGAGGTTGCAATCAGTTCAAATTTTTCCTCTAATATTTCGTGTGCAAATGTATGAAACCAAATTGAATTGCAAATTAAACTTTACTTTTTTTTATTTTAAAAACCTTTGTGATTTGCTAATTTCATAAGATCTTTATTTTTTTTCAAATAATTTTCCGCTTCTTTCTTGAATCCATCAATTTCTTTAGACTTAATTTTAACAGGGAAATTTATTATTTCCAAAGCTATTTCTTTTGCTTTTTCAATTTGGGTGCTTTTTAAATACAAATGAAATAAATCCATTCTAGCCTCATAGCGATAAGGTTCAACATTTTTATTGTATTTGTAAATATTTTCAGCAGATTTAAAATCACCTTTTTTTTGCAAAAATCCCGCTAGTATTTTTCCGAGGCTGGGTTTTCCAGATAAATCAAAACCAATTTGCATGTAAGAGATCCCTTGATCGTGATAACCATTGTTGATAAGTATTATTCCTGCCATAAAGTATTCTTCTCCTTTATTTTCCGTTTTTGAAACATATTCCTGTAATTGGCCGACTCCTTTTAAATACATCTTGTCGTGTGCTAATTTATAAAGTTTGTAGTCAGCATTTATCCGATTAATGAATACGAAAGAGAAAAAGGCAAGTAAACCAATACCTATAAATTTATAAGCACCGCTATTTTTAAATTTATAAAAAACTTTTAAGTTTTTTATATTTATGATTATTACAGCACAAATACAAGCGATAATTACAAAAATAGGAATTAAAAAAATACTGTTTGTAAGTGAAAAAATGAGCAAACAAAGCAGTATTGTTCTAGCTATATTGGTTTCAATAGTTTGAATCCTACTGTTTTTAAAAAGCAAGAATAGGAAGCCAATAAAAACTAAAATCCATACAATTCCCAATTCAAAAGTTAATTCTAATAAATCATTGTTGGGATAATAAAGATAGCCCCCGTTTTTTATCTCTTGCCAATTAGTGTTGTTTTCAAAATACAAGGCTTTGGCCTTGTTATATTCAGTAGAAAACGAATTGATGCCATAGCCCATAGGCTTTTGCATAATTTGTTTTGTTACTTGTTGAAGGGCAAACAACCGTCCTGAAGTTGAATCTGATTTTGAATTGCTGATGCGAACTATATAATACAAACTGCCTGTTGCAATTATAGCAACAAAAAGAAGGTTTTTCCAATTTAAAAACGACATTATTTTTGCTTTCGAAACGTAAAAATAATAGCTAAAAGCCACAAATAGACTAATATAAGCCCCTCGGGATTCAGTATAAAAAAGACCAATAAACAAAAAGGGTAAAATCAATCCGAAACTGATTTTTTCCCATTTTAATTTTGCTTTTTCTAATAAAAACAGGGTACTGATGCAACTTATGCTTAAATAAATCCCTAGTTGATTGGGGGAATAAAACATTCCTGTTGTCACGAAAAATTCGTTTGAGGAAGTAACCCAATGCTGTCCTTGTAAAAACACCAAAATCACATTGATAAATGCTGTAATCGAGCAAAAATACAACAAGTTACCAATTGCTTTTTTGATTAATTCTTTAGTGTTTAGAACATTCCGTAACAGAATATATGCGACCAAATAACCAGTATAGTTCCAAATTGAAAGGCTGTAAAGTGTGGATTTTGAAAGGAATATAAAGTTAAACATCCCTATGAGTGTAAGAAATAAAAGAAGACTATCGCAAAGATTTATTTTTATGTTGCTACTCCCACTTCTTAAAACAGAAACAAAGGCAACTACTATCAACAAAACGAACCAGTAGATATATCTTCCTTCCAAAAAAGGTGTTGATTCGCTAAACCCTTTTAGTAGTAAAAAAGAAAGTGTCAGAATATAGGAAGCGGTAAAAAAGGAGAATTTCATTGGTGCAATTTGAATCAATTGAGGCACAAATTTTAGTTTTTAAGCAATGGCATATTTAAAAATTAACTTAATTTTAACATAAAAGCGTTTTTTTTAGTTTTGGACTCTTGTACGCCGACTGGTGCATTTTAGGATAGAAAACAAATAATATTGCAATTGGTTTGAAATAAAAATAATTTTTTGTCACCCATTTCTGAACTTTTATTATAATATGAAAGATATTAAAAAAGTTTAAATGATCTCATGAATAAAAAATACAGTTTGGGTATTTTGATTTGTAGCTATAAACTAAACCTAAAAAACCACTTTAAAAAAAATGAAAAATCCAATTTATCTAGTTCTAACAACTCTTTTTCTTACATCAGGAATGATGGCTCAAGGTTTAGTAACAAACAAAAAGGAAAGTCAATCTGAAAATGAAAAAAAAATCATTGCGATTGAAAAGCAAATGAAAAAAAAATTTTATGAAAAGGCCAAACAGGCTAATCTTACCCAAGAAAAGACAGAAGAATTGGCGAGCCTAATAGAAGAAAGAAATAAAGTACTGAAAGACCTCAATGCCAAAAGGAATGATGCCGACCTGAGTTTCAGCATTCAAGATCCAGTTACGCTGTGGAACAATAAAATTACGGATGCTCAAAATCAGTATGCCCAAAAAATTCTCAAGGCACTAACTTATGAGGAGTTTAGTGAGTTTGTACGTGAAGATTATGATCAGGAAGCTGCTGAAAGTGCAAAAGTTGAATTTTTTAAACTCATCCAAAAAAAACCAGACTTAACCAAGGGACAAAAAGTGAAAATCATTGAATTGTTCTATAACTATCACCTCAATCAATTGTTGTACAACGCCTATTTAAGATTTGACACCAGTCTGCAAATGCCAAAACTAAAAGCTTTGAAATTCACTTTCGAAAAAGAACTTGCCAAAATTTGCAAAGAATACGGTATTAATTTTACGGCACCCACAGGCACAAATAGCAATGATTTTCAATGGAAATAGAATACAAACCAAGTCTAAACAATAATTTAAAACTAATGCAAATGAAAAAAACCTACCCCTTATTACTCCTCTTTATGGTATATGGAGCAATGGCACAAACCAATTGTGAAATGAAATTAGATTCCATACAAAAAACTATGGAAAGCAACTCACTTTTTATAGATTATCAAGAAATTTTACTAAACATTTTGCCTTGTGCCGATGGTGGCGATGGGGCAACACAAAACCTCGTGGGACTGATGTACCTGCAGGGCATGGGGATTGAAAAAGACGAAGCTACAGCCTTTTCATATCTAGAAAAATCGGCACTAAATGATAACGTATTAGGACAGAACAATCTGGGAAATCTGTACAGGGAAGGCATAGGTTGCCCTATCGACATGGAAAAAGCCGTAGCCTGGTATGAAAAGGCGGCCGAAAAGAAAAATGAACAGGCCCTTTACTCTCTTGGTTATATGTATCTCAAAGGCTTGGGTGTACCACAGGACTATAGACGGGCAGTGGCTTGGTTTGAAAAAACCGAATTTGGTATGGCAAAACATTGGTTGGGCGTATGTTATTATTTGGGTTATGGTGTACCACAAAACACAGACAAAGCTCTAGAATATCTCTATGGCAATAGCACCCTGAACAGTGTCGCATTTTTAGAAAACCTAAAAACAGACAAACGAGAGCAGGTAGAACAACAAGTAGAAAAAGCCATCGAAGAGGTTGCCCCAGCAGACAAAGAGATAGTAGTTCAAGCCATTGAAACCACCAATAGCAATGAGCAAACCAACACCGAACTGCTCACCGCCAGCACTATTATTGGTGAATGGACAGGCCTATTAATCGATTATGACTGGTCCGGAAAAATCCCAACCCGTGTTTTGCCTATTGAGGTAAGCTTTACCCAAAACGAACTGGGCGACCTGCAAACCAAAATTGTTTTTAACGGCAAAACCTTTGAAGACATCGCCCTCTTGGACAGCAATAGTTTGTTTGTGCAGGGATTGCAATTTAACATCCCGCAACTGTATGCCCACGATTTGATCAATGCCGATTTAGAATACACCATTCTAGGGATGGACTTGAGCCAAAAAAACCACAACAACATTCCCTATCTACTAGCCGATGTCGATAGTTTTATAAGCAACTGGAAAGAACCTGGAACCCCTATATCAATAGTATTAAGGTCAAAAAATGCCAACGCATTAACCGAGGAAGACCAGAAAATAATGCTCGCACTGGCGGCACAAAAAACCGAGTTCATCAAGGTATACCCCGTGCCTTTCCAGGAGCAGCTGTATGTGGCGTTTGAACTGGCAAACCCAGCCCAAGTGCAAGTAACCCTGACCAGCGTAAGTACGGCACAAACCGTACAGGTAGCCACCACAAACCTTGGAGCAGGCATGCAGTCTTACAGCGTCGATACCGCCAATTTGCCCAATGGATATTATGTGGTGCGGGTGCAAGAAGACGATAAATTACACAGCCGAATAGTAATTAAACAATAAAGAACATGAAAGATATTTTTAAAAAGAAAAATAGAAACTATTTTTCACTAATTTTACTCATGTTCTTTGGCATAACGGCACAAGCACAGTGGAACGAGGGTGTGTTACAGGAGGTTGTTATTAACGCCAATAATAATAATAGTAATAATAATAATTCTAATTCTTATAATAATTCTGCTTGGCTTGCTATGCTTGCTGCCAATATTTGGACAACCGGAAGTCCAGATGGACCCAGTAGTCCCAGTAGTCCTGGTGCAGCAAGTTCATCAGCAAGTTCGTCAACAGACTCACCATATATTTATTTTAAAAATCGAGCTCCCTTTACACAAGCAGAATTAGACAAAAATATTGATTTTTGGACGCTTCATGGATGGGAATTAGAAACCAAGGAAAACCAACCTTTTTCAATCTCTGGTGGCAAAACACAAATAGGAACGCTTTTTAAATTTAATAATGGTAGTTTTGATTTTTATTATTTTACACCTAATGCTAGCGATAGTCAATTTACGGCGGGACTTTACTATGCTGTAATAATTGGTCCTAATGGAGGGTCGGGCACACAAGTTCCTGATAATGGGAATCCTAATAATCCGGCAAACCCACCCCCAACTACACCTTTTATTTATGGTTATGGTGCCGATGGTTTTCCTACTGGGCAAGCAACTATATACAATGCAACAGGAACATTAACAGGTATTACCTTTGGAACCAATACCTCGCCTCCAACGCTTGTTGCCGGTTGCAACCCCTGTGAGGATTTCACGGCAGACCCCAATGGTGGCAATGCAGGAGGTGTAAGCAAAGAAGATGCAAAGCGTCTTCAAGACGACATATTGAATGTTTTGAATAAAAGCACAAAATTTGATAAATTTAAAGCCCTTTTGAAGAGAGGACCCAAAAACAACAAACAATTTTTCTCCAAAATACCACCAGACAAACTGGCGGAGGCTTTAAAAGATTTAGAAACAGAAGACCAAAGGGTATTTGCAACCATTGTCGCCAACACCATCAACTCGGATAAAACCATTCAAATTAAATATTTTGATAAAGACGAGACATTGGTAGCACCCGATACGCCTACATATAATTACAACCTGATTCCAAGCGTGATTGTTCCTAAGATTGACAAAGCGTATTTTGAATATTATCTGCAGTTTGGAGATTTTAAATTAAATCATTTATTTGATTATTATGGAGCAGGTGCCACAGCCAAAGGCAATAATGTGGTTCTTTCGGTGGTAGGCACTTATTGGTCCTCATATAATGAAGTCATCCCGCTACACGAATTTTTCGGACACGGACGCCCCGTATCAATGGAAACACCCACTACACCGCATGACCTAGGAGATGCCATAAGGTTTGAAAATTTGGTATGGCGACTGCTCGGCAAACCAGAGAATTGGAGGGATGGTAAGGAACATAATATAATTGATAAAAGTAAACCAATTGAAAACCCAAGGGGTTTGCCCTCATTTAGATAAACAATATAAAAAATATAAAAATGAAAAAGATAAGAGTTATATTACTAGTAAGCATGATGACCAGCGTGTTTTATGCCCAAAACTCAAGTATAGAGAGGATTCAATCATTAAATAATTTTGTTAAGAATAAAATTCCAAGCTTAATAGGGAAGGATTATTTTATTTTTAGTGGAAATCCGTGGGTAACAATTATTGTTGGCAAAGACCAAGATAATTACACGTATTATCGAATAGAAGATACAGGACCAAGAGCAGGTGTAGATGTAATAACAGACACCAAAACCCTCAAATCCCTTCCTGTTTTAGAAACAATATTTACCAATTTTGTACCCGAAGCAGGAGTAAAAAGGTATTCAAGTGACTATGACCCTATTCTAAGGAGTGCTATTATGTGTCCTACTTATATTGATTTTGCCATCTACAAAAAAGGGGTTAAAACGTTCGATACTTCTTTACCTTTAGCACCAGGCGACCGCAAAGACTACATGGGAAGCCCCATTCCTAAAGAAATATTATTTTTCTGTTTAGATTTGTTTAATTTTAAAGCCGAAGGCATCCGTATAGACCCCAAGCCTGGTGTTGCTGCAACGCTCCCAAAGGATCATTGCAGTCAAATTAAGACCCTATTAGATTTTGATTCCAATAGCCCCAATAGTTTGAAAGCCAACTTAAACTGGTTGAAAGAAAAAGTGAATGCCCCAGCGAATACAACAGAAAATGGTTTTGTAATAAGTAAAAAAATGGTTTACCCAGAAAATTATAAATATAATTTTACCCAAGTGCCGTCTGGTGGAGCCTATTCTATAGAATTTAAAACGGGTACTGGTTATGTAGGTACAGCACATTCCCATCCTTCAACCGAGTATGCCATGTTTACTTTTCAGGATGTCCGATCCCTTATAGAAGTTTATGATAAAGCAAACACAACAAAAGACGAAGTATTTGTTGCATTAGTCTGCAAAGACAAAAGCGGTGTAACCAATACCTATATGCTAAAAATTGACTATATAAAAGGCGTCAATGGTGATTTACGTGACAATATCGGTGGGTTAAAAGCTCAGGTTAATGCGGTCTGGGATCATCCTGACTATGCAAAATATACAGATGAAGAAAAAATAGAGGCTATCCATCAAAAACAAGCACAAATTTATGATAAAAGCAACGGACAATTGGAAAAAAGTTTTTTAGAGCAGTTCAAAGATTTTGGTATTTCTCTCTATAAAGCCGATGCTGAATTAAATAATTTTAGCAAACTTACATTAAATAACGGAGTTGTAACTTCAACTCCTTGTAACTAAAAACAGTAAATCATGAAACACCCATGACAATCGTTCTTGACACATAGGGGTATGATTATGGGTGTTCCACATGCCTGCAGACAGGTCTTACCAGTAAAAAAACAAATATTAAAACAGATGAAAAAATATATTTATTTCACATTATTATCTTTTGCAATAATAACCTGCAAAGCACAAACTCCAGTGTTTGACATTTCGGATATTGAAGATGGTCCCAAAGATTCGTATTACAAAGACATTAATGGGGTACTCAATGCCTACGAGGGCATCTATCTTTATACTAACGGCAATACCAGTTTAAAATTTATCTTGAAGAAAAAAGAAAAATCATATTCTGGATATTATTACCGAGATCTCGTGGTGGGAGAGTTTCAATACATCAAGGATGGCATAGAGCTGATTAATACCCTTGAAAACATTAATTTGAATTATGGTAAAGATGAAAGGGTTAAGCATCGAATAAAGGGAAGTAGAATCATAACGGGTACTGAGCTGGGTTGTCCAGATTGTTCGGCAATAGAAAAACGATTAAGACTTAGTTTTGTAGAGAACAAATTTGTAGAAGACGGATCGCCTTATAACATGGGTATAGACATCCGCAAAACAACGTTAAACGGAGGGGATGCCATCAAGGTAAATATTTTTGGCGGTCAGCATATCATTAATAAATCAAGCTACCCTGGCCCAACACCGCCCATTTTGCGTGTAGGGGAATACCTAATGATAAAGCAACCCTATCCCAACACCACCATTCAAAGTGCCCCATTTACCAAGAACAACTGTGACCCAGGAGGCAAAGCTTCAGCGGTAATCTACACCGTAGAGGCAGGAAAATACAGTTCTTATGATTCCCAAGCCGATGCCGATGACAAAGCTCAAGCCGAGATTACATCAAACGGACAAAGCAATGCTAACAATAAAGGTACTTGTACTTTTACAAATACTGCCAAAAGTGCTTCATTCACTAAAATTTGTCCCGCAGGTAGTACAGGTGGAGCGTTGCTCTATACCGTAGCGGCAGGAAAATATACTTCTATCCTCTCCCAAGCCGATGCCGATGCCAAAGCCCAAGACGATATTGCAACAAACGGTCCGAAGCGAGCCAATGCCCTTTGTAGTTGTAGTTTTAACAGCAAAGCCCTGACGAATGTTGGTTTTAGAAAAAACAATTGCCGAGCTCCAAAGGTAGGCTCTATTGTTTACTATTCTGTCGCAGCAGGAAAGTTTTCCTCTACTGTATCACAAGCAGCTGCTGATGCACAAGCCCAAAAAGCAGGGCAAGACAATGCAAACGCTAAAGGTACCTGTAGATAAATATTTTTTGGTTTTAGGATAAGTTACCAAATAATACAAAGTACCGCAAAAGTTTTATGGCTTTGCGGTGCTTTGTTTGTAGAGGAACTTGTGTTTTGGAATATAAAAGTTTTGTAATTGGGCTTTGCCCAGATTTAGATAAATATAAAAACAATGAAATATAAAAACATGAAATATAAAATTCTCTATTTGTTGCTATTCCTAACGTTAATAGGAGAGAATACTAACGCATTAGCCCAAGCTCCAGAAATTACTATTGAAAGTAAGGTTAATCCCGACAACAGCGTTTTGCTGACCTATAAAAAACAAGTGCCAGGCAGTTTCTATATATACATAGATTTTTCAAATGCTTCAAATTTTGATGCGGTAGATTACAGAGGGGTTATTAGAGGCTATTCGGGTGATTTACTCACACTAAGACCTTTAATTGAAAAACAGTCTATTGGCTATTCCTATCGCTATTATACTATTTTTGGAGAGCCCAATCCGAAAGTGGACAGCCTGTTCTATTATGTATTACCTTTCAAGAAAGGCAACAGACACCAAATTTCTGAAGCCTCGTATTTGGGCGAAATCTATTTTGACCAAGAAAGGCCTAAAAATTGGAAATCTTATGTGATTAATTCAGAAACCGCTGATACAATTTGTAGTATGAGGAAAGGAATAGTGGTTAAAGTCGATAATCAATATCAAAATTCTTCGTTGAAAATGGTCTATACCAGCAACAGAAATTCGATTACCGTAGAACATTCTGACGGAACAATTGCGGTTTATACTGGCTTCAAAAAAAACGGATTGTTTGTAAAACTGGGACAGACAGTATATCCTCAAACAGAATTAGGTGTGATGGAACAGTTCAACGCCAATAATTACCGACTTGATTTTTCTATTTCATTTTTGTTTGACAAAAACATCAAATCCATTGAAGAACAAACCTTGCAGAACTATAAAAGTAAATATGAATTTGTAACCCCCTATTTTGTAACCGAAAACGGCATAGAAAAATTAGTATCCAATAAAGAATACTCTTCCGTTTGCAGTGAAACCGAACTTTTTAATGAATTCAGTCGATCCGAAAAGAAAAAATATTTGAAAGATCCAACCCAGTTCAAATGAAAACACTAAAAATAATTTTACTCTCAATTGTCATTTTGTTTACTGCAGTATCCTGTAAAAACGACACTAAAAAAAATGAAATCTATGTTCCTGATGCGGTTGTTAAAAAGACTGCTCTATTAAAAGAAAGTGTTTTAAGTCAATTGCAAGAACAAGATCCTTTCAAAATTAAAACGGCACAATTATTTTTGGACAACCTTAAATATCAGAAAAATGTTAAGGGTTTGAGGTATAGCAGCTATAAAGATATTATCAACAGATATGCTGATAATAAGGACACTATGATTGCCAAAATAAAACGCATTAAAAATCAACTAGTAGCCGATCCAGAGGACTATGAGGTGTTGTCAATTGATAAAAACAGACTTATAACTAATATTAACGAAACCTACAACACTTATTTGAAGTGCAGTTGGAAAGACAAAATTTCATTCGATACTTATTGCCAATACCTACTTCCATACAAGGTATATAAAGAACCATTAGAAAGTAATTGGCGAGCAACGCTGAAATCAAGGTATTTAAAAGAAAATGACAGTTCCATCTTCCAATCCGATATGAGTGTTGCAGTAACCAAAATACACGCATGGCTTTACCCGAAAAAGAAGGGCTTTGAGGTACTTTTTGGAAAGAAAAATTTAAATATCCCCGATTTCTCTGCCGATATTTTAGACAAGCTAAAAGCGGGGTCTTGTCATGAAATTACCACATTGGGTTTAGCTTACATGAGGGCAATGGGTATTCCAGCAACAATAGATTTTACGCCAAACTATCTCAATATCAACTCGGGACACGAATGGTGTGTAGCGATTTTAGATTCAAAACAGCATATTCCTTTTGATATTACCTACGAAAAGACAAATAAAATCAAAGACGACTATTTTATTTTTTCAAAAGTGTATAGAAACACCGTTCAACCCAATCCAAAATCTCATTTTGTGCAAAGGGGCTATTGTAATTTTTTGCCCGAATTGTTTAACAATCCTTTTGTCGAAGATGTAACCAAATTTTATACTCATACAGCAAATATTACAATTCCTATAACAGGAGAAGTGTCTTCTAAATCTCAGTTTTGTTACCTCGGCGTGTTTAATAGATTAATGCAATCGTGGAATCTTGTAAGTTGGGGCAAGATAGAAAACGACCAAGCCTCTTTTAAAAACATAGGAACAGGCGGAGTGTATTTGCCTGTTGTAGTAGAAACCGACGGAAGTACTATTGTTAATTCTCCATTCATACTCAACAAAAACGGTAAAATTAAATTTTTAAGCCCTCAAACATCTACTCTTGAAACTATCAAAATAAACCGAAAATTTTATTCTAATCCCGACAAAGAAGGACAAAAAATTCGAATGATTGGTGGGATATTTCAAGGTGCCAACGATTCAGAATTTAAAAATCCAGTTACTTTATACACCATTAAAAAAAATCCAGGCGATTATTTTAACGATATTAAACTTCCTGAAAATTTAACAAAAAAATTTAGATATGTACGCTACTTATCACCTAAAAACTCGTTTGGCAATGTGGGCGAAATCGAGTTTTATGAAATAGGAAACACTAGTCCTCTAAAAGGAAAAATAATAGGCACAGAGGGTTCATGGGCTGACAATCCAAAAAACACAAAAGAAGCCGTATTTGACTCTAATGTTCTAACTTATTTTGATTCAAAAATAGCAGATTACAGTTGGGTCGGATTGGATTTATCAACACAAAGAAAAATCAGAAAAATCAGATTCATTGCCCGAAATGATATGAATTGCGTTCAACCTGGAGATATCTATGAACTTTTCTATTGGCAAGATGGCTGGAAATCATTAGGCCAAGAAAAGGCAAAATCTATTTATCTTATTTACAAAAATGTACCGAAAAATGCCGTGTTATGGCTTAGAAATTTAACCGAAGGGGTCGAAGAACGAATTTTTACTTATGAAAACGGGAGACAGGTTTGGTGGTAAAAACCTTTTTTTAAGCTATGCTATGTATTTTTTTAAAATTATTTGGATATGTAAAAAAAAGTTTGCAATTTTGTCAAAAGAAAATAACACGATGAGATTAAATGTTTGCACTATTTCAAAAACCATGCAGGAAAAATCCTGTGGGTAGTTTATTGCTTAATTTAAAATCAAATTATATAGCAAAAGCCTCCCACAAAACGGGAGGCTTTTTTTATAAGTTACCATTCAAATTATAATTATATGAATAATGCGAATCAAGGGTTAAAATGCTAAATTTAAAAAAGCCGCAGCGATTTTTCCGAAGATATGAATCAACAAACCTTTGCTTGATCTAACTTTACTTGCTTTTTGAATATCCGTTTTAACAATCAACCAATTAAACAAT
>JANMZS010000143.1:0-11326 GCA_031383535.1 Flavobacterium sp.
GGAAACATTCCAAGTTCTGGTGATGGTTCCGCCACAGTTACCGCCCACTTGAGGCGCATCAACTCCTAATTTCGTTCCCGAAGCATCGCAATTGTCAGTATAGGCTAGGCTTACCATGGGTGGCAAGTCGCCGATACATTCGATAGTTACATTGGCTGGCGCAGCAGCTAAAACTGGAGCTGTCGTATCTTTAACGGTAATAATTTGTGTTCTAGTTACAGCAGGATTTCCACAGGCATCAGCAACATTCCATGTTCGGGTAATCGTTCCGCCACAGTTACCGCCTACTTGAGGAGCATCAACTCCTAGTTGTGTTCCAGAAGCATCGCAATTGTCGGTATAGGCTAGGCTTACCATCGGTGGCAAGTCGCCGATACATTCGATAGTTACATTGGCTGGTGCAACCGCCAAAACAGGTGCAGTAGTATCTTTAACGGTAATGATTTGTGTTCTGGTTACAGCTGGGTTTCCACAGGCATCAGCAACATTCCAAGTTCTAGTGATGGTGCCGCCACAGTTGCCACCTACTTGAGACCCATCAGTACCTAATTGAGTACCCGAAGCATCGCAATTATCGGTATAGGCTAGGCTTACCATTGGAGGCAAGTCGCCAAAACATTCTATCGTAACATCGGCTGGTGCAGCAGCTAAAACTGGTGCTTGTGTATCTTGAATCGTGATAGACTGCGTGCAATCTGTAGTATTTATAACTGTATTTTCTCCTGAGTCTCTAACATCATTATTATTAGTGTCTTCATATTCTGTTACAGTATAAGTTCTTGTAGCCGTTTGAGGACAAGTATTTGCATCTGCACTATTTGTTGCTGTAATTTCAATTATTCCACAGGGTATATTTCCAATTAAACCATCACCATTTCCTAAAGCTTCAAATTCTGCTTCGGTATAGGTAGTCTGAGAAGGTAAATTACCATAACATTGTACCGTGGTAGCTGGGAATGTAGGACAGATTACTTGGTAATATACTGGTGCAGCACCAGCAATTGTAAGGGTATTGCAAGTATTCGCATCTTGTATGTTAACACTGTAAGCTGTACTCGTGGCTATAGGATCTGAAGTCCAGGTTGAAGTACCATTGCCATTATCTACCCAAGTTCCTGGTGCTCCAGTACCCGTTGCTGTAAAAGCAGGTGTACCGCTAAAGGTAGCCGATAAAGCGTAGGAGGAGAAGCCATTAATTGCACACGATGTGGTAGTGGCTCCTACTTGAGTAATTTCATTTAACAATGTAACCAGTACGCTACTAGTGTAGCTATTTGGATTGACGCAAGCCGAAGAAGCTTTTAAAGTATAAGTAGCCGTGTAGGTGGCGGTTCGGGTAACGGCAACCACAAGAGGTGTACCCGTACCTAGGGTATTCATTAGGTCATCGGTCCAAGTAACATTATATAAATTATTAGAAACAGGTAGACTTAAGCTTATCATATTGTTTGCTGGGCAAACTGTGGTATCATCGGCTGTGGCTTGCGGTGTTAATTGAGCAGCATTTATAGTTACATTAATATTTGTGGTATAACAGGTGCTTGCAACACGTACAAAATAATTGTCCGCAGTTAAGCCACTAAATGTTTGTGAAAGTGCATTAGCAGCCATAGCATTATTAGCGGTAAACGTTTGAAGTGCAACCGAAGGATTTGCCGTAGCATAAATAGACCATGTTAACGGATATATAGGTGTACCTCCAGTTATGTTCGCCACAACTATCCCGCTATTCGGGTTCATAGAATCACAAAAAAATGAGGAGGGAGAAACGGTGATGTCTTGATAGGGTTCAATGGTAAAAGGAAAATAAACATTTTCAGTGCCAGTTATACCAGAAGTAGCAGAATATCCAGGCTCATTGTAACCGCCTTGAAAAATATTACTGCACAATATCACATAATTTCCAGAAGCCAAATTTGAAACGGTATTGACTTTCCAGCTGTTATCATTTGAAAATGAATTTGAAATGTTTCTAATAAAACTTCCAGGCATTCCAGAGCCATTATCCGTATATAAATCTACTCTTCCTCTTTGAAAAGTGCGCGTACTATTCATATTATAGCTAAAAACACTAGAGTTGTTACACGATATGTTTTTGGTAGTTACTGGGGCATAGGTAGCTGGTTGATTAATTGTGAAATTTCTGGTAACCGGATAGCCACAATTATCAGTGAGGGTAATCGTATAATCGCCCATAGGTAAATCTCTAATAAATCTTTGTGAAAAAGCACCAGCTTGACCAAAAATTTGTCTATTGGGAACTATAGGATTATTAAGGGTAAATGTGCCTCCTAAATTATACGGATGTGTAGCCGTATAGGTAATAGGTAAACCATTAGTTGTCGAAATACTGTAAGTAACTGGATAGGCAATATTTCCAGGCATATTGAAATTACCACTTTTTATTACAATACTTCCTGTATTTCCCCTTTGAGAAACTGATTCTACTAGTATTACAATTTCATCCATCCCATTCCCATCAGGTACAACGGTTCTTGTTCTAAAACTACTACTACAACCATCACTTACCGTTGCTTTGTAAACCCCTGTGCCAGGAACTAAATTAAATGAACTGCCAACCTGATTAAATGTAGAAAAAGGACTGCCTGGAATAGAAACAAAATTTCCTGATCCTGTGGGTGTTTCTAGAGCGATATCAACTGTAGCCGTAGTCAAACAAAAAGTAGTAACATTAATATTTGTTTCAAGAGTATATTGTGTCGTACAACCCACTTTTGATGAAGCTTGAGTTACATAATTAATTGTGGGACTAGTGTTAGCAACTGTGCCAGAAGCTGTTGTAATATCACAGCCATCGGTAAAAGTAGCTGTCCAAGTATCTCCAACCTGCATTATAGGAGATTCAAAACCACTTCCTCCACCTACAATATTAAACGTATTTACAAATGGCATCGTAACTGCAATAGCTCCGTTTATGGATATTTTTGCATTATTAGGATTAACTCTAAATTGCCATGGATTACCACCTGAGGTAACAAAATAAGCTCTATAATCATTACAATTTGTTGGGCATCCTACTTTTACATAAGCTGGTGATGTAGTTGCTGGCAAAGGAATCAAATTGTTTGGTGCAATTGTTGGCAGCTGTGTTTGTGAGGTTTCGCAACCCACTACTCCGGGCTGATCGGTAACGGTAAAGGACACTTGCTCTCCACCTACTAAATTGGTAAATGTATGCGACCTAACAGCGGTTGGTCCAAAAGTTTGTGTGCCTTGTGAAGAAGTAACGCTATATAAAAAAGGACCAAGACCACCCGTATTTGCGTTAATCGTTAATGTACCCGTAATTGAAGGTGAACTTGCTGAGCCTACTTGAGGACATAAGGGCGCCGTATTCGTACTAGTAATACTCATAGGCACATAAGTAGAAGTTATGATTAGAGGGTTAGTAGGATTTTGAATCGTACTACTGCCGTTCGTTAAACGTACATTGTAGCTACCTGCTGGTAGGGAGTTAAAAACAACTGGTCCTCCATTTGCTGGTATATTTAATAATTGTTCTGATCCGGAAGGCGGAGTAAGAATTGCTATCCAATTTGTACAGGTTACAGCTCCTGGCACTTGCACACTAATGCTACCATTAGCCAAACAGGTGCCATTTGTACGGGTTGCTGTAAAACTGTTAACGTTACATTGCGCAATTGTTAATGAAGACACGAAAAAAGCCATCATTACTATTGCAATTTTGGCGAATAATTGTAATTTAAGTTTCATAGGCATTATTATTTGGGGTAAAAATTTTATTTTATTATATTATAATTTATTCAAATATAATATATTATACTAACTATATTAAAGAAATACTTTAATTAACCGAAATACTCGTTCAAATACATTTTTTTTTCTAATTGGCATTTAATACCAATTAGAAATATAAAATAGTTTTTTTTATCCTCACCCTAGCCCTCTCCAAACCTGTCTGCTGACAGGCAGAGGAGAGGGAGTAAAGATTAGATTATTTTATATTTCTAAATGGTATAATTTTTTATAACTATCCGTTACTAATACCATTGTGTTTCATTTTGTCATTTCGACGAAGGAGAAATCACATCAGTTGCTCTCGTTATATGATTTGCTTCGCCTGTTCGCTATTGCTCGGGTCTCCTTCGTCGAAATGACAAATAGCTAAATTTCATTCATAAGATGTAATTTGTCACAAGTAACGAACAATCATATTTTTTATACTCTTTCATTCATAAAATAAGATGTCAAAAAAATGACAATTATAATTTTCATATTTTTTTTAAACCCGCTTTACTCAGTGATTCCTTGTACTCAGGGGCTTTTTTAGCCAATTCCCATAGCAATCCCGAACGATAATTTTCAATTGACAAAACACAGATGGGTTCAAAAAAAGAATCTGGTTTAGATGCCATTTTTTCACTATTGGTATTGACACTCATGACAAACCCAGCTGTACCGTAAATGCCTTTGTCTTTATATTCGTTATAAAGGGTTCGTAAACATTTTATCGATTCTTTGGGTGCAAATGAAATAGCGCTCATAACGGCTGAAATAGCTATTGTACCCTCATCTGTATCGCCTTCCATAGGAAGTCCTATTACCATCCATTTTTTTGAAATGGGTGAATAGGTGTCATAAAAACCCCAAACATCTCCGTATAAATAATTTTTAGCTGGATTGATTTGTGCATATTTAATTTGTGCCTTGACTGCATTTTGTGTTCCCTCAAAATAATCCATATTATTCAAATCGCATGTCGAGTCTCGAAATCCTCGAAGATCGAACCAAATGTGAGATTGTACCAAATAACCCAACTTTGCCGTTGGATAATCCTTTAATGCTAGTGCTTTGGGATTATTCACTTTAATTCCTGTAAATTGCTCTGATGTTTTATAATTATATTCTTTGGTAGAAAAATATTGGTAACCGTATTGTGAATCAACAAATATTTTCGAAACATACTTACTATAGGCCTCATTACCATATTGCCAATTCTTTGCACTTAACACGAGCAATTGGAGAAAAAAGGTTTCATCCATTTCTCCATACAACTCTTTTCCATCAAATTGTTCTCCATTAACTCCGTTCTTAAACCAAGTGAAGCATTTCTTTTTTTCATTATAAGCAAAATTCCAGTCTATTCTGTCACATATCATTTTGCATAATTTTCTAATCTCACTTTCTACTGGGGTATTGGCATCAAAAAATTGTCTAATTACAAATTGAGTTGAAGTAGCAAAAAAAGCAGTACCCACTACATCATAAGGTTGCCCAAAATTGCCATATACTTGACCTTTGATTTGTTGCCCCGTTTTTCTACTAAACGAACGAGGAAAAATACCATGAACTGTTTTGGCATTTTGATATTCTTGAAGATAGCTCAAAATCGCTTTCGCAGCTTCATCTCTAGAAATCCAACCATTTTTAACTGCAACGCAAAATAAATTAATACGATACCCATCATTTTCTGTAATGGCTATGGAGTCTTTATTTTTCAAGCAATTTTTAGTATAATCGTATTGAATACGCTCCAAAAATTGGTCGTCGGTGAGTTGGTCTAAATAGTTAAAATTTAAGTTCAAATGTTCTTTTTTAGATAGCAATTGAGTGTCAGAAACCAAAATTTCTTTATTTATTTCATGCTGTGTTTTGCAACTAATAGTCACTATTGCTAGTACTATGAGTAGCAGTGTTTTTTTAATGGAATTCATAAAATAGACACAGTATATAATCATTATAACGTTTGAATTGTCCAAAACCCTAGCTTTTGAACATTTTTTAAATAGTATCACCATATTTAACTCTGATGCTACACTTTAAATAGGCTCTAAATTAACCCGTTGGATGTAATTCAATTTAGATTTTTAACCACATAGATTCTGTGTTGATTTCCAATTAAAATCTATATTTTTTTTAATTTTGTTTTTAAGTCAGTCCTAGAACTAGACTCTATAGCGTGTTAAACCATTTGTGTTTGCACGCTATTTTTATATTCTTTATCATATAGAATCATAGTTTTTTTTATTAATTTCATCAAGTCGCTTCGCTTGATTTTAGAAACCATAGCTATGTGAACCCAATAATTGGGCTATCCAACTCTTTTTTCTATGAACCTGCCTGTCGGCAGACAGGTCTATGTGTTTCAATTTTACTTTTTCTAAAATTTTAATAATTACACCCAACGGGTTCTAAATTATAATAATGTAAAGCCGACTATGTATCGTTTACTAGTTTATTTATGCGTAATTTGAGTTTGTTTTTAATTTTAATTTTTAAATAAATTAAAGGTGTTAATTAATTCCAAAATTAGACTTAGTATCAAAAAAAGTGGGGGCATTAAATCGTTTTTTAAGGGGTAACAAATCGTTTTTGTGAAAAAAGAATCGAGGTTAAAACCTTCAAAATAATACGAACAATATTTTTTTAATGAACTTTAAAAATTAACTTCAAAGTTAGAATGAATGATATAAAGCCCGAATTGTATCTCGGGCCTTACCATCAACTAATCAAAACAAACTATTTACTAAACGATTAATTAAAATATAATTTTTTGTGAGCTAACTCCTTGGTCAGACTTCACTCTTACAATGTAAATTCCTTTTTGATTCAATGTTTTTTCTCCTCTCACACCATTTATTTTTTCTTCAAGTAGCAGTCTACCTGATATATCAAAAACAGATACATTTGTGTTGGTTTGTTCTTTATTAAATTGAATCTTTCCTTCTTTTGAAACACTTACTTGATCATTAATTTGGGTTATCGAATTGGTGCTTAATACTGAAGTATTTGAAATATAAATATTATCAGAATACACCTGTTTAAGTTGATCGTGTGCAGCAAACAATGATATTTTTTCTATTTCTTTTCCTAAATAAGGGGTAAGATCTACCGAAACTTCACTCCAGCCTGTTAATGCGGTAGAAACATGTGCAATATCGGGTGGACCTAGATAATCACCGTCACGAAATAAGAATCTTAATTGCCATTGTGTAGCATTATTTGGGTTATAAAATGAGATAAACAACTTGTCTGCTGTTTTAACAACATAACGAACATTGAATATTTGTGTTTCTCGCCAAGCACCAGTGCCATTCGTTCTTAAGCATTTTGTGGTGGAATTAATAGGGTCTGAAGGAAGTGGATTATTAAATATCCCAGCTCCTGAATGAAAAATAGAACCATTTTCTACAACATTCGTAAAAAAGTATGTTGGTCCAGATTTTGGATATAGAGAAGTGGTGTGAAAATAAATATTGTCAACATATACTGCCACTGAACTATCGCCTGATGGCATTAAAACAATTTTATTTATTGTATTTCCTATATTAGGTGTAAGACTGATGCTATATTCTACCCACCCACTATTAGAAGTAGAACCATAATAAACATCTCCACCATCTTCCCAAACGGTAGGTGCGCTTGTATATTCAAATTTGACCTGAGCAAACTTAGCACCACCAGGATTGTAAACAGAAAAATAAAGTCTATTTCCAGCTACTGGGGTGTATGTAGGGAAAATTTGTAGTTTACCAAAAGCAGCAGTAGCTGATTTTGCACAATTCGCACTGGAGTTGAAGGTGTCTGGAAGAGGATTTGCAACCAACGCACCATCGGGATCTGGAAACATGCCTGAAGAAGTTACTTCATTATACACATGTGTCTGAGCATTAACCGTAAAAGAAAACAGCATTGTAATTGCACATAAAGCAATTGTAATTTGTGTTTTCATAATTTGTGTTGTTTTAGTTTTCATTTTGAATCAATTAAAGATTATTTTTAAAGTAAGGCAACCAAACATGTTTGTTTGGTTGCCTTTACCTAATTATTTATTAAATTATCTCTTAATCACTTTAAGTGTTTTTGCTCTACCACCTTGAGATACAATTACATTGTAAATACCAGTAGCATAGTTTCTACCCACTTGAACTGAAGTAGCCGTTGCTTGACGATTTTCGATTAAACGTCCTACCATATCATACACTTTTACATTTGCTCCTTTTCTTGAAGATTCAATAGTAAACTCATCTGATGATGGGTTAGGATACGCAATTGCACTGAAATTATCTTCTGCAACAACATCCTCTGGTGCGATTTTAGCACAAGTAGCCGCTCTTTTGATAGTTAAAGATTTTACTACACTTGTAAGACCATTAGATGCAGAACAGGTTACCGCATAAGATGATGCAGTAGTTACTCCTGAAAAATCAACAACAATAACATTTCCTGTTGATGCTCCTACTATAGACGCTCCTGCTGGAACAGTCCAGTTAAAAGTAGCTCCTAGTTGATCCGTAGTTGTATAGGTTCTAGTAGAACAAACATTAAATGTAGTTGATGGACTCGCAACAATTGCAGGTGTTTTTGGTGCTGCACTGGTACAAGTCAAATCTTTTGAAAGAGCAGATTCTCCATTTCCGTTTACTCCATATACTTGAAACAAGAATGTAGTTTCAGTTGTAACACCAGCTAAAGTAATAGTAATACTTGGAGCAGTACTAGTATAAGTGTTTGGAGTAGCGGTAGTACTAGCAGTAGTAGTAACTCCTGCAGGCAATACCCATTTGTATGACGTAGCTTGTGATCCTGCTTTTGTTTCAGGAGTAGCGGTCAATGTCAAAGTTCTTGTTTTCAATGCGCCTGTGTAAGCACCTAATTTTGTGATTTTAAGAACCTCTGGCAATAACGCATCTGTAAGAGTCAATGCTTTAGGCTTAGACGGTAATGCTCTAGTAACAGTTAATTTTTTAGCTGTTTTAGATGCACAACCAGCAGCAGAAACTGAAGACACGAAGAAATCAAGAGCTGTATTTCCTGGAGCAACAGCAGCAAAATTAACTGTGATAACACCTGTATTTCCACCTGAAACTTGAGCTACATCAGTAGGTAAAGTCCAGTTGTAATGATCTGTTGGAACAGTTCCAGCAGCAGTAGCTGTCAAAGTAAGTGCAGTAGATGTACCAATAAAGTTACCTACTTTTTTGATTACAGTAGCACCTTCAGTTAAAACTACTGGTGACGGAGTAGTTGGTAAATCGTTTACTGTTGTTGTAACAGGAACTCTTGGGCTGATAGCACCAGCACCTAATCTTTGAGCCACATAATAGGTTTTAGTAGCGGTGATTACTGGTGTTGCAGGTAAAGCAGTAGTTGTAGTAGCATCTTTATACCAAACTAAGGTATACCCTGTAAATGGAGTAGCAGATGGAGTAGCACCAACAGTTCCTTTACAGATACCTGTATTAGCAACAATTGGAGTATTCGTTTCAGTTAGAATAGATGCAGAACCAAAATAAACATTATCAATATAGGCAGCTGTTGAGCTACCTCCAGCAGGGAACATGATGATTTTATTGATGGTATTGCCAATATGAGAAGAAAGGTCGATACTATATTCCACCCATCCAGTTACTGAACTAGAAATATAATCTACATTACCTCCCCATTGCCAACCTCCGCCAGAAGTATACTCAAATTGTACTTGACCTGGCCCTGCATTATTAGGATTGTACACAGAAAAATAAAGTTTAGAACCGCTTACTGGAGTGTAAGTAGGGAAATATTCAATTTTTTTCCAACCCCCAGTACCTGATCTAGCACAATTTGCGCTTGTGTTCAATGCACTAAAAACCGGATTTGCTACTTGTGACCCATCACCGTCAATAAACATTCCCGAAGAAATGGTTTCATTATAAACGATAGGCTCTTGAGGTAAGATAGAAGCTGTACCAAAATATACATTATCAATATACGTAGCCCCTGAGCTACCACCAGAAGGATACATCAAAATTTTAGTGATGGTGTTACCCACATGACTAGTCAAATCAATACTATATTCTTTCCAACCTGTAACTGAACCCGAAACGTAAGTTACGTTATCTCCCCATTGCTCTGTACCTGGTGCACTTGAATACTCAAATTTCACCTGAGCTGGTCCTGCACCATTAGGATTGTGTACAGAAAAATAAAGTTTAGAACCGCTTACTGCTGTGTAAGTTGGGAAAAATTCAATTTTTTTCCAACCTCCTGTACCTGATCTAGCACAATTAGCACTTGAATTTACGGCATCCGAAACTGGATTCGCAACTTGTGCACCATCTCCATCAATAAAAATTCCCGAAGAAATAGTTTCGTTATAAACGATAGGCTCTTGAGGAGCTGGAGGTACGATAGAAGCTGTACCAAAATATACATTATCAATATACGTAGCCGCTGAGCTACCTCCAGCAGGGAATATAATAATTTTATTGATAGTGTTGCCCACATGCGAAGTAAGGTCGATACTATATTCTCTCCAGCCAGTTAATGAACCAGAAACATAAGTTACGTTACCACCCCATTGCCAACCTCCGCCAGAAGTATACTCAAACTGTACTTGACCCGGTCCTGCATTATTAGGATTGTACACAGAAAAATAAAGTTTAGAACCGCTTACTGGAGTGTAAGTAGGAAAATATTCTATTTTTTTCCAACCACCAGTACCTGATTTGGCACAATTAGCGCTTGGATTTACTACATCCGAAACTGGATTGGCTACTTGAGCACCATCACCATCAATAAACATACCTGAAGAAATGGTTTCATTATAAACTAATGGTTGTTCAGGAGCTGGAGTTGTAGATGTTGTACCAAAATAAACATTGTCAATATACGTAGCCGCTGAGCTACCACCAGAAGGATACATCAAAATTTTAGTGATAGTATTACCCAAATGAGCAGTAAGGTCAATACTATATTCTCTCCAACCAGTAGTTGAACCAGAAACATAAGTTACGTTATCTCCCCATTGCTCGGTGCCTGGAGCACTTGAATACTCAAATTTTACCTGACCTGGTCCTGCATTATTAGGATTGTGTACAGAAAAATAAAGTTTAGAACCGCTTACTGCGGTATAAGTTGGGAAAAATTCAATTTTTTTCCAACCTCCCGTACCTGATCTAGCACAATTAGCACTTGGATTTACAACATCTGAAACTGGATTCGCTACTTGTGCACCATCGCCATCAATAAATATTCCCGAAGAAATAGTTTCGTTATAAACGATAGGCTCTTGAGGAGCTGGAGGTACGATAGAAGCTGTACCAAAATAAACATTGTCAATATACGTAGCCGCTGAGCTACCACCTGAAGGATACATTAAAATTTTAGAGATGGTGTTACCCACATGACTAGTCAAATCAATACTATATTCTCTCCAACCAGTAGTTGAACCAGAAATATAAGTTACGTTACCTCCCCATTGTTCTGTACCTGGAGCACTTGAATACTCAAATTTTACCTGACTTGGTCCTGCATTATTAGGATTGTGTACAGAAAAATACAATTTAGAACCGCTCACTGCAGT
>JANMZS010000151.1:0-4191 GCA_031383535.1 Flavobacterium sp.
TAAACTACCTAATTGCAGTTGATGGCGCGAAATTCCTTGGATATGTTGCATGGTTAAATATACAATATGTATGTTTTTCTTACAAGTATTTTAGTATATTTGTTGAGGAGATTGTGAAGTTTTTTCACGGTCTGACGTTAGAGGCAATTTAACCGCAGCCGCACGAAAATTGTGCAAATTTTAAAAATTGAAATGAAGAAATCTAAAATAATTCTTTTTTATGTAGAAAGGAAATCAATGTCTATATTGTTATGGAGTTTAACGATAATATTTTCTATTATTTCTATTAAAAGTTCAAATGAGAATGTAATAAGCTGTTTAAAAAATACTTTTATTGAAAAATATTTGTATCAATACTCAAACGGAAATGAATTCCTTTGGGATATTTCAATTGGATTTTTGATAAGCGTCATTTTTTATATAATCGTTGTATATATTCCAGAAAACAGAAAGAAAAAAGATATTGAGCCTTTTATAAATAATAAATGTGAATCAATTATTTGGGGTTCTTACTCAATGTTTAGTGAAATTATTCGAAAATCAAATTTGCAGTACGATTTTAAAGATTTAACTCAAACGCAATTTGATGAAGTTTGTGAAAAAGTTAATCCAAAAGAACATCGATATAAATTTGCGAATACAATTGCTAATATTACTGAAAATCATCTGGGGTTCAAAATTTTTAACAGTTGGGCAAGAATTATCAGTGAAATAGATGAAACTATAAGATTACTTCCAAATATAGATTCAGGTCTTTTGAAAAGAATTTATGCGTTACATAACAATTTTATGAGGTACACTGCAAAAGATTTAATAGAAATTGAAAAACTACAAAATGAAGATTTGACAGCGTGGTCAAGTACATTATACAGTTTTTATATTGAAACTAAAGAGTTACGAGATTATTATCTTTTGTATTCCAAATCAGAATTTAAGAATGATCCTTGGAAGAAAATATAAACTGCCTCTAATAGTCCCCGCTCACGCACGAATCCTTTCTTGTGATTCAATGCCCCGCCCTACGAGGGCTTCCCTAAAATAAAATTATTGTTCTATTCTGGTGTGCTGTGCGAACGTCACTCCAACAAGCGTAGAATATAAAAAAGCGGTAGATGGAATCAACCTTACCACGTTTGAACCTTCACATAAGTTGCTCGTTAATAATTAATCACAAGATTATTTACCAATAATTATATAAGCCTGAGTCGTAAACTCAGGCTTTTTATTGCATACTATTTTGTACCTTGTGGTGTTCTAAAATGAATTACAAAACCAAATAATATAAATCTTATGGCTTTTGATATTGAAATGATTAAAAATGTGTATGCAAACATGACCACTCGTGTAGATGCCGCACGTGAAATAGTTGGGAGACCGCTAACTTTGACAGAGAAAATTTTGTACTCCCATCTTTGGGAAGGTCAGCCAACTCAAACTTTTAAAAGAGGAGCTGATTATGTTGATTTTGCTCCAGACAGAGTCGCTTGTCAAGATGCAACCGCTCAAATGGCCTTGTTGCAATTTATGCATGCAGGAAAAAAAACAGTTGCTGTGCCAACTACCGTGCATTGTGATCACTTGATTCTAGCTAAAAATGGAGCTGAAAAAGATTTGGCCGTAGCCAATACCCAATCCAAAGAAGTTTTTGACTTTCTTTCTTCAGTTTCTGATAAATATGGAATAGGTTTTTGGAAACCAGGTTCCGGAATTATTCACCAAATCGTTTTAGAAAACTATGCTTTTCCAGGTGGTTTGATGATTGGAACCGATTCACATACCGTAAATGCAGGTGGACTGGGAATGTTGGCTATCGGTGTTGGTGGTGCTGATGCCGTAGATGTAATGTCGGGAATGTCTTGGGAATTGAAATTTCCAAAGTTAATAGGCGTAAAACTAACCGGAAAATTATCTGGGTGGACAGCACCTAAAGATGTAATTCTTAAAGTGGCTGATATTCTTACCGTTAAAGGTGGAACTGGAGCTATTTTGGAATATTTTGGAGAAGGAGCTACTTCAATGTCATGTACCGGAAAAGGAACTATTTGTAATATGGGTGCTGAAATTGGAGCTACCACATCTACCTTTGGGTATGATGAATCGATGAGAAGATACCTAACCGCAACTGGTCGTCAAGATGTGGTTGATGCTGCCGATACAGTAGCGTCTTATTTAACTGCCGATCCAGAAGTGTATGCTGATCCAGAAACGTATTTTGATCAAGTTATCGAAATCAATCTTTCGGAATTAGAGCCACACATTAACGGCCCTTTTACACCAGACAGAGGAACGCCAGTTTCTAAAATGAAAGAGGAAGCTGCCGCAAACGGTTGGCCAATTAAAGTGGAATGGGGATTAATCGGTTCTTGTACCAACTCTTCTTATGAAGATATGGCTCGTGCTGCGTCTATTGTAAACCAAGCAGTTGAACACGGAATTACTCCAAAAGCAGAATTCGGAATCAATCCAGGCTCGGAACAAATTAGATATACTATCGAAAGAGACGGCATCATCGCTACTTTCGAAAAAATGGGAACCAAAGTATTTACCAATGCTTGCGGTCCTTGCATCGGACAATGGGATAGAGCAGGAGCAGACAAAGGCGAGAAAAACACCATCGTTCATTCGTTCAATAGAAACTTTTCTAAACGTGCGGACGGAAACCCAAACACACACGCTTTTGTAACATCGCCAGAAATGGTGGCGGCATTAGCTATTGCAGGTCGTTTGGACTTTAACCCTTTGACCGATTCGTTGATTAACGACAATGGTGAAGAAGTAAAATTGACTGCGCCTTATGGTGATGAATTGCCTAAAAAAGGTTTTGCAGTAGAAGACAACGGATTCCAAGCGCCAGCTGAAGATGGTTCAGGAGTTCAAATCGCAGTGAGCGAAACTTCAGACCGTTTGCAATTATTGGCTCCATTTGATGCGTGGGATGGAAAAAATATAATGGGAGCTAAATTATTAATCAAAGCTTTCGGAAAATGTACTACCGATCACATTTCTATGGCAGGACCATGGTTGCGTTTCCGTGGGCATTTAGATAATATTTCAAACAATATGTTGATAGGAGCAGTGAATGCTTACACTGAAAAAACAAATTCGGTTAAAAACCAATTAACAGGAGAATACGATACTGT
Source organism: Flavobacterium sp. (assembly GCA_031383535.1). Taxonomy (GTDB): domain Bacteria; phylum Bacteroidota; class Bacteroidia; order Flavobacteriales; family Flavobacteriaceae; genus Flavobacterium. Next base: position 3,141 of record JANMZS010000151.1, read on the forward strand.
GCCTGGTGTAGCCCGTGCTTACAAAGCCGCTGGAATCGCTTCGGTTGTTGTTGGAGATCACAATTATGGCGAAGGTTCTTCTCGTGAACATGCGGCAATGGAACCACGTTTCTTGGGAGTGAAAGCAGTTTTGGTAAAATCATTCGCTCGTATTCACGAAACCAATTTGAAAAAACAAGGGATGTTGGGTCTTACATTTGCTACTGAAGCTGATTACGACAAAATTCAAGAAGATGACACCATTAACTTTATAGATTTAGTTGATTTTACACCAGGAAGACCTTTGTCGTTAGAGTTTGTTCACGCTGATGGCAGCAAAGATATTATCTTGGCAAATCATACGTACAACGAAGGACAAATTGGTTGGTTTGTTGCTGGTTCTGCACTAAACTTGATTGCTGCTGCTGGAAAAGCATAAGCAATTTGGGTTTTTATAAAAAAACGCTGAAGGAAACTTGAGCGTTTTTTTATTGGCCCCAAAAATAGTTTAAAACTATGCACTTTTAGTGCATTTCCCTTTCAGGTTCTAAAAAAGTGACCACAAATTTCACAAATTTACACAAATTAATTCGTGCTAATTTGTGAAATTTGTGGCAAACTTTTAAAGTATCGCAACCACGCAGACTTTCAGTCTGCCAACCAAAACTATTGACTTTCAGTCAATAGTGGTTTATTTTTCTAAGTTTCGGAAGTCAAAAAAAAGAGTATAATTGTTTTTTTATGTCATTTCAAAAAAATATAAAGCTTCTTTGTTTTCTTTTCGGTTTTTCAATTCGTATTTTTGAAACGTATAAACAAGAACCCGTTGGGTATAATTCAATTTGTTAACTTTTTTAACCACATAGAAACATACAAATATAGAAACATAGAATTTGTAAATTTCAAAAGGCGTTTCACTTTATATAGAATACATATCTAGATGAACCCATTGAGAATGGGCTATCAATCCTTTTTTTTCTATCTTTCTATGTGGTTTAATTTTTAAATTAATTGGTTTACTGGATTTTTATTAATTTACCAACGGTTTTATAAGAGTTACTCCAGTTATGAA
>JANMZS010000157.1:0-2257 GCA_031383535.1 Flavobacterium sp.
TACCCCTGCTATTCTTGCCATAACTATCCTTGTCTTTGTTTAAATCTAGGATTCTTTTTGTTGATTACGTATAATCTGCCTTTTCTTCGTACAATTTTGCACTCGGCACTTCTTTTTTTAACTGATGCTCTTACTTTCATTTTTTTTTAACTTTTAGCTTTTGGCTTTTGGCTTTTGGCTTTTAGCAATAAACTAATTCGTTTTACTAAAAGCTAATTGCTAATTGCTAACAGCAATTTAATATCTATAAGTAATTCTTGCTTTTGACAAATCATAAGGACTCATTTCTAGTTTCACTTTATCACCAGGTAATAATTTGATATAATGCATACGCATTTTTCCAGATATATGAGCAATTACAATATGTCCATTTTCTAATTCAACACGGAACATGGCATTTGACAATGCTTCTATGATTGACCCGTCTTGTTCTATTGCTGATTGTTTTGCCATAAGTTAAGCTACTGCTTTTCTATTTTTACCACTTTTCATTAAACCATCATAATGTTTGTTCAACAAGTATGAATTGATTTGCTGAATAGTGTCAATTGCGACACCAACCATAATTATTAATGACGTACCTCCAAAAAACATTGCCCAAGATTGTTGAACATCCATAAGACTTACTACTATAGCTGGGAACACAGCGATTAAGGCAAGAAATAATGAACCTGGGAAAGTTATTAATGACATCACTTTGTCAAGAAAATCAGAAGTTTCTACTCCAGGTCTAACACCAGGAATAAAACCACCACTTCTCTTTAAATCATCAGACATTTTATTAGTAGGAACAGTGATTGCAGTATAAAAGAAAGTAAAAACAACAATAAGAGTTGCAAAAACTAAATTATACCAGAAACCAAATATATTACTAAATGCACCGACGATTGATTGCGAAGCATCTGATTTAGACAATCCTGCAACTGCAGCAGGAATAAACATAATTGCCTGAGCAAAAATGATTGGCATAACACCAGAAGCATTTAATTTTAATGGAATCCATTGTCTGTTACCTTCCATCATGTCTTTCTCGAAATCACCTGATGTTGTACGACGAGCATACTGAACAGGTATTTTTCGAATTGCCATCACTAGCAATACACAACAAATAATAACCAAAAACCAAATAATAATTTCAATAACCAATAACATTAAACCTCCACTATTATTAGTAACTCTAGCTGCAAATTCTTGGATAAAAGCTTGCGGCAATCTAGCCAAAATACCTACCATAATTAATAGTGATATTCCATTTCCTATCCCTTTATCTGTAATTTTTTCTCCTAGCCACATAGCAAATATTGTACCTGTAACTAAAATAATTACTGATGAAAACAAGAATTCAAATGAATTAAATCCTAATAAGAAAGCATTACCAGGTAATGTTCTGTATAGATTATAAATATAACCTGGTCCTTGAACTAATGTAATAGCAATGGTTAACCAACGTGTAATTTGATTAATTTTCTTTCTTCCACTCTCTCCATCACTTTGTAATTTTTGCAAATAAGGAATAGCTATTCCCATTAGCTGAACAACAATAGATGCGGAAATATAAGGCATGATACCTAATGCAAAAACTGATGCTTTAGAAAATGCACCTCCAGTAAACATATCTAAAACAGAACCAATTCCATTTTTAGTTTGTCCAGCTAAACCGCCTAATTGTGTGGCATCAATACCTGGTAGAGTAACATGTGCACCAAAACGATAAACTAAAAGAATTCCAAAAGTAATAAGAATTCTATTTTTTAGTTCTTCTATTTTCCAAACATTGATTAGTGATTCAATAAATTTCTTCATCTTAATTAGGAAATTAAATGGTTACAGCTTCGCCCCCAGCAGCTTCAATAGCGGCTTTTGCAGTAGCAGTAAATTTGTGAGCGGTTACCTTTAATTTTGCTTTCAATTCTCCTCTACCTAAAATCTTAACGATTTCATTTTTAGTAGCCAAACGATTAGCAACATAAGATGTCATATCAACAGTATCTGTTATTAAACCATTATCTACCAATAATTGAAGTGTGTCAAGATTTACACCTTCGTAATCTTTACGATTGATGTTTGTGAAACCAAACTTAGGCACACGTCTTTGAAGTGGCATTTGACCACCCTCAAAACCAATCTTTTTAGAATATCCAGAACGAGATTTTGCTCCTTTGTGACCACGTGACGCAGTACCACCTTTTCCAGAACCTTCTCCTCTACCCAATCTTTTATTTTGATTGTGTGTTGACCCTTCAGCCGGTTGTAAGTT
>JANMZS010000178.1:0-5287 GCA_031383535.1 Flavobacterium sp.
TTTTTTCTATGCTCCTGCCTGTCGGCAGACAGGTCTATGTGGTTAAATTTTTTATTTAGACAATAATTTAATTTTTTATTGATTACACCCAACGGGTTGTTTTATATATACTTATTACTCCTTTTCAGGGATTAAATAGAGCTTATTTTTTCTTCGCTTTTACCACAGCAGCCACAAAATTCACAAAAAGCGGATGCGGATTTTCAACCGTACTCTTGTATTCAGGATGGTATTGCACACCAATATAAAAAGGATGATTTTCTAATTCTACAATCTCGACCAAACCTGTTTCTGGATTGACTCCCGATGCCTTTAGACCAGCTTTTTCTAATTCGTTCAAATACTGACTATTGAATTCATATCGGTGACGATGGCGCTCCGAAATAGTGGTCGTGCCATAAATTTTATGAGCCAAGGTATCCGGTTTTATATCACATTTCCAAGCTCCAAGACGCATCGTTCCTCCTTTATCGGTAACCGTTTTTTGGTCTTCCATTAGATTCACCACAGGATACTTGGTTTTAGGATTCATTTCAGTAGAATTAGCATCGGCATACCCCAAAACATTTCTTGAATATTCGATAGTCGCCATTTGCATCCCCAAACAAATTCCAAAAAAGGGCATGTTATTTTCACGAGCATAACGCACAGCTTCAATCTTCCCCTCAATACCTCTTTCGCCAAAACCCGGAGCAACCAAAATACCATCTAATCCCGCAAATTTTTCGGCTACATCGGTAGCATCTAAAAATTCTGAATGGATAGAAATTACATTTACCTTAGTTTCATTAGCCGCACCAGCATGAATAAAAGCTTCCAAAATAGATTTGTAGCAATCTTGCATTTCGACATATTTCCCTATCAAACCAATGTTTACAGTATGTTTTGGATGCTTTAATCGACGTAAAAAAGTATTCCAATGTTTTAAATCTGGAGCCGCCTTTTTAGGCAAATCTAATTTCTTCAACGCCACAACATCAAGACCTTCTTCTAGCATCAAATTAGGCACTTCATAAATAGTCGAAGCGTCAATAGATTGAATTACAGCTTCTCTTTTTACGTTACAAAACAAAGCCAGTTTATTCCTGATTTCATCCGAGATTTCATGCTCTGTTCTACAAACCAAAATATCGGCTTTGATACCGCTTTCCATCAAAGTTTTGACTGAATGTTGAGTTGGCTTGGTTTTCAATTCTCCAGCTGCAGCCAAATAAGGAATCAAGGTCAGGTGAATAACAATAGCATTGCTCTCGCCCAAATCCCAAACCAATTGACGAACCGATTCGATATAAGGCAAAGATTCAATATCACCTACAGTACCACCGATTTCAGTAATAACAATATCATATTCGCCAGATTGTCCTAGCAATTGCATTCTTTCCTTAATTTCATTGGTGATATGAGGAACTACTTGTACTGTCTTTCCAAGAAATTCTCCTCTTCGTTCCTTTTCAATCACCGAAAGATAAATCCTGCCCGTAGTCACATTATTCGCTTGAGAAGTCGGAACATTCAAGAAACGCTCATAGTGCCCTAAATCCAAATCCGTCTCTGCACCATCATCCGTCACATAACATTCTCCGTGCTCATAAGGATTTAAGGTGCCTGGATCAACATTAAGGTACGGGTCAAACTTTTGAATTGTAGTGCTATAGCCTCTTCCTTGTAATAATTTTGCCAACGAAGCCGCAATAATACCCTTCCCTAATGAAGAAGTTACCCCGCCTGTAACAAAAATATATTTAGTTTGATTCATTCTATTGTTGTTGTAGTTGATTGGTTTTATTATAAAAAAAAACAATGCAAAAATACAATTATAAATTGATAAAAAACTAATTTGAAATTGAGATAATTTTGAATTTTCTTGGTAATATTAAGACACTCTTCTTTTTTGAAAAAAAATCTGGAGTAGCTATTACTGAATTTCAAAGGTTACTTCAAGAAGGTAATTAAAAAAAAAAACAGGTTTGAGAAATACTCTTTTTTTGAAAATAGAATTTTTTAGCCCAATTTGAGGAATGTTCGATTAATGGGATTTGTGGGTGTTATAGAGACCACTAATAAGGTTTTACGGAATTTGACTCGATTGCTTTAGTCACTTATAACAATGAAATGTTAATAACAAATGTATTGCCCTTTTCAGTGAAAACGAATATGTAGTACTTTTGAAACAATTGAAATTTTAGTGAAATTTATATGAAAAATAAAAAAGCAAAACCTTTTTTAAAATGGGCTGGTGGTAAAACACAGTTAATCACCGACATTAAAAAAGTATTACCTAAAGAATTTTTCCTTCAATCACTATCACAAAAGTAACTACATAAAATGAATTTAAATTTCAATATTAAATTAGCAGAAGGATATTCAAGCAATTCTCAAATTGCAAGAGTTTTAACTGAAAACTGGGTTAAAGAAAATTCATATTGTCCAAACTGTGGTCAATTACCATTGAACGATTTTGAAAACAATATGCCTGTTGCAGATTTTTATTGTTTAAGTTGCAAAGAGGAATTTGAATTAAAAAGTAAAAATGGAAAATTAAGTGATATAATTAATGATGGTGCTTATGACAGTATGATTATGAGGATTACTTCGGATACAAATCCAAATTTTTTCTTTTTGACTTACAACAAAAACACTGTGAATAATTTTTTAGTAATTCCAAAACAATTTTTCACTCCAGAAATTATTATCAAAAGAAAACCTTTGTCTATAACGGCTAAACGAGCAGGTTGGATTGGTTGCAATATTGATATTTCAAAAGTTCCAGAAAGCGGAAGGATTTTTATAGTTGAAAATTCAAAAATAATTGAAAAAGAAAAAGTGCATGTTAAATTGAAAAGTACTGATTTTTTAAAATCTAAAAGTTTAGAAGCGAGAGGTTGGATATTGGATATTTTAAATTGTGTTGAACAAATTAAAAAGCAATCTTTTACATTAGATGAATTATATGCTTTCGAGAATAAATTGAAAATTAAATATCCAAACAATAATCATATTAAGGATAAAATCCGTCAACAATTACAGTTTTTGCGAGATAAAGGATTAATAGAATTTAACGGAAGAGGAAATTATAAAAAAATTGAAATATGAAAAAATACATATTTATTTCACCCGAAGGCTCAACTGAAGCCCCAAACAGTTCATATGAAGTAAATAATATGCAAGTAATAGGTATTGTTGAAGATGCTACCAATGAGGATGAGGCATTAAAAAAACTTCTAGTTGAAAACGAATGGATAATTGATGCCGAATTTAATATTGCTGAATTTATTATTTATGAAATCTTATGATTTTAAATCCAAATATCTACCTTCAATACCAGAATTTTTTAAAGCCAAAGCATTCTCTTTTCCATAAGCAATAAATACACTCGGAGCTCCTGGAGTTCCCGCTTGAATGCCTGAAATATGGTAAAATCTTATTCTCCCTTTTACAAATAATATTGCATCTGCATTATTCCAAATATGTTCAAAGAAACATTTTGTTTCTGTTCTCGCAAAAATTAATGCAATTCCGTTTCCGTGGAATTTTAATTTCTCTAGCCATAATTCCATTCCCCTTCCATAAGGAGGATTTAAATAAACTCTACCAAACCAATCTTTTGACAAACCATCATCAGAAATGGTATAATTGTTTTTGGCGTGTAAAAAAGGAGCATTGATTGGACTACACGGGTCTAAATCAAAGATTCCTAATTTTAATACTAAATTTGGTGGAGTTAACCACTCCACTTTTGTGTTTTCGCAACGTTCAAACGATGTATTCATAACATTTATTTAATTATTCAAAGAAATAGATTTAAAAAATGCTACACAACCCACAATAAGTGTGATTCTGTTAATTTTTTAGAATCTATAAACAAAGAAACTTGGGATAAATCAGAAGGATTTGATTTTATCAATAGTTTCAATCGAGATTGGTTAAAGTTAGTCCGTGATAAAATGAAAGATGATGGCACCATTTGGATAAGTGGCACCTACCACAACATTTTTTCGATTGGGCAAATCTTGCAAGAATTAGATTTTAAAATCTTAAATGTAATCACTTGGGAAAAGAATAATCCACCACCTAATTTTTCGTGTCGTTTTTTTACCCATTCTGCCGAGTTAATCATTTGGGCTAGGAAGAAAGAAAAAGTGCCGCATTATTACAATTATGAGTTAATGAAAAAACTCAACGGCGATAAACAAATGAAAGATGTTTGGAAATTGCCTGCCATTGCTCGTTGGGAAAAGTCATGTGGAAAACATCCTACACAGAAACCGCTATCTGTTTTGACAAGAATAATTCTAGCATCAACTAAACCCAACGCATGGATATTAGACCCATTTGCTGGAAGTTCCACCACAGGAATAGCTGCTAATTTAGCTAACAGACGCTATTTAGGGATTGATATGGAAACTGAGTTTCTAGAAATGAGTAAAAACAGAAAACTTGAAATTGAAAATCCAAAAATCGCTGAATTATACAAACAAAAATTAAGAGGATTTGAGGATAAAAAACAATTACAATTCTATTTGGTCGAAGAACCAAAGCCAAAAGAAAGAGTCGCATTGGGGTACATCAGAAGTAAAGACTTAACTAAATTAAAAAAACTTAATACTTTTTATTTTCACTCGACAAACAAGCAAAATAATTTTTTAGAGTTTCCTTATGATTTATATAATGCAAAAAAATTAGTGATTTATTCGGGAGGTCGCTCAAAACCATTTCATTTAACCTCACATTTTGGCGAGATAAAATCAATACAACACCTACATAAATCTAAAATTCAAGGCAAAGAAAAATCCAAAACAGACTTCTATTTTGAAGTAAAACTAAAAAATAATTTTTCAGAAGACATTTCAATTGAAAATAACCCAAATATAAAAAAATGGATGAAAGAATATAGGGATGAATATGAATTAGAATCGGTAAACTATTTACCTATTTTAACTTTTGAAGAAAATATTTTTTAAATATTAATCCAACTACTTTTTGTAACTCAATTTGTCTTACCCAACTGTAGTTTTTTGTAAACAAAAAACCTCATTCCGATTGAAACAGGATTCAAAAGAATCTGAAACAAATTCAGATTAAAGAAACCTGTCACTAGGCAGACAGAGGTGACGACTCCCGATCCCGAAGTTTCGGGACGGGACGCAGGCGGGCTTAACTACTCTATTCGGGCTAAATTTTATCTTATTTTTTCAAAAAAAATAAACAAAAAAAATCCCCATCAAATACATGATGAGGATTTCAAAAGACCCGAGGCTTTAGCCGAACTGGCGAAGCAAAGGCGACG
>JANMZS010000197.1:0-37336 GCA_031383535.1 Flavobacterium sp.
AGAACTAAACCTCCAAATATTCAAACCGTATTATTCTAAAATATAGGGAGGTAGGTTTTTGTTTTAAAAAGACAACACTAGAAAATGATAGGGTTGAGAGAATTTTATTGTCTTATTTTTATATTTGTCGGTTGATAGTGATTGTATAATATAAATTGTATAATATAGTAGGGTTTTTAGAAACTAAGGCACTTCGATTTCCTTGATACTATTGATTCTTTAGATTTCTTTAGATTTTTTTCAATTCTTTAGATTTTCCCGATTTTCCCGATTTTCCCGATTTTTTTTTTAATTTTTTTTGTCGCTTTACGGTTTCCCGTAAGGAATAGCTTTTTATTGGTTTTAAGTTTGAAAAAAAATAAAAAACACACCGATATGAATCGATACCCAGTAAATGAACCCAACATAGTTTCCGTAGGATATGATGAAATAAACGAAATACTCGAAATAGAATTTAAACTACAAGCAATTCATCACTATTTTGGTGTGCCTTTAAATGAATTTGTAGCACTGATGAAAGCTACAAAAATTGAAGCTCATTATTTTGATTGTGTGTATTGTAAATATCATTTTAATGTATTTTAATTTTTTTTTACGGTTTCCCGTAAGGATGCTGTTTTCATTGGTTTTAAGTTTGCTCCGACTAAAAAATAATTCAAAATTATAACCCCTTCACAATGAAAAAACACAAACTAACCCTATTACTTTTCTTAAACTTAATCTTATTTTCCTGTCATTCAAAACTAGAACCAAAAATAGAACCAGTCGAAAACAACTACAGCGTTAAAATTTATAAACTCGATGATGAACCAGCCAAGAGAAAAATACTAGATAGTATAGACTCAAAAAACAATAATATCACTACAAAAAAATAAAAATAAAAAAATCAGCCCGAATGAGGAAAGCCGTAAGGAATTGATTTTTAAGGGTTGTAGGTTTGGGAAATTATTAATATGAGTTCGATTATTATTTTCACCACAGAGATTGATAGAAAAAAATAAATTTTAAAAACACAACTCTTATTTCTTGAAATAATGATAAAAGAAAAAAACTTAAAAAAAGTTAAGTGTTTAAGAAAACAAACGCTAGTATGTGCAGTAGCGGCTTGGGTATTTGTCACTCTAATCCTAATTAGAAAGAGTGGTGGACTGAGAGAATTTATCTTTATTTCTATCGGAGCAATGGTACTAACGTTGGTTTATTTAAAGATGTATGCCTTTATAAAAAAGCTTGAAAAAAAGCCATGAATAGAAATAGACGAGCAAGATATTTAATATTGAAAAACAGGGATTCGGGTGTTTTATAATCTAATTAAGAACCACAACAACAACTAATTTAGCTAACGACTTATACTAGCAATTGATTATGGAATTTTCATTTCAAAAAGGAATTAAATTGAAAAATTGCCTCAAATGAGGAAAGCCGTAAGGATATGAATTTTAGTGGTGGTAGGTTTGGGGAATTATTAATCTAAAAAATAAAAATTATGAAGTATTATGTAAACAACAAAGCACAATCAAATGGAGATCATGAAGTTCACACAGAAAACTGTAGATATCTTCCAAACTCTGACAACAGAAAATATTTAGGAGAATTTTCAAATTGCGGTGATGCGGTGAAAGAAGCAAAGAAAATCTATTCGCAATCAAATGGTTGCTATTATTGTTCAAGAACTTGTCATACTTCATAAATGGGCTTTCGATTTTCAAAAAGAATTAACCTTGGCGGTGGTTTAGGGTTAAATATTAGTAAATCTGGAATTTCTCCGAGTGTTAGAACTAAAGGTGGAACAATAAGTAACAAAGGTTTTTCAATTAAAACTGGTGTTTCTGGTGCTTCATACAGAGAATCATTTAATAAATCTAAATCGAGTGGATGTCTTTTGATATTGATTATTTTTTTCAGTTTAGGTTTAGCATTTTATCAAATTTTCAAATAAAACTATGTAATTATGAAAACAATTTTATACACAGTTCTGTTTTGTATTCCTTTTTATTATTCTACTGGATACTCAAAATCAAATAAACATTTAATTTCAACATATAGTAGTAGAGGTTGCTCTGGTTCTCAAAATTGTTCTGCTTGCAAGAACTGTTCTGGTTGTAAATATTGTGCAAAAGAAGGTGGAACTTGTGGAGTTTGTAATCCAACTCCAAAAAAGAAAGCCACACTAAAAAAAGTAAAAAAATAATAAACTAATTTAATTTCTAAAAAATTATGGATTCAAATACTAATATGACCATTCAACTAAAAAGTCATTTTCTTCGACTTTATCAAATGGCTTTAACCGATGATAATTTTGATGTCCTCGAACTTCAAATGCTATATCATCTAGCTGATGAAAGAGGAATTCCAAAAGAAGAATTAGATAAATTATTTCTCAATCCTGTCAATCATCAATCTAATATTCCAGAAGAACTAAACACTAGAATCGAATATCTATATGATCTAACCTGCATAATGTGGGCAAATAAAGAGATTACAGATGATGAGACAAACACGTTAAAAAAATATTGTAAAAAATTTGAATTTTTAGACGAAAATATAGATGATTTATCAAATTATTTAATTGAGTGCGTTCAAAAAGGAATTAGTAAAGAAGAAATTATAAATCAGTTAAATTCTTAAATTATGAAATCACTACAACAATTATTCAGTCTAAAGAAAGCAGAGAAACCTCAAGATAATTCTTTTGAAGATAACGAAGAAGGTAGGGAACAAATAAGGATAACTTATTACCAGAGTGGGTTTGCGGCATCTGTTAGGGCTACTGGAAAACCAATAGTACTTAAAGCTTGTTTTCAAAACTTATTTCGAAGTTTTCAAGACCAATGTCGCAAACAAGTTTTAGAGCAAGAAAGATTAAAACAACCTTATAAAGAGGAACAAGAAAGATGCAAAACAGAAATTAAAAAAAACGAAACGGCGATAGGTATTTTTGAGACCAAAGAAAAAGAGTTAAACGAAAGTATTGATAAATTAAAATATGAAATAGTTGATGTTAGAGTAAATCCTCAAAAACACATTGATGATGGGAAAGGAGGGACAGCTCAATTTTTCATTGGTCTTGGATTGCTTTTACCTATTACCCTATATTTATTGGTTTTTTATATCTCTGCATCCTATTCCGCTTTTTTTAAAGAATTCGCTAATGATAGTTTAACAGCAGCCATTTTTGACGGAGAAGCACTTAACAATTCTTTTAAAATCAGTTGGCTTGAAGGACTTTTAGTGATAACAATACCATTTGTTTTCATGGGACTAGGATATGTTATACATATGATGCAAAAAGAAAAAGAAATAAAAAACACTTTTAAAATTGTTGCTCTTTTTACAACAACTTTTTTGTTTGATGGTTTATTAGCATACCAAATTGAGAAGAAAATCTACGATTTCAACAAAACAACAGATTCTCTACCTTATAACTTAAAAGTAGCATTAGGAGAAGCAGAATTTTGGATGATAATTTTTGCTGGTTTTGTTGTTTACATCATTTGGGGATTAGTTTTTGACTTTGTAATGAAAGAGCACGAAAATAAAGATAGAATAAGGGTATTTATTCGTGGGAAAAAAGAAGAACTATTCAATATCGAAAAAACAAAAGTTGAAAACACAACCAAAATAAATGATTTTAAACAAAAAGTAATCGAAAATAATGGCAAAATTACTGAATTGCAATCCAAAATAGATGGATTTGTATTCCCTGTTAAAGAATACCTAAACTATCACCATCAATATAAAGAAGGTTGGTACCAAGCTATAGGTACCGAAATAGCTCTTGCCAAACTTGAAAAACAAGAACTTCTAGAAAACTGTGAACAAATTGCTATTGAACATCTTAATGAACTTGATTTAGTTGATTCTGATTTCCAAAACCTAGTGTATTCTAAAAATTAAAAACTATGAAAACTACTTTTAAAATACTATCGCTAGTCTTAATAACTTTTCTTTTTAATTCTTGCAAGAATAATGAGGAAGAAAAAAAAACTAAAAAAGTTATTACAGACGCATCAAACAATCTAAACATTAGCATTCTTATTGATTTGTCAGATAGAATTAGTCCTACTAAATATCCAAATCCAACAATGGAGTATTATCGTAGAGATGTTGGATATATAAACTCCGTTGCCGAAACCTTCACAAATCATGTACGTAGCAAAAAGGTTATACTGGCTCATGATAAAATCCAGCTTTTTTTTGATCCACCACCATTCAATCCCGAAATAAACAAAATTTCGAAAGATCTAAAAATTGTTATTGACAAAAAAAATGTGTCAAAAGAATTAATAAATGAAACCAAAACTACCTATGCAAATTCTCCATTAACAATATACCAACTTGCAATTAAAGACAATAATTATGTAGGTTCAGACACATGGAAATTTTTCAAAAACAAAATAAACGATTATTGTATAGAAGATAATTATCGCAATATCCTTGTAATACTAACTGATGGTTATATTTATTTTCAAAACTCAAAAATGAAAGAAGAAAATCTAACTTCATATCTAATACCCAAAATAATACGAACTAGCAAACTAAACAAATCAAATTGGAGTGAAATAATGACCAATCAAAAGCTTGGTTTTATACCTGCAAACAAAGATTTATCAAACCTTGAGATACTTGTTTTAGGCATCAACCCAGACCCAAAAAACCCATACGAAGAAGAAGTAATTAAGGCTTATTGGTCACATTGGTTTGAAAAAATGAAAGTAAAACGATATGAGATAAGAAACACTGACATCCCATCTAATATTGATAAAGTGATTAAAGATTTTATAATTAAAAATAAATAATATGGCAAATTTCACAAGCAAAGATTTAGCATTTACAGGATATTCAAAAAAAGTTGATGGTGGAGATAATCCAAAATATAAAGGAATTCTTGATAGAGAAAAAGTAGATAAAACAGAAGAATATGAAGTTGTTTATTTCTGTAACAAGTTTTTAGACAAACATAGTTTTAAAAATAAGGAAACATTTCAAAAAATAGAAAGATTACTCCACCACAAAAATATCAAAACTGAAGATAATCGTAAAAAATTGATTAAGTGGATTGAAAATAATTGGAAAATTAATGATTAATTAAAATTAAATTTTATAAAAAAATATCGCATATCGCAATATGTGATATTTTTTTATAAAATATTGTAAAATAACATAATATATTATAATATTGCATATCGCAATATGAAATATTATAAATTATGGTAGCATCAAAATACAATATGAAGCCTCAAGATATTTTGGTTTTATTAAAAATAATAGCATTAGACAACAAAGAATGGCAACAACTTATATTGGCACAAGAATTAAATATGAGCCAATCCGAAATAAGTCAATCTTTGCAACGCTCCAAATATGCTCAATTACTTGATTTTTCGGGTAAAAAAGTCAACAAAATAGCTTTTTATGATTTTTTAATACACGGTATGAGCTATGTTTTTCCGCAAAGACCAGCAGCAGTAGTTCGAGGTATTGCAACAGCACATTCAGCAGCACCAATAAACGAAATGATACAAGCAACAGAAGTATATGTTTGGCCTTATGCCAAAGGAAACATAAGAGGACAAGCTATTATTCCGCTTTATAATTCCGCTGTTGATGCAAGTTTAAAAGATGCTACTTTATACGAACTCTTGGCAATGGTAGATGTACTGCGAGTTGGAAGCACAAGAGAAAAAGGAATGGTAAAATTAGAATTAAAAAAAAGAATCTTGGATGAGTAAATTTATTGACATTCAATCGCTCGTAAATGTAGCATTAGGCTTGAAGGAATTAAGACAAAAAGTAGTCTTTGTTGGTGGTGCAGTAATCAATCTTTACAACGACGACCTAGCTTCGGAAGAAATAAGACCTACTGAAGACATTGATATAACTTTAAAAACAAGCAACTATTTTGAATGGACAACAATTCAAGAACGCCTTTCGGAATTAGAATTCTTCCCCGACCCATTCGGACATGCTATTTGCAGTTATCAATTTAAAGGAATTCCAATAGACATTATGCCTGCTGAAAATAGTGCCATTGGAGATTCTAATAGTTGGTACGCCCCTGGGTTTAAGGATTTAAAAACCGTTGTAATTGGAAATAATATAAGCATTCAAATTTTGAGTGCGCCCTATTTTTTGGCTACAAAATTTGAAGCCTTTAATAATAGAGGTTTTAACGATTATAGAGGAAGTCACGATTTTGAAGATATTATATTCGTGCTAGACAACAGAACTACAATAGTTAATGAAATTTTAGGTGCTGATGAAGCTGTAAAAAGGTATCTAAAAAAAGACATTCTCTTTTTAAAAAGCCACAAAAACGCAGATGAAATATTGTCTATGCACATCCACCCATTAATTGTCAAGGAACGGTTCAAACTATTAATGGAAAAGATAAATTTGATAATTGAATAATGACCAAAACCCTCTTATTTCTACTCTTCATAACCTCCCAAATATTTTCACAAACCAAACTCCTTTCTTGGAATATAGAAAATTTTGGGAAATCAAAATCCGTTTCCGAGATTAGTTTTATTGCCAATACCGTCAAAGAATTTGATATTATTGCTATTCAAGAAGTGGTAGCAGGTGATGGTGGTGCACAAGCGGTAGCCAAACTCGCCGACGAACTCAATCGCAAAGGAGCAAAATGGGATTATGTCATCAGCAACCCAACAAGCAGCAGTGCCTACAAAACAGAACGTTACACCTTTTTATGGCAAACTGCCAAAGTAAAAAAAATTGGCAAAGCATGGCTCGAGAAAAAATACCATTTGGAGATTGATAGAGAACCATATTATTGTACTTTTCAAAATGGAGACAAACAGTTTACGGTGGCTAATTTTCACGCGATAACTAAAAACAGGCAACCTGAAACGGAGATCAAATATTTTAAATTCCTGCCTGAGGAATATCCAAACTTGAATTTGATATTTGCGGGGGATTTTAACTGTCCGCAATCGCACACGGTTTTCAACCCATTAAGGAAAATAGGGTATCAATCTATTTTGATAAATCAAAAAACATCTTTGAAGAAAAAATATAAAAATGGTCAATATCTTGCTTCTGAATTTGATAATATGTTTTATAATATCTCAAAAATTAAAGTTCGAAATGCTGGAATTATCCCTTTTTACAAAAATTTCAATTCCTTAGATGAGGCAAGAAAAATTTCGGATCACATTCCGATTTGGGTTGAATTTTAGTTGACGCAAAACTACGTTTTTTGTTTTTTCTTCCTCGCAGCAGGAAATAACACATTATTTAAAATCAAACGATAGCCTGGTGAATTGGGGTGCAAATCTAATATTGTGGCGGGATCACCTACTCGATGCTGATAATCCTCAGGGTCATGTCCGCCATAAAAAGTAAACATTCCTTTGCCTTTTTCTCCATGTATATACCGTGCTTCACCATTAAGTTCACAAGTTCCCATAATCAACACGTTAGATTTTATAAGAGTTTGATCAAAAGCGGTAGTCTGCCCCATAAATCCTTTTACCAATTGGGTATGATTTTGACAAAGCATACTCGGAATTGGATCCCATTTTGCAGAAAATTCCATTAAAGTAAAATAATCTTTTTCCATAGGAATTTTTCGTTTTTCGGTCATATCAATATCCGAAAATTCATAATGCTCTGGTTTTCGATCCAGAATAAAATCTTTAAACGCAAAAGAACTATTGTAATTAATTTTAGATTGATAATTTCCTTCACTAGCATCGCCATCAAACATGGTCTCGCAAATATCTACCCCGTCGGCTGCTAAGGCAATATCAAAACTATCTGTTGCCGAACACATCGCAAACATGAATCCTCCACCAATAACAAAATCTCTTATTTTTTTGGCAACAGCTCCTTTTTCTTCCGATACTTTTTTGTAGCCTAATTTTAGTGCCAAAGCTTCGGAAGCTGCCTTTTGATCCATATACCAAGGGGAATTTCTATTGGAACCGTAAAACTTTCCATATTGTCCCGTGAAATCTTCGTGATGCAAATGCAACCAATCATACAGTAGCAATTGATCTGCTAATACTTCCTCGTCGTATATGGGAGTAAAAGGAATTTCGGCATAAGTCAATACTAGAGTAACTGCATCATCCCAAGGTTGTTTTCCCTTTGGTGTATAAACAGCAATCTTAGGTGCTTTTTCTAAAATAACCGTTTCCATATTTTGTGATGGACTTGAGATTTCATCCAAAATTTGATTGGTTTCGGCATCACTTAAAACTTCAAAGCTTACGCCTCGAATTTGACATTCTTTTCGAATTTCGGGAGCGTCAGGAAACAAAAAAGAGCCTCCACGATAATTGAGTAACCAACTGGCTTTGTATTTATTTTCAATACACCAATAGGTTATTCCATAAGCCTTCAAATGATTTTGCTGGGTGGTTTCATCCATCGGTAGCAAAATAAAGGACGCTTTAGCTGAAAATGAAAAAAGTATAATTAAAATTAGGAAAAACTTTTTAAAAGGCATTTTAAATTTTATTTCAAATATAAGCAATAAGAACAAAATAGTGTCGTTTTTTTTTACCACATAAGGCATATAAGAACATTTAAGTTTTTGATTGAATCGCTTATGTGAACTTATATGCCTTATATGGTAAGATTAAATGTATAATTGTTTCATTACGGCAATAATTGATTCTTTCTACTTAAGTAATTAGAAAGATATTGTCGCAATATAAAATACTAATGAAATTTGCTTTTAAAATTTTAAACTATTTTTGAGATCAATAAAAAAATCGATTGTAAATCGAGTTATAAATTGTTTCTAGAACGGAACGTCACTATCATCGTCATCTTGATTCAAATTACTACCAAAAGCTTCGTTTGGTGAAGGAAGATTTTTGGTTTGAAAAGGATTGTCATCATGATTCATTTTGGATGGCAAATCATCATAGCTTCCGCTATAATCTTCTAGATTATCAAATTTTCCTAAGTTTCCTATAAATTTTAATCTAATACTTTCAAGAGAACCGTTTCTGTGTTTGGCGATAATAAATTCAGCTTGACCCGCCGTTGGCGATTGCTCTTCGTCGTCCCATTCGTCAATTTTATAATATTCAGGTCTGTAAATAAAGGATACAATATCGGCATCTTGCTCTATTGCTCCCGATTCACGAAGGTCAGACAACAGTGGTCTTTTGCTAGAGCCACGCGTTTCAACCGCACGCGACAATTGAGATAAAGCAATTACAGGAATACTTAGTTCTTTGGCTAAAGCTTTTAAGTTTCTTGATATAGTCGAAATTTCTTGTTCGCGATTGCCACCACCTTTTCCGTTTCCGCCAGCAGTCATCAATTGTAAATAATCGACGATAATAAGTTTTATGCCGTGTTGCGATGCCAATCGTCTTGCTTTTGCTCTTAAATCAAAAATAGAAAGCGAAGGCGAATCATCTATAAAAAGAGGGGCTTTTTCTAGGTTTTTGACTTTAATGCTTAATTGTTCCCATTCGTGTTTTTCGAGTTTTCCGGTTCGTAATTTTTCGGAAGAAAGTCCTGTTTCGGAAGAAATTAATCTGGTTATTAACTGAACCGAAGACATTTCCAAAGAAAATAAGGCGACTGGTTTTCCAAAATCGATGGCGATATTTCGCGCCATTGAAAGCACGAAAGCTGTTTTGCCCATCCCCGGCCTAGCCGCTATAATGATTAAATCACTAGGTTGCCAACCTGAGGTAATTTTGTCTAATTTTTCAAATCCAGTAGCGATTCCGCTCAATCCTTCTTGTTTAGCAATTTCTTCGATTCTTTTTTTTGCCTGAAGTACTAAACTTTGAGCCGTTTCGGAACTCCGTTTTATATTTCCTTGAGTAACTTCATAGAGTTTAGACTCTGCTTTGTCTAATAAATCAAAGACATCAGTAGTTTCGTCATAGGATTCTTCAATAATATCGGAAGAAATACGTATCAAACTTCGCTGGATATACTTTTGTAGGATAATTCTAGAGTGAAATTCGATGTGAGCAGAAGATGCAATTTTTTGGGTGAGTTGAATTAGATAAAAATCACCTCCTGCAAGGTCTAATTTTGCGTTTTTTCGGAGCTGAGCCGAAACGGTTAATAAGTCAATAGGCTGAGTATCTGTAAAGAGTTGCACTATTGCCTCAAAAATATATTTATGCGCTTCTTTATAAAAAGCATCTGGTTGCAAAATATCAATTACCTCATCGACCCCTTTTTTGTCAATCATCATTGCGCCAAGTACAGCCTCTTCTAGATCGATAACTTGCGGGGGTAATTTTCCTTTTTCGAGGTTGATAATTGTAGTTCTATCTATTTTGATAGGGCTTATATTCTTGATGTTTTCCATAGCACGAAAGTAGTGAAAAATTAAAAAAAATAACTAGAGAGTTATTACTTTATAATGTTGATAAGCCCTATTTTTTTGTTAATAACCAAAAAAAAATCCGAAGCGATGAGGCTTCGGATTCATACTGTTATTTGTAAGATATTACTCTTTAAACTCCCCCATATTACTGTATTTATCCATTCTTTGCGCTATCAAATCTTGTGTTGATAAGTCTTTTAATTCGTTATAGGCTTTGATTACATATTGCTCAACAGTTTTGAAAGCTGTTTCTCTATCAAAATGTGCTCCTCCTAATGGTTCTGGAATAATGTCGTCCACTAATTTTTGCTTTTTCATGTCAGAAGAAGTCAGTTTTAAGGCTTCGGCGGCTTGTTCTTTATAATCCCAGCTTTTCCACAAAATAGACGAACATGATTCTGGTGAAATAACCGAATACCATGTGTTTTCCATCATATATACCCTATCTCCCACTCCTATTCCTAATGCGCCGCCTGATGCTCCTTCGCCAACAATAACAACAATGATAGGCACTTTCAAAAGTACCATTTCGAAAATATTTCTTGCTATAGCTTCTCCTTGACCACGTTCTTCTGCTTCAATGCCCGGAAAAGCTCCAGGAGTATCTACTAATGATAAAACTGGAATTCCGAATTTTTCTGCCATTTTCATTAATCGCAGGGCTTTCCTATATCCTTCAGGATTTGCCATACCAAAATTTCTATATTGACGAGTTTTTGTATTAAATCCCTTTTGTTGCCCAATAATCATAAAAGATTGTCCGTCAATTTTACCTAAGCCCCCAATCATTGCTTTGTCGTCTTTGAATCCCCTGTCACCGTGAAGTTCTAGAAAGGTATCACCACAAAGTGCATGAATATGATCTAATGTATAAGGTCTGTTAGGATGTCTGGACAACTGAACTCGTTGCCAAGCGGTTAAATTCTTGTATATATTCCTTTTGGTTTCTTCTAACTTTTTGTTAATTTGTTTACAGGTAGTTGTCATATCCACATCGGATTCCTGTCCAATAACAACACATTTATCTAACTGGTCTTCTAGTTCTTTTATTGGAAGCTCAAAATCTAAATATTCCATGAATTTTCGGTTTTTGTTTTATTGATTTGAAATGCAAATATAAATTTAAAAATTATCAAAATAGCGGTTTGTTAACTAAAAGTAAACAAATTGAAGTTAGAACTTATCGTAAATAAGTCATTTTTTATTGGCATAATACTGTTTTAAAACTCCATTTAGAATCACTGTAATAAGAATTACAAAGGCTCCAATATAAAAGCCAATACTCATTTTTTCTTTCTCCCCAATAATAAAATAGGCTAACACAATTCCATATACAGGCTCCAAACTTGTGGTTAGCATTACGGTATATGGCGATAATTTTTTCATCAATTTTACTGAGGTTGTAAATGCGTAAGCAGTACAAACTGAAGCCAAAATTAACAATAATACAAAATCATTAAAAGACAATATAAAGCTTTCGAAAGTAATTTCAGATTGAAAAATGAAATAAATAGATATACATCCGATACCAGACAAAAATTCATAGAATGTGATAACCGATGAGTTTTGGTATGCTATCATTTTTCCATTTATTAATGTAAATAAAACCCCTAAAATAATGGATATTAAAGCATATAGAATACCCTCTAAATAATTGATTTCAACTTGCAGTACAAATACTAGCGCTGCAATAATGATAATGCCAAATACCACTTCATACCAAAGTATTTTTCTATTGTATAAGAGTGGTTCAAGTAATGAAGTTATAAAAGCACCTAGTGAAAATATGGCTAAGGTTATAGAAACATTTGATGTTTTAATAGCTTTGAAAAAAAATATCCAATGTAAAGCAATCAATAGCCCAACAAAAATCAATTGGAATAAAACCTTAATTGGAATTTTTAAAGGCACCTTTTTTAAAACGATAAAAAAGAATATAAAAACACTAGCCAAAAGCAATCGATACCAAACCAAAATTTCTGAATTAATAGAAATCAATGCTCCTAGAATGGCTGTGAATCCCCAGATAAAAACAATTAAATGAAGATTTAAGTACGCTTTTAAATTATCGTTTTGCATTTCGCAATAAAAATACAGCTAAAATTCCAAAGACAATATTTGGCAACCAAACTGCTAATAATGGTGAAATACTTGACTTTTCGGCAAGGGTTCCGAATATTTTGTCAAAAAAGACAAATGCAAATGCAAGAGCAATACCAATAGCTAAACTAAGCCCCATTCCTCCTCTTCGTTTCATTGACGAAACGGCTACTGCTATAATTGTTAGTATAAATGCCGAAACAGGAATGCTATATTTTTTGTATAAAACCACTAAATAAACGTCAATATTAGAAGAACCACGACTTTTTTCTTTTGCAATAAACTGATATAACTCTCCTAAATTCAAGGTCTCCGCTATATAAACCACAGGAGTTAAGTCTTCTAAATCAAATTTAAATACAGCCTTTTTCTCTTCAACTTTTTCAATTTTATCATTTAACACCCCAACGGTTCTTTTGACAAAATTAAACATAGTGTATGTACTGTCTTTGGGGTTCCATCGAATTCTATCTGCTGTAATTTTATATTCTAATTGGTTTTTATCAAACTTCTCTAGACTAAAGTTAAAAGCCATTTTAGATATGTTGTTAAAACTACTCACATAAATAAACTCGTTTTCACTTATTTGGCGGTATACATCGGAGTCGTCACCTCTCATTGACTCTTTTCCTCCTGTTTTAAGATAAGTATATCGAAAGTTATTAAATCCATCACTTGATTTTGGAACTATATAAAATCCCATTATCAAAATAATCAAAGAAATTATTGAAGCACCAATCAAAAAAGGTCTCAAAAATCGAGTAAATGATATTCCGGAACTCAGTATGGCAATGATTTCAGTATTATTGGCTAATTTGGAAGTGAACCAAATTACTGATAAAAACAAAAATATTGGAAACAATAAATTGGTAAAATAAATCGTGAAATGATAATAATAAATCGCAATATCAACAAATGGAATTTCGTGTTCCAACATAAAATTGATTTTCTCCGAAACGTCTATAATAATCCCAATAGGGGCAAATAGCAATAACATGACCGCAAAAGTGGATAGGTATTTTTTTAGGATGTATTTGTCTATTATGTTCATTTTATTTAAAGTTAGAAGTTAGAAGTTGGGAGTTAGAAGTTGGGAGTTAGAAGAGGGAAGTCAAAAAAACTTTCCTACTTCCATCTTCTAACTTCCCGCTTCCTACTTTACAATCTCTGGCTCATATTACGAACCATCATTTCTTTCCAGATTCTAAAATCTCCAGCTAATATATGTTTTCTAGCTTCACGAACCAACCACATATAAAATCCTAAATTGTGTATTGTTGCAATTTGCTTTCCTAAATATTCATTGGCAGCAAACAAATGGCGTAAATAAGCCTTAGTATATTCGGTGTCTACAAAAGTATGACCCATTTCGTCAAGAGGAGAAAAATCATCTTCCCATTTTTTATTCTTAATATTAATAGTTCCATTGGCGGTAAACAACATTCCGTTTCTTGCGTTTCGCGTTGGCATCACACAATCGAACATATCGATTCCTAAAGCTATATTTTCCAAAATATTTATTGGAGTCCCGACACCCATTAAATAACGAGGTTTATCTTCTGGAAGGATTTCACAAACTACTTCGGTCATAACATACATTTCTTCTGCGGGTTCTCCAACAGATAGTCCTCCAATGGCGTTTCCTTGTTGTCCTGAATTGGCTATATATTCGGCTGATTGTTGACGCAAATCCTTATAGGTACTTCCTTGAATAATCGGAAAAAAAGTTTGCTCATAGCCATATTTGTATGGCAATTTGTCCAGATGATTAATACAACGATCCAGCCATCTGTGGGTCATGTGCATGGAGCGTTGGGCATACCGATAATCACAAGGATAAGGCGTACATTCGTCAAAAGCCATAATGATATCGGCTCCTATGGTTCGTTGGATTTCCATTACATTTTCGGGAGTGAAAAAATGATACGAACCATCAATATGCGATTTGAATTTAACGCCTTCTTCTTTAATTTTTCTATTTGCCGAAAGCGAATACACCTGATACCCTCCTGAATCTGTCAAAATATTACGATCCCAATTCATGAATTTATGTAAACCACCTGCTTTTTCAAGAATTTCAGTTTGGGGACGCAAATACAAATGATATGTATTTCCTAATATTATATCTGGATTGATATCGTCTTTCAATTCTCTTTGATGAACTCCTTTTACTGAAGCAACCGTTCCTACAGGCATAAAAATGGGTGTTTCTATCGTGCCGTGATCAGTAGTAATTGTTCCAGCTCTAGCTTTTGTTTGGGAATCTTTTTGTAATAAATCAAATTTCATAAATATACTTTTGTCCCAACCATTCGGGAGCGCAAATATAAATTATTTAGAATTTAGGAATTCGTATTTTAAATTTAATTTTATACCGTTGAATAGAATTATTTTTTAGTTAAAAAAACATAGCTTTGGATTGGTTATGATTCTCAAAAAATAATTAGTACTGTAATTTAAATAAGGTTTATATATATTTGGCAAAAAAAACAATAAAATCTTACTATGGCATTACAAGAAGAATTAGAACAACAAGGAGTTTGGCTTTTCAAATACAGAGGAAAACTTCCTGTACTTGTTTTACTCATAGGTGCAATTTTATATTTTCAAACAAAAATCCATCCTGAAACTTTCTGTCTTGAGGAAACCACTTATGAAATTTATTTCGAGATGTTTTGCCTATTTGTTAGTTTATTGGGTTTAGGCATTCGTGTCTACACCGTTGGACACACGCCTAAAAACACTTCTGGCAGAAATAGAAATGAACAAATAGCCGATACCTTGAATACTTCGGGCAGCTATTCTGTCGTGAGACATCCGCTCTATTTAGGCAATTTTTTTATGTGGATGGGACCCGCATTATTAACCGCTAACTTTTGGTTTTTGGTGGCATTTTGTTTTTTCTATTGGTTGTATTATGAAAGAATTATGTTCGCTGAGGAACAATTTCTTAGAAGAAAATTTGGATCAATTTATACTGATTGGGCTGAAACTCTTCCTGCGTTTATACCTAGTTTTAAAAATTACAAAAAACCCGAATTACCTTTTAATTGGATAAAAATAATAAAGAAAGAAATAAATGGTATCGCAGGTATATTCATCATTTTTTCAATTTTTGATCTATCAGGACATCTTATTCAAAACCAAACGAACTATAATTATTTTATCATTATTACTTCTCTATTTTTTATAATATTTAATCTCGTCATGCGATTTATAAAGAAAAAAACAACACTACTCAATGGAATGGGAGAATAAATGTAGTACTCAAAAACTCTAATAACTATTCCTAAAATCATTTGTCTTACGCCAAAATAAAAATTACATTTGCCCCAGTTTAACTTTTACACACAAAATGAAGCCTAACACACAACAATTAAACGATTTAACTATCCAAGTCAGAAGAGATATTCTTCGAATGGTACATGCTGTAAATTCTGGTCATCCAGGAGGATCCCTTGGTTGTACTGAATTTTTAGTAGCCTTATATCAAAACCTAATGGAGCGCAAAGAAGGTTTTAATATGGACGGAATAGGAGAAGATATTTTCTTTCTTTCAAACGGTCATATTTCTCCCGTTTTTTATAGCGTTCTGGCTAGAAGTGGCTATTTTCCTGTTTCAGAATTAGCGACTTTCCGCCTAATCAATTCTAGATTACAAGGTCACCCAACAACTCATGATCATCTACCAGGCGTAAGAATCGCTTCAGGTTCCTTAGGGCAAGGTTTATCCGTAGGGATTGGTGCTGCACAGGCAAAAAAACTAAATGGAGATAATCATTTAATTTACACTCTTCACGGAGATGGTGAATTACAAGAAGGACAAAACTGGGAAGCCATCATGTATGCTTCAGCCAAAAAAGTAGATAATCTTATTGCAACAATCGATTTGAACGGAAAACAAATTGATGGTACTACAGACGAAGTTTTAGCCATGGGAAGCATCAAAGCTAAATTTGAAGCTTTTGATTGGGATGTTCTTGAAATCAAAGAAGGAAATAACCTCGAGGCCATTATTACTGGAATGACAGAGGCTAAATCTAGAACAGGAAAAGGAAAACCTGTTTGTGTTTTATTATATACCGAAATGGGTAATGGTGTAGATTATATGATGTATAGCCATGCTTGGCACGGAAAAGCGCCAAATGATGCTCAACTTGAAAATGCACTAAGCCAAAATCCAGAAACTTTAGGAGATTACAGCCCCCTAACCCCCAAAGGGGGAATGGAGCAACATACAATCCAAAAAAATATTGAAATAAATAAATCCGAAAACAACAAGTCTTATTTAACAATTCCCCCTTCGGGGGTTAGGGGGCTAAATACAGGAAGTAAAGATACTCGTTCAGGTTTTGGGGCTGGAATGACTGAATTAGGACAAACTAATGAAAATGTCGTAGCACTTTGTGCGGACTTAATTGGTTCTTTAAAATTTGATGATTTCAAGAAAAATCACCCAGAGCGATTTTTCCAAATCGGAATTGCTGAAGCGAATATGATTGGAATTGCAGCGGGATTGACCATTGGTGGAAAAATTCCTTTTACAGGGACTTTTGCTAACTTTTCGACTGGAAGAGTTTACGACCAAATTCGTCAATCAGTTGCTTATTCTGAGAAAAATGTGAAAATTTGTGCTTCGCATGCAGGACTAACTTTAGGGGAAGATGGTGCAACCCACCAAATTCTTGAAGATATTGGATTGATGAAAATGTTACCAGGCATGACTGTAATTAATACGTGTGATTACAACCAAACCAAAGCGGCTACTATAGCTATTGCAAATCACGATGGACCAGTTTACCTACGCTTTGGACGTCCCGTAGTCCCTAATTTTATGCCTGCCGACGAGAAATTCGAAATCGGAAAAGCCATTCTTTTAAATGAAGGAACGGATGTAACGATTGTCGCAACTGGACATTTAGTTTGGGAAGCTTTAATCGCTGCCGAAGCATTAGAAGCCAAAGGAATCTCTGCCGAAGTTATCAATATCCATACGATTAAACCATTAGACGAAGTTGCCATTTTGAAATCATTAGCAAAAACTAACTGTATTGTTACTGCCGAAGAGCACAACATTCTTGGTGGTCTTGGTGAAAGTATCGCTAGAGTTTTAGCATTGAATTCTCCTGCTCCTCAAGAGTTTGTAGCAGTCAATGATAGTTTCGGAGAGTCTGGTACACCAGAACAGTTGATGGAGAAATACAAGTTGAATAATCAAGCGATTGTTGCAGCCGTTGAAAAAGTAATTAAGAGAAAGTAAGACTAATTTTTTATATATAAAAAATCCCGTTCAATCTTGATGAACGGGATTTTTATTTGGTCTTTTTTTGATTCCTTAAGGATGACTACTTGCATCTAAATAATTTGTTCCTTTCGAAATTTCATATACTGTTGTATAATTATCCCCATCATCGTCAGCATCAAGGTAGTTTGGAATACCGTCTTTATCAGTATCATCTGCATAGCGGATAACATCTTCAGGGAAAGTTGGATATAAAATAGTATTTCTAAAACTATACATATAGTTATCTTTATATCCATTTATATCTTTTAGATCTTCTAGATAATTAGCAACACCGTCACCATCAGTATCGTCTCTGGATATTTCGTATAATTTAAAACTAAAAACTAACGGAGAATAACTAGGAATTGATCCTGCCGGAGAATTATAATAGGCTAATCCTGATGGAATAAACATGACTCCTGCTCCAAAATCAGTATATGAAATTGTTCCATTATTATTAGATAAATAACTACCCGTTTTAAATTGCGGGAAAATTTCACTCCAACCTCTTATTACACCTAAAAGGCTAAAAAAGCTTGAAGGGTATTTAACTTCTTCAAAAGCAGTAGCGGAAACAGTAGTTACATTATCGGTGGTGGTCTGTTTTAAATAACTCCCAGAATAAGATGTTAAAACAGAATCTGTATTAGTTGGTGTTTCACCGCCTTTGTTAGTGGTAGCATTTTTTGAGCCCGGTCTTAAAACTAAATAATAAATTATATAAGGTACATTATGAAGAGTTACTATTCTATTTTTAAGTTGCGGATAAGTATCTCCTGAATTTAATTCGTAAGATTTAATTGAAGGTTGAGTTGCAACATCTGTTATTTTAGTAAAAACAATATCTTGATCTTCAGTTACTCCGGGACTATTTGTAACTGTAATATAATATTCGCTTAAATACTCTTCAATAACTTCGATATCTTTAGGATACTGTACCGAATATTCTTGGGGAGGTACAACCGCAACAGGATCATCCTTTTGACAAGAAAATAAAGTTAGTGTTGTAATTATTAAAAAAAAATATACCTTAAATTTGTTCATTATAATAACTGGTTTTAGAGCGCGCAAGATACAATTTTGATTTATTTTTGCGTACAATTTAACTCCGTTTTTAGAAAATTTATGAGAATAGACAAATACTTATGGTGTGTACGGTATTACAAAACCAGAAATATGGTGACCGAGGCTTGCAAAAAAAATCATATCACCGTAAATGGTCAGGTTGCTAAAGCTTCTAAGGAAGTTTTTCCTACTGATAAAATTACCTTTAGAAAAGACCAAATTACACAAATTATTACTGTTCTTGATATTCCTGAAAATCGTGTAGGGGCAAAACTAGTTGATATTTACAGGAAAAACGAAACACCAGCAGAGGTCTATCAACATCTTGAACTATTAAAATTATCAAAAGAACACTATCGAAAAAATGGTGATGGACGCCCCACCAAAAAAGACCGTAGAGATATTGATGATTTTGGAAACCAAACAACATCTAATGAAGAAGATTTTTAATAAAAAAAATGGTTCTACCCACACGATTCGGGGTAGAACCACTTATTTAAGCCAAATCAAAACGATCTAAATTCATTACTTTATTCCAAGCTGCAATAAAATCGTTTACAAACTTTTCTTTAGCATCCTCGCTTCCGTAAACTTCTGCAATTGCTCTTAACTCTGTATTAGAACCAAATATAAGATCTACTCGAGTTCCCATCCATTTGATTGAACCGCTAGAGCGATCTGTACATATAAACGCATCGTCTGAATCTGAAACCGCTTTCCAAGTGGTGTTTAAATCAAGTAAATTTACAAAGAAGTCGTTCGTGAGAGCCTCTGTACGTTTTGTAAAAACACCATTTTGAGATTGGTCAAAATTAGTGTTAAGAACACGCATACCAGCAACAAGAACCGACAATTCTGGAGAAGTTAATGTTAAAAGCTGCGCTTTGTCTATCAATAGTTCTTCGGCTGATATGGAATATTTAGTTTTTGAATAATTTCTAAAACCGTCTGCTTGTGGTTCCAATACAGCGAATGATTCCACATCAGTTTGTTCTTGAGACGCATCCGTTCTTCCTGCTACAAAAGGCACTGTTACAATATGTCCAGCATTTTTTGCCGCTTTTTCAATGCCTGCACATCCTCCTAAAACGATTAAGTCGGCAATCGAAACTTGTTTATTGTCAGATTGAGCCCCGTTGAAATCTTTTTGAATTCCTTCTAAAATTCCCAATACTTTCGCTAATTGGATTGGATTGTTTACCCTCCAATTTTTTTGTGGAGCAAGACGAATACGAGCACCATTTGCACCACCACGCTTATCTGAACCACGGAAAGTAGATGCCGATGCCCAAGCTGTTGAAACCAATTCAGGAACTGATAATCCTGAAGCAAGAATCACAACCTTTAGTGAAGCGATATCCTGATCATCTATAACTTTATAGGTACGTGCTGGAATTGGGTCTTGCCAAATTAGCTCTTCTGCAGGAACTTCTACTCCTAAATAGCGGGTTTTGGGCCCCATATCTCGGTGTGTCAATTTAAACCAAGCTCTTGCAAAAGCATCATCGAATTCCGCAGGATTAGCAAGAAAATGTCTTGATATTTTTTCATATACGGGATCTATTCTTAATGATAAATCAGTTGTTAGCATAAAGGGTTGGTGCTTTTTCGAAACATCATGAGCATCTGGAACGGTTCCAGCTCCACCATTATTTTTAGGTTTCCATTGCTGGGCTCCTGCTGGACTTTTAGTCAGTTCCCACTCAAACTCAAATAAATTTTTAAAATAATCGTGACTCCACTTGTTTGGTGTAGTGGTCCACGCACCTTCCAAACCGCTGGTAATAGTGTCACCTCCATTTCCAGTTCCAAAATTATTTTTCCAACCTTGACTTTGCATTTCTAATCCAGCCGCAGCGGGTTCTAGTTCAATATATTTACTTGGATCTGCTGCTCCGTGTGTTTTTCCTAAGGTGTGTCCGCCCGCAATAAGTGCTACAGTTTCCTCATCGTTCATTGCCATTCTAGCAAACGTTTCTCTAATGTCATGAGCCGATAATTGTGGATCTGGATTTCCATTTGGTCCTTCTGGATTTACATAAATTAGTCCCATTTGAACTGCTGCCAATGGATATTCCAATTCTCTTTCGCCAGAATATCTATTGTCCGCCAACCATTCTCGCTCTGATCCCCAGTACACATCTTCATGTGGTTCCCAAGTATCTATGCGCCCGCCACCAAAACCAAAAGTTTTGAATCCAGCAGTTTCTAATGCGCAATTTCCAGCCAAAATCATTAAATCTGCCCAAGATATTTTTTTACCATATTTTTGTTTTATTGGCCACAGTAATAATCTGGCTTTGTCTAAATTAGCATTGTCTGGCCAACTATTTAAAGGGGCAAAACGCTGACTTCCTGAGCCAGAACCTCCACGTCCATCGGCTGTTCTATAGGTTCCTGCACTATGCCAAGCCATACGAATAAAGAATCCTGAATATGTACCATAATCTGCTGGCCACCAATCTTGTGAAGTATTAATCACCTTGAAAATGTCGTTTTTTAATTCGGATAAATCAACCGATTTGAATTCATTAGCATAATTAAAGTCTTTATCCATTGGATTAGAAAACGAAGAATGCTGACACAAAATATTTAATTTCAATTGATTAGGCCACCAATCGCGATTAATGGGACCTTTACTATTCATCTGTTTTATTTTCGCATTTTCCATATTAATGGGACCGCCAAGAACATCGCCACCAAAAGGACATTTGCTTTCAGCGCTCCCATTATTGTTTAAATTGTAAGATGTTTGATTGTCATTTGAATTATTTTCCATTTTAATATAAATTAAGATTATTAGCAGTACGAAAATATAATAATTATCCCTAATTAATTTAAATTTTAATAAAAAAAATCTATAGTTTAATACAATATTTTATGAAATTAACTAAAATTAAAATGGAAATAAATAAAACTAATTTTAATCTATGAAACATCAATTTATTCTATAACAGCATAATAAAATTTGAACTAAACTTATTAGAAATTAAAGATTCTAAAGAGTAGTTTTGCAAAAAATTATAAATCATATAGAATTATGTCATTAGTAGGAAAAAAATTCCCAAGTATTGCAGTAGACGCCATCTCTGAAATGGGCGATAATTTAAAAATCAACATTTTTGAAGAAGCAACAAACAACAACAAGAAAGTACTACTTTTTTGGTATCCAAAAGATTTCACCTTCGTTTGTCCAACTGAATTGCACGCTTTTCAAGCCGCTTTACCCGAATTCGAAAAAAGAAACACTATAGTAATTGGTGCTTCTTGCGACACAAACGAAGTGCATTTTGCTTGGTTAAATACTGCGAAAGATAATGGAGGAATCGAAGGTGTTACCTACCCCATCCTTGCCGATACCAACCGCAACTTGTCGAACATTCTTGGAATTCTTGATATTGAATCTACAAGCTACAGCGACGAAACTGATTCCATTATCGTAGAAGGTTCAAATGTAACTTACAGAGCAACTTATTTAATTGATGAAACTGGAAAAATTTTCCACGAAAGTGTAAATGACATGCCATTAGGCAGGAACGTAAATGAATATTTGCGTATGGTTGATGCCTACACCCACATTCAGGAAAAAGGGGAAGTTTGCCCTGCCAACTGGGAAATAGGAAAAGAAGCAATGACTGCTGACAGAAAAAGTACCGCTGAATACTTGAGTTTAAACTAAAAAAATACACCATGCTAATCGAATTAAACGAAGATACATTGTCAGATTTAGTTTCCAAAAACGAAAAAGTAGTCGTTCAATTCTCGGCTTCTTGGTGCGGAAATTGCCGAATTATGAAACCAAAATTTAAAAAATTATCGTCAGAAAACGAGGCAATAACTTTTGTTCTAGTTGATGCCGAAAATTCGCCGGAATCAAGAAAACTAGCTAACGTAAGCAACTTGCCTACATTTGCTACTTTTGTTAATGGCAAATTGGTAAATGAAACCCAAACCAACAAAGCCGAAGTTTTGATTGAGTTGGTAAATGAAATACTATAATTATGAAATTACCAATAATCAAAAATTTGTCCCAGTTTATTGAAGATAACGATCAAGATTATCTAGTTGAAGCCATTGAAGTTTTAGAGTCATTAACAGAGATTAATTCTTTGAAAGACGATGAATTAGATGTAATTGGAGAATTAATTTCAAATATGTACGGCGCATTAGAAGTTCATGAAATGACTAAAAACGGCCTAGACAAAAAAGAAGCCTTGAATACTTTTATGAAACGTGTTTTGAGTTCAATTGACAAATAGTTATTTATTTTTTTTATTGTGAAATCAAAATACTAAATTGAAAAACGCTTTCATTTCTGAAAGCGTTTTTTTTTGCAATTAATCACAAATTATGCGTATTTTGCTTTAGCAAACTAGCGAAGTAATCTGTTTCATCGGAATACTTTATAATAATTTTTCCTATAGACTAATTTATAGTCAAAACATTATTTTTTACTCCATTCTTCGATACTTTCATTATTCATCTTAATGTAATCTTGATTTTTAGCAATTTCTGCGGCGGCTAAAGATAGTTTTGCAGTTTCTATAGCCTCTTTTTTATTGCCTAATTTAGCTTGAATCAAGGATTTTAATCGGTAGTACCAAAATGGTTTTTCCTTCTTCATTTCTAAGGCTTTGTCAACATAAGTCAAGGCCTTGTTAACATCCACATTGGATTGAAATAGATATTGAGCGGAAGAAAAATAATCTCCTGCAGAAGGTCCTGCCAAAACTTTTTCGATATTAGCTAAGGCTATTTTTTGGGTTGGAACCTCAAATTTTATCGAAACATGTGTTTTTTCCCAAGACAATTCTAATTCTGCAAAATTCAAATCTAAATTATTGATGCCAATAGTAAAACTCTCGACATATCTATCATAGATTTCTGATTTAGCAGTTGTTTTTAAAGCTACTTTAGTCTCATCCCAAACCTCTGGAGTGCCCCAATTGTCAGTAACTGAATAAAAAACAATTTCCCATTCATCAGCTTTTGGTGTGGTAAAGATGGCATACTTACCTTTAACCAATGTTTTTCCATCAATAACAACATCATCAGAAAAAGAAACAGTAGAATTTTCGTTAGCTCCCGTTCGCCAAAGTTTTGCAAAAGGGACTAAATCACCAAAAACAACTCTCCCTTTAGCACTAGGTCTAGAATAATTGATTTCCACCTCAGTCAAACCAACCATTTGAGTTAAAGTAGATTTAGGACTTGGTGCTGGTGTTTTTACCTGAGCTTCGATAGTAAAACTAGCGATAATTATGGATAATAAAATTACAATTTTGTTCATGAGTACTTTATTTAGTGTTTGTTCAAATTTACTAAATCAAATGTTTAAAACGAAAATTATAACATTAAATTATAATCCTATAATTTTCTCTAAATTCAATTCATCAAAATGGTTGATGATCATATCGGCCATTGATAAATCCTGAAGCTTTGAATTTTCACTACAATAGCCTATGCAAAAAATTCCAGCGGCTTTTGCAGCAATAATACCATTAGTGCTGTCTTCAATAACAATACAATTTTCTTTAGGAGCAATCGATAAAGAAGCCGCATGTTCAAATATGGCGGGATGTGGTTTTGAATTTGGAAAATCTTCGCCACTCACAATATGGGTGAAATAAGGGTGTAAACCAAAACGCTTGAAAACACGATTAATCGTTACTTTCGAAGCAGATGATGCTACAATTAATTGAATGTTATTGGCATATAAATCTTTGATTAAGCGCTCTACCCCTTCAAGCAACGCCAAATCTTCTTTGGTATCAAAAGCATCATTAAAAATAGTTCGCTTTCGCTGAATTAAATCTTCCACTTCGGCTTCGACACGAAATAAGTTTTTTAATTTTTGAAATGTATTTCGAGTCGAATTTCCAGTGAAAGAGCTATATATCTCTTGCGAAACAACTATATTCAATTCATCAAATTGTTTGAAATAAGCATAATGATGAATAGGCTCTGTGTCAACAATAACGCCATCCATATCAAAAATTACAGTTTGAATCATATTTTAGATGTTTAAAAATTTTTGGGTTTTATTTTGTTTTTTCTAAACTATAGTAAAGACTATCTATCTGTTAAGCAAATAACGAATCACAGTTTCAGCAGCATACAAACCAAATAGGCCTGGCATATAACTGTTGGTGCCATAAAAAGATTTTTTATAATTAGAGCCATCGGTCATTTTCAAGCTAGACTCGTCTTGGATTTCCGATGAGGAAACTACTTTTAGTTTATCGATTTTTTCAACTTTTAATCTCTTCCGAATCGCCTTTGCTAACATACAATTACTCGCTTTTGAAATACAAGAAACGTGCACTTTGGACGCTTCCATTTTTCCTCCTGCTCCCATACTACTGATGATTTTTACCCTTTTACGTTTCGCAGCAATAATCAAATTTAGTTTGGGCGTAACACTATCAATACAGTCTAAAACATAATCATATTCATTAGTAACAATTTCAAAAGCACGTTCTGGCGAAAGAAACTCTTTGACTCTAGTGAGATTCAATTCAGGGTTTATATCCATTAATCGGTCACCTACAATCGTCACTTTTGGTTGTCCCACAGTCGAATGTAGCGCAGGCAATTGTCGATTGATATTCGTAATATCCACTATATCGCCATCTACTATTGTCATACTTCCTACCCCTGCTCTTGCCAAAAATTCGGCTGCAAAAGAGCCTACACCACCGAGTCCGACGACCAAGATATTAGCATTTTTTAATTTCTGTAATCCCTCTGTTTTAAATAAAAGTTCAGCTCTTTCTGTCCATTCTGCCATGGGTTATAAATTTATATGCGTTGATTGAAAAACTGTTTTAAAATTAGCGTTTACCATTTCTTGCAAACTGCTCAATGTTATATTTTTATATTTTGATGCCAAAGCATAAACGTCTTGAATTCCCTCTTGAATCATATCCGTTTCTAAGAAAAAACGATGATTTGGAATACTTTGAAAAGTTGATTGCAATTCCGTTACTCTCAATAAATTTTTCCCAAACGAAACATGAAATTCATTTTCCAGTAATTGTTTTGCCAATGTTGCATTTTTAGAAAAACCATGAATAATAATCGGTGTTGAAATACACATTTTTTTCTTGATTGCTATGAGTTCTTGAAAAGCGGCAACACAGTGAATCACTACTGGCTTATTGTATTTTTCGGCAAGAATTAATTGTTTTTCAAAAACTTCGAGTTGCACTTCAAAAGGAGTTTCGCTTCGTTTATCTAAACCACATTCGCCAAGAGCCAAACATTCGGGTAAAGCTAATTTTTGGTTTAAAATTTCAAAATCAGACTCCAATCGGTTTTTGTCAATATACAAAGGATGAATTCCTAGCGAGTAAAACGGAATTGTAGCATCAAATTCTTGTGGATATTGATTGACCAATTCTAATACATCTATTTGATTTGTATATTGATGCGTATGTAAATTGAAGAATTTCATGGCACAAAAATAGTTTAAAAGTTAGTTTGCTACAAAGTTTTTTATATTTGCAAAAAGAAAAATCATTATGTTCCAGATATTAGCCAAAATAAACAAACTCTTGTTGCCTAGTTTTAGCAAAAAAAGACTGGATATTAGTAAAGCCAAGAAATGGCAAATGGCTATAATTGGGTATCGTTACTATGTAACTACAAGAGCCTTAGGAAATTGATTTCTAAATTTCTGACCTGTTTTTAAGATTTTTAAAATCTCAATTTAATTTTTATTTCTCGTTTGCAAATCACATATTTATACTTATATTTGCACCCACAAAATAGGCCTTGTGGCGCAACTGAATAGCGCACTTGATTACGGCTCAAGAGGTTACTGGTTTGAATCCAGTCAAGGTCACTAAAACAATAATAAAGTCTAAAAATATTCAAGTTTGCTTGAAATTATTTTTAGACTTTTTCTCTTTTCAAAGCCGAGCTTTGTGGATGTTGCGAAGCGAAATCCAGTTAAAACAAAATTTATATTTTAGCAATAGCGTAGTTATTACTAATTCACATAAAGAAAGTACAATGCCCGATTATTTCCTTGACATCGAATACAATCACATCACTTATGGTGAAGATGAAATCAATTTCAAAGAATTTGAATCTTGTACTTTCAATCATTGCAATTTTTCACAATCTGTATTTCTGGCAGTAACCTTTATAGACTGTGTCTTTACAAATTGTAATTTCAATACCGCTAAAATCAATTATGTAGCATTAAGAACAGTCACTTTTAATCATTGCCAGATGAAAGATATTAATTTCTCTATGTGTGACAAATTGATCTTTGCCATTTCGTTTGATCAATGTGTACTCGATTTTTCAAAATTTTATACGTTAAAACTTAAAGGTACTTCATTTGTAAATTGTAGTCTCATTGCGGTCGATTTTATGAATGCCGATTTGACCGAAGCGGTTTTTGACCACTGCGATTTGTATCGTGCTGAATTTGCTAAAGCCATTGCTAATAAAGCCAATTTCAAAACGAGTTACCACTACACCATCGACCCCACCAAAACCAAAATCAAAAAAGCCGTTTTTGGTTTTGGTGGTTTAAAAGGGCTTTTGACTCAATATGATATTGTGGTGGAATAACTTCAATAAATTAGCATTAAAACGCTCTAGATTTTATAAAAATAAATTAATAAAATTTTCTATTTTCTATTTTTAAGATAATTTTTCTATTTTTATAGAAAAACAATAGCGAAACAAAACACGCATCAATCTACCCAATTTAGGGTGTATATGAGAATGTTTATTGCGCATCTAAAGTAGTTATGTGCCATTCTGCGAGACAGCGTACCAACGACAAACATTCTAAAAAAAAGACGTAAATTTGGAGCAATAATTTTAACAAAATGGAAATATTAGGTAACGACAAACATAAAATAATATATGCAGACGCTTTGGAAGCATTAAAAACGCTACCAGACAATTCTGTGGACTTGATTTTTGCTGACCCACCTTACAATATTGGAAAAAATTTCAACGGAAAAATTGAAAAATGGGACACAGAGGAAAGTTATTTAGAATGGTGTTATGAATGGCTTGACTTGTGCATTCAAAAACTAAAACCAAATGGAAGTTTTTATGTAATGACAGCAACCCAATTTATGCCTTATTTTGACATTCATTTACGCAAAAAATTAACCATTCTTTCAAGGCTTGTATGGTCTTATGACAGTTCAGGAGTTCAAGCTAAAAAGTATTATGGTTCAATGTATGAGCCTATTTTATTTTGCGTAAAAGATAAAAACAATTATACTTTTAATACAAACGATATTTTAGTAGAGGCAAAAACAGGTGCAAAAAGAAAACTTATTGATTATCGTAAGGCGATACCAACTGTTTATAATTCAGAAAAAGTACCAGGAAATGTTTGGGAGTTTTCGAGAGTTCGTTATAGAATGGACGAATATGAAAACCACCCAACTCAAAAACCAATCGCATTACTTGAAAGAATAATAAAAGCCAGTTCAAATGAAGGTGATTTAGTTTTAGACCCATTTTCTGGTACTTTTACAACTTGTTATGTAGCAAAAGAATTAAATAGAAATTCCATTGGTATTGAGTTGCAAGACGAATATGTAAAAATCGGTTTAAGAAGATTACGATTAGCCGAAGAGTTCAAAGGTGATAAATTAGAAAAAGAAATACGGACTTTTGAAACCGAAAAAATTGCAACACAAAATAATTTAACCTTATTTGGACCTAATGGAACATATATTCACTAGTAAAATTAAAGAAATTCTGCAAAATAATTTTGGAGAAGATGCAGAAGATATATTTGAAAAAAGTCAACTCATTCAATACATAAACGAGAAAACTCGTTCAGCAGGAAGAGGGTCAAAAGCTAGGTCAAGTTTTGCAAATCTTTATGTTATTTATGTAATTATTGAAGATTACATAGCCAATGGATTTCATGTAAAAGGGAACTATTCAAAGTATGAAGGCGCAAAATTTTCAATCCTTTTAAATAGAGCAAAAAAATTGCCATTTGGCAATAGTTTGCAAAATCATGCCTTGAATAATCGTATGAATTCAGAGTTTGAAAAGTATTTTCCCACTTCTGAATACAAACCTATTTTAAGAGATCTAGTAACTAAAAGATATTGGATAAACGAAAATTTATTGAATATAAAAGTTGGCAAAGCCAACTTCAATATTGCAACGGCTATCATTGAAATTATTAACGAATATACAAAGACAAAACAAGATGCTTTTCAGCGTTTTGTTAAACAATGTGAAGCACTTCAAGACATTGAAAACACTACACCCGGAAAGGTAGAAGAGTTTATTATTGGTTTACTTGCACCAAATGTGGATGCACGACTTTTTGAAATTGTCAGTTATTCCATTCTCAAATTTTACTATCACGACCAAACAATTATTTGGGGTTATGAAATGGACAAACTCAATACCGAAAATTTGAAACTTTATAAAACAGGACGAACCAATGCAAATGACGGAGGTATTGACTTCGTAATGAAACCATTGGGTAGGTTTTTCCAAGTAACCGAAACATTGGACTTCAAAAAATACTTTCTTGACATTGACAAAATCCAAAAATATCCAATAACTTTTATAATCAAATCAGACGAAGAAGTTGAACCTCTGAAAAAGAAAATACAAGACAATGCTGACAAAACATATTCAATAAAAGCAATAGTTGAAAAATATATGGCTTGCATTGAAGAAGTTATAAATATTCCAATGCTAAACGTAAGATTTAATGAAGCAGTAATACAAGGCTACTTAAACAACATACTTGATGAAATTGTAGTGCAAAGCAAAGTGGAATTTAATTATACTGACGAAGAGGACGAAGAATAAGAACGGCACATAACAGCTAGGGTTTCTTGGGTACGTAGCACCAACAATGAAACCCGTGTAATCCGCCATAGCGGTCAGGCTGGAACCGATTACCTGCCAGTTATCTATGGAGTTATTGTAAAGATTTTAGAAAGAAATTCAAGGGGCAAATGATTATCGTCTGCGACGAGTGCTTACTTACCTTTGTACACCAAGTAAATCGCTTTACTATTTTTGGGTGAAAATTTCAAAATTATTATACAACTAATTTAGAAGCGAAGCTTATCGCAAATTAGCTTCGCTGGATAAAAAACACTCGAACAGATGGAAAGGAAACAAACTATAAGCATTCTTACCCAATCACATCCAATTTCGCAAATCGCAACAATAATTTTTTAATTCCTCCAACCTCAAATTTAATTTCGGCTTTCTTGTCGGCACCAGCACCTTCGAGGTTAATGATTTCTCCTTTGCCAAAACGCTCGTGCATCACAATATTTCCGGCAACGAGTTTATTGTCGAATAAATTAGCAGCACCAGAATTACCATTACTCGAAACTGGTTTCAATTTACGAATATTGAAATCGGTTCTTGCTCCCCCTTCGGTAGTTGGGAGGCTTGGCGGCGTTCCTCCTACTGGTTTTGCCAAACGCAACTTCGATTTATCAATATCACCAAAAATATCGCTATCAATCATAGGTTTATATCTATAATTTGTTTCCTCGGCAGTAAGATATTCTAAATAGTGTCCGTCGATTTCTTCTATAAATCGTGAGGGTTCACAATCCGTCAATTTTCCCCAACGATACCGCGATTGTGCATAAGTCAAATACGCTTGATGTTCCGCTCTAGTTAAGGCAACATAAAACAAACGGCGTTCTTCTTCGAGTTCGCTTCGGGTACTCATGCTCATAGCACTCGGAAACAAATCTTCTTCCATTCCTACCACAAAAACATAAGGAAACTCCAATCCTTTTGCCAAATGTATGGTCATTAATGCAACTCTATCCTCGTCTGAAGTATCTTTGTCTAAATCGGTTGCCAAGGCAACATCTTCCATAAACTCGGACAAAGCACCACGAGCACCATCAATTTCACGTTGTCCTTCCGTGAAATCTTTGATTCCGTTTAATAGTTCTTCTATATTTTGGATTTTTGCCATTCCTTCTGGAGTCGCATCTTTTTTTAATTCCTGAACCAACCCTGTTTTTTTGGCTACATGATCGGTAATAAAAAAGGCATCTTGATTTCCGTTAATTACTTGAAAACTCTGAATCATAGTCACAAAATCTTCGAGTTTTTGTTTAGTCCCAGAATTTAATTTCAAATCAATTTTGTCAATATTTTGCATGACTTCAAAAACAGAACGCTTGTAATGATTAGCCGCCACAGTCAATTTTTCGACTGTAGTATCCCCTATTCCACGGGCTGGATAATTGATTACTCGAACTAAAGCTTCTTCATCTTTTGGATTGATAACCAATCGCAAATAACACAACACATCCTTTATTTCTTTTCGTTGGTAAAAAGATAATCCTCCGTATATTCGGTATGGAATATCTCTTTTGCGAAGCGCATCTTCCATGGCTCGTGATTGGGCATTGGTACGATACAAAATAGCAAATTGACCATTCATCAACTGGTTTTGCATCTTTTGTTCAAAAATGGTACTCGCTACAAACCTGCCTTCTTCCGCATCGGTAATACTGCGATGTACTTTTATTTTTGAACCATCCGTATTGGCTGTCCAAACAATTTTATCGAGTTTGGTTTTGTTTTTTTCGATAATCGAATTGGCTGCTTCCACAATATTTTTAGTCGAACGGTAATTTTGCTCCAATCGAAAGGTTTTCACACCTTCATAATCTTTCTGAAAATTCAGAATGTTATTGATATTCGCTCCACGAAAGGCATAAATACTTTGGGCATCATCACCCACAACGCATATATTCTGAAATTTATCAGATAAAGCGCGAACAATCAAGTACTGCGAATGATTGGTATCTTGGTACTCATCAACCAAAATGTATCTAAAACGGTTTTGATATTTGGCTAAAACTTCAGGAAAACGAGTTAGCAATTCATTGGTTTTTAGTAACAAATCATCAAAATCCATCGCACCAGATTTAAAACATCTTTCCACATAATTTTGATAAATTTCGCCCAATCGAGGTTTTTTGCTCATGGCATCAGCTTCCTGCAATTCGGGATTGTTAAAATAAGCTTTTACCGTAATTAAACTATTTTTATAACTGGAAATTCTACTTAAAATTTGTTTGGATTTATAAATATCTCTATCCAATTGCATTTCTTTAATCACCGCCGAAATCAATCGAACCGAATCCTGCGTATCATAAATGGTAAAGTTCGAAGGATAGCCTAACTTATCGGCTTCGGAACGCAAAATTCTAGCAAAAACCGAGTGAAAAGTTCCCATCCATAGATTCTTGGCTTCGTTAGAACCCACAATATCAGAGATTCGCTTTTTCATCTCTCGAGCCGCTTTGTTGGTAAAAGTCAAGGCCAAAATACTAAAAGCATCTACTCCCAAACTCATCAAATAAGCAATACGGATAGTTAATACCCTTGTTTTTCCTGAACCTGCACCGGCAATAATAATCATAGGCCCGTCTTTTTGTAAAACGGGTTCACGTTGGGCTTCGTTGAGTTGTTCGATGTATTTTTGCATAATTATTTTAGGATGATTGCAAAAATAAGGATTTAAGAATTAAAAAAACAGTGCTTTACTATTTATAAAACACATCATACCCAAACCGAATTAAAGTGCCGATAACAACTACCAAAAAGAAAATTCGAATAAATTTATTGCCTTTACTAATCGCTAATTTTGCTCCCAACCAACCTCCTAAAGCATTGCAAAAAGCCATAGGTACGGCAATTGCCCAAATGATTTTTCCTTTCAAGATAAACAAACAAATGGAACCAAAATTTGTCCCTAGATTTACCATTTTGGCATTTGCGGAAGCATGCAAAAAATCAAATCCTAAAAGCGTGATAAAGGCTAATACTAGAAAACTTCCAGTTCCTGGACCAATGAAACCATCATAAAAGCCAACCATAAAACTGATCAGAGTTGCATATAGTATTTGAGTAGTTTCTGAATGGGATTTACTGCGTTGTTGTCCAAGATTCTTTTGAAAATAAGTGTAAACAAATAGCAAAGAAAGAACAACTAATAGCAACGGTTTCATAAAATC
Organism: Flavobacterium sp.; assembly: GCA_031383535.1. Lineage (GTDB taxonomy): Bacteria > Bacteroidota > Bacteroidia > Flavobacteriales > Flavobacteriaceae > Flavobacterium. The sequence continues at coordinate 32,807 of JANMZS010000197.1, forward strand.
ATTGCTCACATAAGTCAACAAAGTAGAACCCAAAAATGCCGACGGAAATGCTAAAAGCATCATGATTAGCAACAACTTCCAGTTCATATTCACCTTTTTCATATATTGATTGGCAGCAAACGAAGTACCGCTAAAAGCAGGTATTTTTAGAGTTCCGATAATGGTTGAAACTGACAGATTTGGTAATAATATTAAGGCTACAGGAGTTTGAATTAGACCTCCGCCACCCACAATAGCATCAATAAATCCTGCTAAAAAAGCAGCTATGCAAAGCAAAATAATCACATAGGTTTCCATCTTGTAAAATTTTTCCAAATGTACTCTATAAGTTTATTGGTTTATTCGTTAATTTGCTTTTGATTAAAAACACATACAAAATGGATGCTACTCGACTTATTGAATTGACCAGTTATATGTTTCCTGCCATAATTACAGGACTTGTGGCTTATTATCTATTCGATTCTTATTTCAAAGATCAGCAAAACACAAGACGCTGGTTGTTACAAAAAGAAAATAAAAAAGAGATTTTGCCATTGCGGTTACAGGCTTATGAAAGAATGACTTTACTAATGGAGCGAATTAATCCCTCTCAACTATTAATTAGAATAACACCAATTTCAGAGGATGAAAATGATTATGCCAACTATGTTATTGCTCAAATAGATCAAGAATTTGAACATAATCTTGCCCAACAAATTTACATTTCCGATGAATGCTGGTCTATTATTACCACTGCAAAAAATGCAACGATTCAAATGATTCTTTTGGCTTCAAAAAACGAAAAAGTGATTAATGCCAATAGTTTACGTGAATACATTTTGAGTGATTTATTAGAAAAACAAACGCCAAGTAGTGCGGCCTTAGCTTTCTTAAAAAACGAAGTAGGACAATTATGGTAATTTATTTTCGCTCATAATTTCGCTTTTATTTAGTGCATATTCATAGCCTTGAAGCCACCATTTTTTCATTTCTTTTTTATCGAAAATCAAAGCGTTATCAGTGAGTCTTATGGGAGTATAAAATAAATTGAGCTTGACATTTTTATTCGTTGCTATTAGTTTTCCTAAGGCTATATCATGCTTTTCTACTTGATTCAGTGCAATTCTAAAGATATCAATCATCAATGAAAATGGATTTTTACCAATTTCCATTTTAGTAGTATTGAGTTCTGTTTCCAAAATGATAACATCAATTTCGGTAGCTCCACGCTGAATGGCTTCGCGTATTGGAACCAAACTCGAAAAACCACCATCTCCATAATCGGAATTATTTTTGCTTACCAAACTCATAAATGGAATGTAATTACTTGAAATCCAAACCCAATCACAAAATTCGTTATACGAACATTCGTTAATGGATTTGTATTCAGCTTCGTTTTTAGAAATATTGGTAACCGTGATAACGATATCAACTGCTTTCGATTTTAACTCATTAAATTCGGCGATTGAAAAATTGAATTTTATATATTCTCTAAGCCTTTTACTTTCTCCAAATGTTCTTCGTCCTTTGATAAATTGTCTGATGACATTAAGATGATTGATGGTGACAGAATTAGTACCATTCTTGTTTTTTATGTGAAACGGATTAACATTAAAAATCCTTTTCATGCTCACATTCGTATAAATTCTATGAATTTTTTCAATATTTCCTAGAGCCAAATGAGGAATCAAGAGACTACCCGTTGAAGTGCCTAAAAACAAATCATATTGATTCTTTTTATCTTCAATCAGGTATTGTGCTACGCCACCAGCAAATGCTCCTTTACTGCCACCACCTGAAATTACTAATGCTCTCATCCCTTTTTTAATTTTTTAAAAGCCGATTTAACTGAAATTGTTCTTTTTCATTCAAACTCGATACTATATTTTCAAAATCTGTTTTCAGTTCTGTTTTTTTCAACAAAGTTTGAATTGTAGCTTTTCCAAATTTAGAAAAATTCCAGGCATGATGTGTTGTTAGATTGACCAAATTTTTCAAAAAAGTAGTTTCAACAACTTCTAAACTCATCAAACTTTCAATAGCATTTTGTCTTACTGTTGCCTCAAATTTATTAGAAGAATAATCGATTAACTCGCTTTTCAAAGATTCTCTATCATAAGAGTATTCCGAGGTTGATAAAGCCAATGACAACCAAAGTATCCTCAAATTATAATCATTAAATCCTATCCATTTTTTTGATTTTTCAAGATAACGAATGCGATGTTCAGGGAAATTTTTCCATAAAACACTTAACACAATTTCTCTGGTTTGATAAGAATCATCATCGAGCAAACTTTCGTATTCTAATCTAAAATCGGCTGGTACTTCTGTGAATATGGACGCAACAATCTGACGAACTTTAGTGTTTTTTGATTGTAAAGCAAGTTGACATAATGGCTTTTTATGTTCAATTTTTTCATTTTTCAATTGATAAATAATAGCTTTTTTTACTGTCCAATACGCATCCGAAAGCAGTATCTCTTGAAAGAAATCTTTTTTTTCTGAGAAAGGTTTACTTTTTAATTTATCAATTTCAATCAACAGTCCTACAGATTTATTTTTAGAAACTAAATCATTGATTGTATTTTTATTATAGCTTTTATTCTCAAGCCATATTTTACTAAAATTATCAATATCATAATCAGATATTTTCTTAATTTCTTGAAGAAAATCATCTGTATTTACATTCTTAAAGGAATATTTTTTCAGGTAACTTTTGACCACTTTTTTAAAAATTTGTTTGCCAATACCTTCCCTCAATACGTGTAAAGCCAATGCTCCTTTTTGATAATAAGTCAGGGAAGTTGCATTTGGACTCAATAACGGAATTGTATCGATTTTTGAAGCTATTTGAATCTGTTGGGAGTATTCGTATAATTTAGTATAAAAATAGTCATCACCCAAGATATCTTTCTCAGCCAAAAGAGCATAATAAGTTGTGAAACCCTCTTGTAACCAATGATGTGTGCCAGTTTGAGCAGTTACTAAGTCGCCAAACCATTGGTGTGCCAACTCGTGTGCATTGACATTGACATAGTTTTGATCGTCAAATCCAATAGAATCGGTAACAAATTGATTGGCATACAATGTAGCCGATGTGTTTTCCATTCCCGCATACAAAAAATCTCGAATCGGGATTTGTTTGTATATTTTCCAAGGGTACTTCACTCCTATTTCCTTTTCTAAAAAATCAAAAATCTGTTTTGAATAGCGATAGGTTGGTTCAAATTTTGACTTATCATTGGGTACATAATACATTTCTAACGGAATACCCGATTTTGAAAATTCAACTTTTTTTTCAAATTTTCCAATCGCCAACATCAATAAATAGGAACTCATCGGTTTTTTCATTTGATAACGCCATTCTATTTTATCTCCATTATTTTTTTTATTCGTTAATTCTCCATTAGAAATTACTTGGTAGCTTTTATCAAAGGTTACGCTCATATTAAAGATTACTTTTTCATTAACATCATCAAAACTCGGAAACCAATGGCTGGTATATTTTCCTTGCCCTTGAGTCCAAATTTGCAAATCATTATTTTTATCAGAACCTATAAAATAGAGTGTTTGCTTGGGAACAGTATTGTAACTAAAATTAAGTGTGTTTTTTCCTTTCTTGAACGGAAAAAACAAAAGAAGTTGTTTGCCATTAGTTTCAAATTTAATTTTTCTATTATTCAGTTCCAAATCAGAAAAGCTCATGTTTTGCGCATCAATTCGGATAGTATCAATAGGTTTTAACACTTCAAAATGATATTTTATTTTTCCTGAAACCATTTTTTCTATCGGATTCAATTTTATTTGACCAAGCACAGATTTGAAATCAACAAATTGAGTTTGTTGGGCAAAAGTAAATGTGGAGATTAAAAGAAAAAGATATTTCATATTTTATCTTTCTTCATACATTTTCAATAATTGTGTCACAGTATTCCAATTTCTTATGGTTGCTGTTACATTTAATTTTTTCTCGATATATTTTTGATCTAACCTTGTTTTACCAGCACCAACAGCGTACTTGATGTAAATTCTATTGGAGTCAATATTGGCTTCGTCAGGTTTAAATTGGCTTATTTTTAAGTCATTGATACTTTCACTTCGCAATTCTTTTGAAATAAAAGCAACATATAGTTTTTTAATGTCCGAATCCACATCTTTCAAAAATGAATTGTTTCTGAAACAATCTTCTAGGGCCGATTTTCCAATAACCACAACGGGCACTTCATGACCAAAAGTCTTGAAGATTTCTTGCCTGATTTTGAAACCAACGGCAGCTGCATTTTCTTCCTCAGTATCTAGAAAAACATTTCCAGATTGAATGTAGGTTTGTACATTTTTAAAACCAATAGCTTCTAGAGTAGTTTTCAAAGCCTCCATTTTAATCATGTTGTGACCAGAAACGTTGATACCGCGAAGTAGTGCGAGATGAGTTTTCATTTGTTGGAAATTTTAATAATTCAAATATACTTTTTCCTACTCCAATACCAAACAATTGTATTTCCTATTTTCCAAACAAAAAACTATCTTAGCTTTTTCAAAACAAAAATCTGT
>JANMZS010000205.1:0-13736 GCA_031383535.1 Flavobacterium sp.
GGCAGCTTTAATATTTACCGGTGTTTATTTAGTTACTCAGAAAAGCCCCCTAACCCCCGAAGGGGGAATTCAAAAAATTCTTAATCCCCCCTTCGGGGGTTAGGGGGCTTTTTTTATTATCTTTGAACTCATTTTAGAAAATAATATGATACAATCCATGACTGGATTTGGGAAAGCGAGTTTGCAATTACCATCCAAAAAAATAACTGTAGAAGTAAAATCATTAAACAGCAAAGGCTTAGATGTAAGCGTGAGAATGCCATCATCTTACCGTGAAATGGAATTGGGTTTACGCAACCAAATTGCCTTAAAACTAGAACGAGGAAAAATAGATTTTTCTGTTTTTATCGAAAGCACCGCCGAACAAACCTCAACCAAAGTAAATGTTCCGATTGTGAAAGCCTATATCAATCAATTGCGTGAAGTCTATGCTGACGCTGATGAAACCGAATTGATGAAAATGGCGGTCAGAATGCCCGATGCTCTGAAAACCGAAAGAGAAGAAATTGATGAAAATGATTGGTTCGAAATTCAAAAAGTGATCGAAGAAGCTCTAAATTATATTGGTGAGTTTAGGAAAGACGAAGGAGCTTCGCTGGAAAAAGAATTCCAATTGCGCATTGGCAATATCCGCCAATATATGAACGATGCGTTGGCTTTAGATTCCGAAAGGGTTCAGGCGATAAAAGACCGTTTACAAACCGCCATTGCCGAGTTGAAAGTGAACGTTGACGAGAATCGATTTGAACAAGAATTAATCTATTACTTAGAAAAATTAGATATTACCGAAGAAAAAGTACGTTTGACCAACCACCTAGATTATTTCTTGGAAACCATCAACGGAACAGAAGCCAATGGGCGAAAACTGGGTTTTATCACTCAGGAAATGGGTCGCGAAATCAACACCATGGGTTCGAAAGCCAATCACTCACAAATGCAAAAACTGGTCGTGATGATGAAGGATGAATTAGAAAAAATCAAGGAACAGGTTTTGAATGTGTTATAAAGTTTAGCCACGAATTCACGAATTTTTTCAATTTAGTTTTGAAAATTCGTGAATTCGTGGCAAATAAAATATAATGAGGATGAGATTGCTTTGCCTTGTAACTCGCAAATCCTCCTAATGACTTTAAAATGAAAAAAGGAAAATTAATAGTGTTTTCGGCGCCATCAGGATCAGGGAAAACTACCATAGTAAGACATTTATTATCAAAAGAAGACCTGAACCTTGAGTTTTCAATTTCGGCGGCTACACGTGAAGCTCGTGGTGATGAAGTGAACGGAAAAGAATATTATTTTATGTCGCTTTCTGATTTTAAAACCCATATCAAAAACGAAGATTTTGTAGAATGGGAAGAGGTGTATCGCGATAATTTTTATGGAACACTAAAATGTGAAGTAGAACGCATTTGGGCATTAGGCAAAAACGTGATATTTGATATTGATGTTGCTGGTGGGTTACGTATCAAGAACAAATTTCCGGAAGAAACTTTAGCCGTTTTCGTAAAACCGCCTAGTGTTGACGAATTAAAAAGACGATTAAAAGAACGCTCTACCGAAAGCGAAGAAAAAATCAACATGCGTATCGCCAAAGCCCACGTAGAACTGGCAACCTCTCCTCAATTTGATGTCATTATCAAAAACTACGATTTGGATATTGCGCTAGAAGAAGCTTATCAATTGGTAAAGGATTTTGTAAACAAGTAATTAGTTAATGGTGATTAGTGACCGGCTAATTACTAATGGCTAATAGCTAATAGCTAAAAACAATGAAAATCGGTCTCTACTTTGGATCATTTAATCCCATTCATGTTGGTCATTTGATTATTGCTAATCACATGGTCGAAAATTCTACGCTAGACCAAGTTTGGATGGTCGTGACACCACATAATCCATTAAAAAACAAGAACACATTACTTGACGATTACCAACGTTTGCATTTGGTTTTCCTCGCCACCGAAGCCTATTCAAAAATTAAACCTTCGGATATAGAATTCAAATTATCTCAGCCTAATTATACCGTAAATACTCTGGCTCATTTACAAGAAAAATTTCCAAAACATACTTTTTCGTTAATCATGGGCGAAGACAATTTGAAGTCTTTACACAAATGGAAAAATCATGAAGTAATCATGCAAAATCATGAAATTTATGTGTATCCTAGACTCGGAATCAAAGAACCAGTCGAAGAAAATATACTAATGAATAACTCCATGATTCATTTTATTGATGCGCCAATTGTAGAAATTTCGTCCACATTTATTCGTGAAAACATCAAAAAAAAGAAGAATATTCAACCGCTTTTACCCACAAAAGTGTGGGAATACATAGACCACAATAATTTATATAAGAAATAAACTTAACATTGCTTTACAACTTGTTTTTATTCGGGTTTAGTACCTTTGTAATCCTAAATAAATATCATGAACAATTTCGAATTATACAATCCGACCAATCTAATATTTGGCAAAGACCAAATAGAAAAATTAACTGTTTTAATTCCTAAAAACTCCAAAGTTATGCTTGCCTACGGTGGGGGAAGCATTTTCAAAAATGGAATTTACGAAAAAGTTAAGTCCGTTTTAAATGACTTCGAAATTATCGAATTTGGTGGCATTGAACCCAACCCTCATTTTGAAACTTTAATGAAAGCAGTTGCTATCATTAAAGCTCAAAAAATCGATTTTATACTTGCAGTTGGTGGTGGAAGCGTTATTGACGGCGTAAAATTCATTTCGGCAGCAGTGTATTATCAGGGAAATCCAATCGAAATTCTCCATAAACGCATTTTGTTTAAGGATGTTTCCAAAGTAATTCCTTTTGGAACTGTTTTAACTTTGCCTGCTACGGGTTCAGAAATGAATTCTGGAGCAGTCGTAACCATAGCGGCAACACAAGAAAAGTTAACCCTTGGCGGAAGTGCTTTGTTTCCAAAATTTTCTATTTGCGACCCTAGCGTAATCACCTCTCTGCCTAAACGACAATTGCAAAATGGGGTTATAGACGCATACGTACACGTATTAGAACAATATTTAACCTATCAGCATGACGGCTATTTACAAGATCGAATCGCTGAAGGGATATTAGAAACCTTGATTCAGGTGAGTCCAAATGTTGTCGAAAACCCTACTGATTATGCTTTAGCCTCAAATTTCATGTGGTGTTGTACCATGGCTTTGAATGGATTAATTCAAAAAGGTGTCCCTTCTGACTGGGCGACACACATGATTGGACATGAATTAACGGCCTTATATGGAATTGATCATGCGCGAACTTTGGCAATTATTGGTCCTAATTTATACCGTGTTATGTTTGAAACCAAAAAACAAAAATTAGCCCAATACGGAAAACGAATTTTTAATTTATCTGGAAGCGAGGATGAAATAGCCAACGAAGCTATTCAAAAAACTATCGATTTTTATAAAACTATGGGAATGCCGACCAAATTATCTGACTGTGAAAAAAACTTCGAAAAAACAGCTGATTTCATTGTCAATCGATTTAAAGAAAGAGGCTGGACTGCTATGGGCGAAAAACAGAATATTACTTTAGAGAAAGTAAAATCAATTGTTGAAATGAGTTATTAGTACTAAAAAAGGCGAACCTATTATCGTAAGTACGCCTTTTCAAATCACTAAATCTACTAATTCAAACCATTATATAAAAGTAAAACACTTATACATAATTGTTTAGAACGAATACTAAATCATTATATTGTACGAGTACCAAATTATTATTAATTTTTAAATTAATTTTCACCTTGTTTTGAATATTGGTTTCATTTTCAAGACTTACTTTTTTGCTTTATTTGTATATTTTTAAGTACTTTTGATTACATATAATAAATAAATGACCGAAAATATAAAATTTGCAGTAATAGGTGGCGGTAGCTGGGCAACAGCAATTACAAAAATGCTTTGTTCCAATGTTGATGAAGTAACTTGGTATATGCGAAATGAAGATGCTGTTGAGTATATAAAAACACATCATCATAACCCAAATTACTTAAGTTCAGTAGAATTTGATATCAAAAAACTACAATTAACTAATGATATAAATGAAGCTATCCAATATGCCGATTATATCATTTTTGCTATTCCTTCGGCTTTTTTGAATGAAGAATTAGAAAAGCTAACCATTAGTTTAAAAGACAAAGTAATTTTCTCTGCCATCAAAGGAATTGTTCCAGAAACAAGCTTGATTGTCGGCGAACATTTTAATACCGTTTATGATATTCCTTTCGAAAATATTGGCGTCATTACTGGGCCGTGTCATGCCGAAGAAGTGGCTTTAGAGCGTTTGTCCTACCTAACAATTGCCTGCAAGGATGCCAAAAAAGCAGAAATAGTTGCTCAAAATCTATCCAGTAATTATATCAGAACCAAGATTTCTGATGATATTATAGGAACAGAATATGCTGCTATGCTCAAGAATATTTATGCAGTTGCTGCAGGAATTGCCCACGGATTAGGCTATGGCGATAATTTTCAATCGGTGTTGATGAGCAACAGCATTCGGGAGATGAAAAAATTCATCCGAAAAGTGCATAAAATGAAGCGAAACATCAATGATTCGGCTTATTTGGGAGATTTGTTAGTTACAGGTTATTCAGTTTTTTCGAGAAACAGAATGTTTGGCAATATGATTGGTAAAGGCTATACCGTAAAATCAGCCAAAATGGAAATGAGTATGGTTGCCGAAGGGTATTATGCTACCAAAAGTGCTTATAACCTCAACTTAGGTTATGGAGCCAAAACTCCTATTATAGATGCGGTTTACACCATTTTATATGAAGGTCGTTCTGCCAAAAAAACTTTTGAAAAATTAACGGAGAGGTTGGATTAGTTTGGGTTAACGGTTTGCGCTTGGCGTTCGGACAGGCTTTTAACACTAACTTTGATACAAAGAATCAAAGTTTAATACTCACAAAAAGCGTCAAACGAGGCACATCACCCCGCCTAACGCAAAACCCTAGATGTTATAGGCTACCCTTCTTGTCCTTCTATTTCATTTTGTTAAACATATAACGGCTTATCTTCCATTGTCCATTAGTTTTTTGCAGTACAAAAAGCTCTCTGTTTTCTTCTGCCACAGTTTGTCCGTTGGCGTGAATTAGGGTTGTGCCTTTTGAAATTGTTCGAGCAAAAGCATAGTCTCCATTAATCACTATTTCGTCAATATAAAATTCAATGTTTAATTTAATTTGTGAAAAAACAAATTTGTAAGATGCTTTTATTTGCTCTTGACCAACAGCCGAAGGTGCATTAGAAGGCATAAATACACCATCATTTGTATAAAGTGGCAACACGCTATTTACATTTGATGTGTTTAAGGCATCACGATAAGAGAAAAGTAATTTCTCGATTGCTGATTTTTCTGTTGTTTGTTCCATTGTGTTTTGTGTTGAATTGTTTGACTGATTTTTTGTTTCGTTTTTGCAAGCTGCCAATACTATAAGTAGCGTTACTGAAATTATTAAATGTTTCATTGCGTTTGTTTTTAAGAGTTAGTTATTTTATTTTTGGCTTCGGCAAGTGTTACTGTTTTACCCAACGCTCCAAATTCGTGAAGGTTGCCAAAAACCTCAATGCGTATAGCTTGGTCTATGCCGCCAATGTGAAAGGGTGCAAAACCGCTGCTAGTAATAAGTTCTTCAATTTGTTGGTTGCTGTTGGTGCTGTCGGAGGCATAAAATAGTACTTTTCTCTCTGGTTCATTAAATGCAGCATTCAATAGCGAACCAACACCTAAAGTTCCGAAAGCTTTAATTAGTTTAGCGTTTTTAGGAATTAAAGCAGATAGAATTTTTCCTGCGGATTCATTCTCTCCAATAATTTTTTTAAAGCCACCATTTCCATCAGGAGCAATGGGGTTAGATACATCAACAATGATTTTGCCTTCCAATTCTGTGGCATAAGTTTGGAAGAACTCTTTCAGGCTGTTGAAATAAATGGCAGGAATAATTACATCTGCTTCTTTAATTGCGACTGCAATTTCTTCGGGTATTGCTAGGTCACCCAATTTTGTTGCTAATACATTTGCTTTTTCGTTATCTCTTGCTGCAAGAATTATTGAATGACCGCCTTTAACAAGGTTTATAGCAATTGCCTCGCCAATTTTACCAAGACCAATAATGGCTACTTTTGTTTTTGAATTTAATGTGTTCATTTTACTTTGTATTGAAATTATGTTGTATCAAAATTGACAATACAAAGATGCGATGAACAAATTGCCTAAACCTATAAACTAGTTTAAGAAATAGTATTAATCTAGATTAAGGGTGTATTACTTTCCGCTTCGCTCATTCCTTATTTTGCTAAGAAATTCTGGTGTGATGCCAAGATACGATGCAATTTGTGTGTTGGGCAATCTGTTAGAAAGATTTGGGTATTGTTCTAAAAAACTTTCGTATCGTTCATAAGCAGTAATGCTGAAGGTTTGTAGCAAACGGTTTTGAAGTTCTATGTATTTGTCTTCTATAATTACACGGAAATTTCTGTCAAATTTTGGATAGTTGGAGTATAAATACCAAAGGTCGCCCTTAGAAATTTGAAGCACAGTTGATGGCTCAACGGCTTCAATAAACAATTTTGATGGTCGCTCTTTGTGTAAGCTGTCAATGTCGGTAATCCAGTCGTCTTCGGTAGCAAATAAAAGATTGTGTTCAGTCCCTGAATTATCCACTCCATACATTTTAAAGCAACCTTCAACAACATAAGTAAAATATTTGCAAATGTCACCCTCTTGAAGAATATATTGTTTGCGTTTTATTTTACGCTCTGTCAAACGAATTATCAACGCTTCTTTCTCGTTGTCATCTAATGGTAGGTATTTGTCAAAATGCTTAATTATATTTTCCATAGGTTACTGACTGTGTCATCTGGTAGGGTTTCCCCTAATTAACAAATTATCTCAAAATCACCCCATCCACAAACAGAATCTGAACTTCTTCTACATAATCTGGTGTAATGGAATTAGCTTTAAAAATAAATTTTCTGTCGTATAATTGGTTGCCTATAAAAAAAGTTACCATAAATTCATTATTCAAAACCAAAACACTTTTTTCTAACATTTCAATTTTTACTACTGATACCGAAGGAACTTCGATAAAAGCGTGTCGCAAAAGTGAGGTTTTTTTCATTTCACCATCAATAGTTCCAAAAGCTTTAGAAACTACCATCACGCTGTCGAGATTATAATCGCTGTCGTTTACTAAATAGGCATACCAAACTTTTTCCATAAAGTCGTCGCTCCATTCTTGAACTGCGGCTAGGAAAACGTTTTCTACAACGGGTATGATGATGTCGGATTTCATAATGATTGATGATTTCAGATTAACGAATATTGATTTTTGATGTATAAAATCTGCAATCAAAAATCGTTAATCAACATTCTTAAATCTAAATACTCGCCTTAAATTGCTCTAAGAAACGAACATCATTTTCATAAAACATACGAATATCACCTATTTGGTACAATAACATGGCAATCCTTTCGATGCCCATACCGAAGGCAAAACCTGAATATTCTTCTGCGTTAATGTTACAATTTTTCAATACATTAGGATCAACCATGCCGCAACCACCAATTTCTAACCAACCTGTGCCTTTGGTAATTCGGTAATCCGTTTCGGTTTTTAAACCCCAATAAATATCTATTTCGGCACTTGGTTCGGTAAATGGAAAATACGATGGACGAAGACGAATTTTTGATTTTCCGAACATTTCTTTAGTGAAATACAAAAGGGTTTGTTTCAAATCGGCAAAGGAAACGTCTTTGTCAATATACAATCCTTCAACCTGATGGAAAATACAGTGTGAACGTGATGAAACGGCTTCATTACGGAAAACTCTTCCTGGCGAAATGGTTCTTATAGGTGGCTTGTTATTCTCCATATAACGCACTTGCACGGATGAGGTATGGGTACGCAATAAAACATCTGGATTGGTTTGTATAAAAAAGGTGTCCTGCATATCACGTGCAGGGTGGTATTCTGGCAAGTTTAGTGCTGTAAAATTATGCCAATCATCTTCGATTTCTGGTCCTTCGGAAACATTAAAGCCTACGTTAGAGAAGATATCAATAATTTGATTTTTGACCAAAGAAATGGGGTGACGAGAACCAATAATTACAGGTTCGGCTGAGCGCGTTAAATCCCCATAAAATCCTTTGATTTCTTCTTTGCTTTCTAGGGATTCTTGAATGGATTTTACTTTTTCTTCGGCAGTAGTTTTTAATAAATTAAGAACTTGTCCAAACTCCTTTTTTTGATCATTAGAAACATTCTTGAACTCAGCAAAAAAGTCTTTTAAAAGCCCTTTGCTTCCTAAAAATTTAATTCTGAATGCTTCTAATTCTGAGGTGTTTTGAGTAGAAAAAGCTTGAGCTTCGCTAATATATTCTTTAATCTTGTCTATCATTTTCATTCAATAATTGAGATTGCGAAATTAAGAAAAAGTTGTAAGTTATAGGTTGTAAGTTGTAAGTTTTTGAAGCAAATCTTAAATCTGCAATCGTTATTCTACAATCATCAATCAATAAGTTCCTTTTCGATAAAATAATTAACAATAGCTTCTTTCATCAAAACCGATTGTTCTCCTGCTTTTAGGGCTGGTAATTCTTCTTTTACCGAATAATGTGGCCAACCATCCTCATCAAAAAATTCAAATTCATAGAAACCATACGGTTCTAATAATCGGCAAATAGCAATGTGCATCAGATTGAGTTTCTCATCTTTAGCATAAGTTTGATGTACTTTGCCCAATTCTTGAACGCCGATTAAATAAATAATAGCATCCAAATCTAAGTCTTCGCCTTGCGAAAATTGATCTGAAAGTAGGTTGACAAGCTGTTCCCAGCGTTCTTTGAGTTGTATATCTCTTGACATTGTGATTTTAGATTGTGATTTTAGTCCCGAAGCTTCGGGAGCAGATTTTAGATTTTAGATTGCATGCAGATTATTTTAATCTAAAATCTTAACTCTAAAATTGTTTGTGCAAAGATACCAACATAAATCATTTATATTTGCTCTTTTATTTTCATTATTTAATTATGAGTTTTTTAGATGTTGTTTTGGGAAGTTTTTTAGTTTTTGGTTTTTACAAAGGCTTAAGAAACGGACTTTTTGTAGAGTTGGCTTCTTTTGTTTCCTTACTTTTAGGAATATACGTTGCCATAAAATTTTCGTACTTCACCGCTGGCAAATTATCTTACATCTTTCATTGGAATCCAAAAACAATTCAGATTTGGGCATTTCTACTCACATTCGTTTTAGTTATCATTGGTGTTTCACTGGCTGCTAAATTCTTGACTAAAATAGCCAGTTTTGCTTATTTAGGATGGATTAACAAATTAGGTGGCGGTGGCTTTAGACTTATAAAAACGGTTTTAATCGTTAGTGTTTTTTTGAATCTTTTCGAAAAGATAAATTTAAATAATACGTTTGCCAAAAAAGAAACCTTAGACAAATCACTATTTTATCGCCCAATACAAAAAACAGCTGGATTCGTTTATCCTTCTATCCATAAACGGTATGAAAAGTTGAAAAAAAAGTAAACAGACTTCAGTATTCAATCTATACTGCTATCTGCAAACTGAAATCTGTTTCACTTCTTTAATCGCCGATTTATCAATCCAGCCTTCCGTTCCGTCGGTTAATTGAATTTTTTTCCAATTACTCATTGTTTCTAGCACAAAAACTTTGGTTCCTTCGTGTAGCATAAATGCTGTTGCACTTGCTTTTTGTGGTTCGCTTTTTACTTCTACGATTTCGGCAAAAACAATGGCTGGTTTTTCGTTATCGTATACGTTTTTAACAGAGATTGCTGCCGAAACACTTATTAATTGGAGTAAAATAAGCACCATCATTCCGATGAAAAACACTCTTTTGTATAAGGTAAACTGCGAGAAATAATAACCTATAAAAAATAAGAGAAATAAAGCCGCTAATACAACTGATATCCAACCCCAAGTATTATAGTGAAATACTGAAGTGAAATCGTGAATCATTTTTGAAAATCCTACTTGTGGAATTTCTTTAATTTCATCGATTTGCATTTTTTGAGCGAATTTCAAATTATTGGCGATTTCTGGATCATCTGGATTGAGCGTTAAAGCTTTTTCATAATTATAAATGGCTGGTGCTACTTTATTCATTTTGTAGTAACAATTGCCTAGATTGAAATACAATTCAGCTGAATGTTCATTTGCTTTTAATACCGATTCGTAAGCAATAATTGCTTGCTCGTATTTGCCTTTTTGATATAAGACATTCCCCTTTTCAAAACCACTTTGAGCAAAGAAAAACTGGGTTGAAAATAAAAATATTAAAAGTAATTTTTTCATTATGTATGTTTTTTGCTAGACACTATTTTACTCCATTTTATTATACGAAAAACACACCCCTAACCCCTCTCAAGAGGGGAATTTATAGCTGCTAACAATTAGCAGTTACGAAATCTGCTTTTCTAAATCTGAAATAATCTGTACCGCTTTGTCAAAATCTTGCTGAATGGTTGAACTCGAAATGAGCGCATATCTTGCCAGATCACAATTCTCAGTAAGCAGAATAAATTCGTTGACCGTTTCTGGATTTGTATTTCTTGATAATAAAAGTTCTTGAATATTGCTTTTGCTCATTTCTGAGGTTTCAATATGTAACTTAGCCTTAAGGAAGTTATGCATGGCTTTTTCTAATGCCACATAAAATGGGTCTTTATTATTTATCTGTTTTTTGGCTTCCGACAAATATTTCTTAGCGAGTCGATTATTGTTTTTTATTCTGTTTCCGGCAACATCTCCGTCTATAGCTTCCTTTTTCTTTTTGAAAAGCACTATTAATGGGAGCATTAAAAATGGCAAAAATAACAAACTATAAAAAGTGTTAGAACCAAAAAAATCAACGTTTTTCATTGATGACAAATTGGTTTTTAATTTAATAAATTTGAATTGTTCGCTAGTTGAAATTTTGTTTTTTGTAGCCTCAGTTGTTGTTGCAACATTAGATTCATCGGCTGTAGGTCCCTCAAGAACATGAATCATTATCTCAGGGGAGCTGATGATTTTATAGGTGCCTGAACCCAAATCAAAATAAGAAAATTGCATTGGTTTTATAGGATAATTTCCTTTAAATTGAGGGATAATCGCATAGCTATCTGTTGTTTTTCCTGACATTCCCGATAAGCTAGTATTTACTTTGTCGCTATGAACTGGGTCATACATTTCTAATGCATTTGGCACAATTGGTTTTGGCAACGTAAATAATTTCATATTGCCACTACCTGTTACACTTACTGATAAATCTAAGCTTTCTCCGTTTTTTAGATTCGTTTTAGAAGGGATTACTTTAAAATCAAATCTACCAACTGCTCCTGAAAAATCTTCTGGTTTTCCTGCCTCAGGAAGTGCTTTTACGGATATTGTTTTCGAACCCGCAGACACTCTCTTATTGCCTTGGGTTAGTAAAACCTGACCAAAGATGTTTCTCCGATTGGTGGGTAGTTGCAAATCAAGATCTAATGACAAAGGCTCTATTTCTAATTTACCTGTTTTTTGAGGATATAAAACTGTTTTTCTAAGTACTACATATCGATACTTTTCGCCTTTAAATATACCTTCTTCGGCAACTAATTGTTTAATATCAATATTCTGACTCCAGAAATCATTGTATTTAGGTTTGTTGAGTTCTCTCCAATTTGTAATTCCGATATTATAACTAAAATACAACTTATAAACTACAGTAATAGGTTCGTTGATGTATGGATTTGTCTTGGATATATCAGCTACCAAATATATATTATCATCAGCAGAAACTTGAGTATCATTAGGGTCTTTAGGTTGCTCTACAGCAGCAGTCACATTAATTTTTATTGGGTTTGTCTTGTATATTTGACCATTATATTCTATTGAAGCTTGTTTAATTATGAGATTCCCTTTTTGGGTTGGCAAAAGAAAATAGGAATAGGTTTTTTCGAAGGAACTTTTTCCATTTATCCAGGATTGACTTACTTGTTGGCTTGGTCCTGCAATGATTCTAAACCCCTCAAAATTGGGTTGAATAAAGTTGTCTCCATCCACATTCATCGTAAAATCAATTCGAAGTCTTTCGTTCAGTCCAAGGGAGTTTTTACTCACTTTAGCCTCAAACTGTACTTGAGCCAACAGTGTGTTAAAACCTATTAAAATTAAAGCAACTATAAATTTTTTCATTTCTATTTTTTTGAACTACCAATCTTTTTCAGTTTGTATTGGTTTGCCTTTTACTTTTTTGGCATTTACTTTTTCTTGTATGCCTTTCTCTTCGTTGTTTACTGCATCCAAGAGGTTTTCTAATCGTTGTTGTGAAATTCCACCAGGTAATGGTTTTGGCTTCCCATTCTCATTTGGTTTGTCCTTTTCTTTGCCTTGGTTATCCTTTTTATTTTGGTTGTCTTTTTCTTTGCCTTTATCGTCTTTCTTATCTTTATCCCCGTCTTTCTTGTCTTTGTCCTTATCCTTATTTTTATCGTCTTTTTTGTCTTTGTCCTTATCTTTATTCTTGTCCTTATTCTTATCGTCGTTTTTAGGAGGATTCTCCTTTAGCATTTTTTTTGCTAATGCAAAATTATACCTTGTTTCTTCGTCAGAAGGATTATTTCGTAAAGCATTTTTATAGGCTTCTACGGCTTCGGAATAATTTTTTTCTTTCATAAAAACATTCCCTAAATTATGAAATATTTTATGTTTTTGAGTTTTTGATTTTGAATTTTCTACAGCTTTGGCATAAGCATATTTAGCTTCTTCAATTTGGTTTTGCCTATAAATTGCATTCCCTAAATTATAGGGTGAAACTGTTCTTTTAGCAAATTTTGAATGAGAAATTCTATAATTGGCCTCAGCTTCAACAAATTTTTTATCAGCATATTCTTGGTTAGCTTGATCCATAGCCTTGTCTTTTTCTTGAGCAGAAACAGCAAAAGAGAAAAATAATAGAATATATAAAATACTTTTTTTCATTATTCCTTTTCGTTAAATAAATTCAGCCTTTTCACCCAATTTGTTTTTCTTTCTAAAAAGAAAATATCTACAAATAGCAGAAAAAAAGCTATTCCCAAAAACCATTGAAATTGTGACTGAAAATTCGCCATTTGGGTCGATTCAAATTCTGTTTTTTGAATAGTATCTAATGTCTTTTTCACATAATCAATTACTTCTTTGGTGTTATTTCCGTTTACATAACCTCCTTTTGTTGCGTTGGCAATAGTAGTCAAACCCTCTTTATTCAACTTCGTAATTACTACTTCGTTGTTGTTGTTTCTTTTGAAACTTTCAACAATTCCATTAACTCGAAGCGGAATGGTACTTCCTTTTTCGGTTCCAACCCCAATAGTAATTATTTTCATTCCCAATTTATTGGCTTCCTCGGCAGCATCCTCAGCTCCCTCAGAATGGTCTTCACCATCTGAAATTAATATTAACAATTTACTAGTTTTGCTTTTATCATCAAAATAGGTTGCTGATAGTTTTATAGCCTCATCAAGTGAAGTCCCTTGAGATGAAACAATATCGGTGTTCATGCTTTGCAAAAACATTTTGGCAACGCTATAATCGGTAGTAATAGGCAAAATTGGAAAAGCACTTCCAGCATAAGCCACAATTCCTATTCTATCACTGCCTAATTGATTGATAATTTGTGATACGATTTGTTTACTTTTCTCTAATCGGTTTGGGGCAACATCTTCTGCAAGCATACTTTTAGA
>JANMZS010000210.1:0-3868 GCA_031383535.1 Flavobacterium sp.
TTTGCTAAAGCGATAAAAGTGGCGGTAAAGCGTGACACGGAGAAAATGATTTTGCCAAGCACGAAAGGAATGTCATTTAGGGTTTTAGTTTTCATATTTTTTATTCTTCTAATTCCCCCTTCGGGGGTTAGGGGGCTACAACATTCCTTTCGTGCTTGGCAAAATCATTTTCTCCGTGTCACGCTTTACCGCCACTTTTATCGCTTTAGCAAAAGCTTTAAAAATAGCTTCGATTTTGTGGTGTTCATTGGTTCCTTCTGCTTTGATGTTGATGTTGGCTTTTGCCCCATCCGAAAAGGATTTGAAAAAATGATAAAACATTTCTGTTGGCATTTTACCTACCATTTCACGTTGGAATGAGGTTTCCCAAACCAACCAGTTTCTGCCTCCAAAATCAATGGCTACTTGCGACAAACAGTCGTCCATTGGCAAACAAAAACCGTATCTTTCTATGCCCAATTTATTTCCTAAAGCTTTGGCAAAAACTTCCCCCAAGGCAATTGCTGTGTCCTCAATCGTATGGTGTTCATAGACTTCTAAATCGCCTTTTACCAGAATTTCCAAGTCCATTTGTCCGTGACGCGCAATTTGGTCTAGCATGTGGTCGAAAAAAGCAATTCCAGTTTCGATTTTGCTTTTTCCGGTTCCGTCCAAGTTTAGATTGATGTAAATATCGGTTTCATTCGTTTTTCTGGTTATAGAAGCCGAACGTTCTTCTAATTTTAAAAACTCGTAAATGTCTTTCCATTCCTTGGTTTGCAAAGCAATAACAGCATCCAATTCGTGTCTATTTGACGAAATCTCATCGCTTCCTAATTCTTCGTCATTGCTAATAAAAATAGCTTTTGCACCCAAGTTTTTAGCCAATTCTACATCGGTTATTCTGTCTCCGATGACAAATGAATTTTCTAAATCGTATTCTGGATTGTTGATGTATTTCGTCAACATTCCTAATGCTGGTTTGCGAGTTGGCGCATTTTCGTGAGGAAATGTTTTGTCAATCAGAACATCACTAAAGACAACTCCTTCGTTTTCGAAAGCCTTCATTACCAAATTATGTACTGGCCAAAAATTAGCTTCTGGATGTGAATCAGTTCCCAAACCGTCTTGATTGGTTACCATTACCAATTCGAAATTCAATTCGGTAGCAATTTTTCCTAAATATTGAAAGGCTTTTGGGTAGAATTCCAATTTTTCGTAACTGTCCAATTGATAGTCATTAGGTTCTAAAACCATGGTTCCGTCGCGATCTATAAAAAGTATTTTTTTCATTGTTTTAAGCTTTTGGCTTTTGGCTTTTGGAAATTAGCTAAGAGCTAAACGCCAATAGCCAATAACGTTTTTATTAATTTTTTATTCTCCTCTTCCGTTCCAATAGTAAAACGCAAAGTATTTTCGCATAAAGCTTGTGTCGTTCTGTTGCGAATTACAATTCCTTTGGCAATTAATTCATCGTATCTTTTGTTGGCATTATCTACTTTGACTAATACAAAATTAGCTTCTGTTGGGTAAATTTTTTCGACAAAACGCACTCCATCCAAGGCTTGAATTAAAAGCGTTCTTTGTGCTTTAATTGATTTGATTTCGGCATCAATTTTTGGTTGATTATTTAACCGATCTATAGCCCTTAATTGAGTCAATTCGTTCACATTGTAAGGTGGTTTAATTTTATTTAAAACCGAAATTATTTCAGCCGAAGCATAACAAATTCCCAATCGGATTCCTGCCAAACCATACGCTTTTGAAAGCGTTTGCGTGATAACCAAATTTGGATAGTTCTCTAGTTTAGCCAACCAACTTTCTTTCTCCGAAAAGTCAATATAGGCTTCATCAATCACAACCAAACCTTTAAAATTATTTAGTAATTTCACCACACTTTCATCAGAAAAAGAATTTCCTGAAGGATTGTTTGGCGAACATAAGAATATTATTTTTGTATTTTCATCAACAATCTCAAGGATTTTATCAATTTGCGGCTGGAAGTCGGAAGAAAGCAACACTTCCCTATTTTCAATATTATTTAAATTTGCCAAAACACCATACATTCCATACGTTGGTGGTAACGTAATTACATTATCCACTTTGGGTTCACAAAATGCCCTGAAAATTAAATCCAATACTTCGTCACTTCCGTTTCCGAGTAAAATTTGTTTTTTTGAAATAGTATTTCGAGTAGCCAAAATGGATTTAACATTACCTTGTTGTGGATCTGGGTACCGATTCACTCCATTCTGGAACGGATTTTCATTGGCATCCAAAAAAATCATATCAGCCGTATCAAAATCCTCAAATTCGTCACGTGCCGAAGAATACGGTTTCATCGACTTGACGTTTTCACGGACTAAATTATTTATATCTAAATTTTTCATTTTTATTTTTTTCCTCTCCCTAGCCCTCTCCAAACCTGTCTGCCGACAGGCAGAGGAGAGGGAGCCGAAGTTGATACTATTATTTTTACTTCTATTCCGTTACTAAAGCCCTCCCTTCGGGAGGGTTGGGTGGGCTAATCTCAATGTAACTGCATTTTTGTGCGCTTGCAATCCTTCGGCTTCAGCCATAATTTCAATGGCTTTGCCTATATTTTGAATCCCTTTTTGAGTGATTTTTTGGAAGGTCATCGATTTCATAAAACTATCCAAATTTACACCAGAATAATTCTTCGCATAACCGTTGGTTGGCAAGGTGTGATTCGTTCCAGAAGCATAATCTCCAGCACTTTCTGGCGTAAAATTCCCGATAAAAACCGAACCTGCGTTACAAATATTATTGACATAAAAATCTTCGTCTTTGGTGCAAATAATGAAATGTTCTGGACCATATTCGTCGATTAATTCCAAAGCAATTTTGTCATTATCAACATAAATCAGTTTTGAATTGGCAATGGCTTTTTCGGCAATGTCTTTTCTTGGCAAAACTTCTATTTGTTTTTGAACTTCTTTTTCGACTTCATCAATTAATTTTTTCGAAGTAGAAACCAAAATTACTTGGCTGTCGGTTCCGTGTTCCGCTTGCGACAATAAATCGGAAGCGATGAAAGCTGGAATCGCAGTATCATCGGCAACAATCAACAATTCCGAGGGTCCAGCTGGCATATCGATTGCCACGCCAAATTGGGTTGCCAATTGTTTGGCCACGGTTACAAACTGATTTCCAGGACCAAAAATCTTATACACTTTTGGGATTGATTCTGTGCCGAAAGTCATTCCTGCAATAGCTTGTATTCCTCCCACTTTCAGTATTTTAGTAACGCCACATAAATTGGCAGCATATAAAATGGCTGGATTGATATTACTATTTTTATCTGGTGGTGAGCACAAAACAATTTCTTTGCATCCCGCGATATTGGCGGGAACAGTGAGCATTAAAACGGTTGAAAATAATGGTGCTGTTCCGCCAGGAATGTATAAACCTACTTTTTGAATGGGTCGCTTTTCCTGCCAACAATAAACGCCTTCGGTGGTTTCTACTTCGACTTTAGTTGTTTTTTGAGCCAAGTGAAATTTCTCGATATTCGATTTCGCTAATTGTATCGCTTCTTTCAATTCTTGAGGAACTAAATCAATAGCATGTTTAATTTCTAATTCCGAAACAAGCATATTAGAAACTTCGACACCATCAAATTCAAGTGTGTATTTTTCGATGGCTGAATCTCCATTTTCTTGAACTTCCTTGAAAATTCTTTTTACAGTGGTTTCAATATCGCCAATAGTTTGGGTTGGTCTTTTTAAAATAGAAGACCAAGTTTCGGGTTTTGGATTGTATATTTTAAGCCCACCCAACCCTCCCAAAGGGAGGGCTTCAAAAGGAGGTGTGTTTGATCTTTTCATATAATATTGATTCTTTTTTTTTAAAGCCCTCCCTTTGGGAG
>JANMZS010000229.1:0-28990 GCA_031383535.1 Flavobacterium sp.
AGAACTAAACCTCCAAATATTCAAACCGTATTATTCTAAAATATAGGGAGGTAGGTTTTTGTTTTAAAAAGACAACACTAGAAAATGATAGGGTTGAGAGAATTTTATTGTCTTATTTTTATATTTGTCGGTTGATAGTGAAAAAATATAATTATTTTAAAATTTTACTCTTTAAGAGAGGTTGTGCAATGGTTACCGCTGTTATCGGTTCGTGCTACTCTCGCTGCTAAGGTCTGTCGTTTCTATGTTTTAAGTACAGCTGCCAAACTTTTTAATTCAGTTGCAATTTTGTCGGGAGGCAGAACGAAATCAACACAGCCTGCAGCCACAGCACTGAAAGGCATGTGTTCTATTTCGGCAGACCTATCCTGAGCAAACATTATTCCTCCCTTTGCCTTGATATGCTTGCATCCCTCAGTGCCATCACCAAGATACCCCGAGAGAATAATGCCGATAGCACGAGCACCCATTGCCTCTGCCAGAGAAACAAAAAATAAATCAATCTGCTTGCCTCTGCCAGAGCGTGGGGATAAAACTTTGAAGCTATAGTTTTTAATAGTAAGATCTGCGTCAGAAGGAATTACGTATACGTGATTCCTAAGTATCAGCATATTCATGGAAGCCACGATTACCTGCATTTTCGTATGACGTGACAGAATTTTAGCTAATTGGCTGTAAGCGGTGGGGCTCATATGAGAAATAATGACAAAGGCCATACCTGTCTTAGGCGGGAGGGCGTCCAAGAGTGCCTTATATGCGTTTAGGGCTCCGGCTGAGCCGCCAATACCGACAATGAAATTAGGATGTAATGGACCCATGTCAGCCCCCCCCCCCCGCGAATGTCAGCTTTCATTAATTACTTTTATTTTTTGATTTTCCAGAAATACCACTACCGACTTTCTTTTTCGGATCGGGGGTTGAATTAGAATCAGCTTCCATTGGTTCTAAGCTAATTCCATCATCACTCAAAACCAATTTGTGTACATCACTGGAGTGACTTGTGCCGCGAGATTTAACAATGTAGAGTCCGCGAATACGTTTTTTACCCACTTTCTCTTCTAATTCTCTAACAACAATCCAAGTGTCAATCAATGAAGATACACCAATTTCACCACTCGTGTCATTTTGTGCGGTTGAAGAAACAAGACTCGTAAAAAATCCGGTTATGCCTTGGGTTTTTAAAACATCAATCATGCGGGTAATCATCGATCGAACTTCACGTGGGCTTCCTTCTCCTATGAGACTTGTGAGGGGATCTATCACAACAGATTTTGGTTTAAACTCTTCAATCGTTTTATATAGATCGAGTAAATGCTTCTCCAAACCAAAAAAGGTTGGTCTGGTGGATATCATTTTTAAGAGTCCTTTTTTTATCAATGGTTCAAAATTAAAACCTATGGATTTCATGTTTTGAGTAAGTTGCCCAGCTGATTCTTCATAAGACAAGAACAGACATCGTTCTCCACGTTTACATGTTTCCATTGCGAATGCAGCAGCTAAACTTGTTTTACCTGTACCGGCAGTACCTGAGGCAAGTATGGTGCTGCCTTTGGTGTATCCTACCCCCTTAAACAATTTATCAAGCGATGGAATTCCGGTTGAAACTCTTTTGGCAGTTCCCGGTTGATCGAGTCCTGCTGAAGTGATAGGAATTACTGAAAGCCCATCCTCATCTATTACAAATGGATATTCGTTTGTTCCATGATTTGAACCACGATATTTAACAACACGAATTCTACGAACGGAAACTTCATCGTCCACTCTGTTATCGAGAAGGATTATGCAATCGGAAATGTATTGCTCCATGCCGTGATGAGTATAAGAATCTTGTCCCGGCTCGCCGGTAACAATTGCCGTAACTTGTTTTTCTTTAAGCCAGCGGAAAAGTCTTTTTATCTCTAATCTAAGAATACCATTATCTGTGATGCCTGCAAAAAGAGATTCGATAGAATCTAGAACCACACGTTTTGCGTTAATGGAATCAATGGCAAGTTCCAAACGAACGAGTAGTCCTTCAAGATTAAAGTCTTTCTCCAGAACGTCTTTGCGTTCTAAAACAACATGCTCAAGCACAATCTTTTTTTGCAAAACAAGTCCTTTTAAATCTAAGTTGAGAGAAGCTACATCTTTATAAAGTTCCTCTGCTGATTCTTCAAACGACATAAACACACCAGGTTCTTTGAAATTGACAGCACCATTGATTAAAAAATCAATCCCAAAAAGAGTTTTTCCCGAACCGGCACCTCCACTAATTAAAGTGGTTCTGTTTTCCGGAAGCCCGCCTTCTGTAACCTCGTCAAAGCCCTTAATGTCTGTTAAGCATTTGTGTAATTTATTGAGCTTAGGGGTAATGTTTTTCTTGGTAGTTTTTTGCATACGATTAATTATTTGAACTACAGAGACCTGTCGCTTTAATGAAGTGTAATTTTCTCCAAAACTCAATATTATTGAACAGATTAATGTTACACAATTTAAGAATTAAGATACATGATTCACAGATTTAGATTTTCATTTCTTGCAGAACGTTTGAAGTCGCTGTGTCGCCAAAGCATGACCGATAACTTGTATTAGGTCTGACGATGTCCGACTGATACACCCAAAATTGGGTCGCTTTGTATGACAAACGTCATACTTTATTTAAATCAAATATATAGATAATTCTTTACAAATTCGCTTGTACTTTTTTGTTTTAAAAACGAATCGAAAGTACATTTCATAAAAAATGATATCTTTAGCCAACTAAAACCAAAAAAACCAAAAAACATGCAAGAAGAAAATCAAGACCATTTTAAAAGAGAACTCGGATTATTAGACGGAACCATGCTCGTAGTGGGCTCGATGATTGGTTCGGGGATATTTATAGTAAGTGCTGACATTGCCAGACAAGTAGGCTCGGCGGGATGGCTGACCTTGATTTGGGTTATTTCGGGACTAATCACCATGATTGCTGCCGTGAGTTATGGCGAGTTGAGTGCTATGTTTCCCAAAGCGGGCGGGCAATATGTGTATCTTAAGGAAGCCTATAATAAACTGATTGCATTTCTGTATGGTTGGAGTTTCTTTGCCGTGATTCAAACCGGAACCATTGCTGCGGTGGGCGTAGGTTTTTCGAAATTTGCCGCTTATTTAGTTCCCGCGCTGAGCAATGAAAATATTCTTTATGAACTGGGTAGTTTTCAACTCAATGCGGCTCAAATTGTTTCTATTATTACCATTATTCTACTCACGTACATCAATAGTCGTGGGGTAAAAAATAGTAAAATGATGCAAACCGTTTTAACCGTAATCAAAATTTTGTCTCTCTTTGGCTTGATTGTTTTTGGCTTTCTTCTGGCTGCCAAAGCCGAAATTTGGAATGCCAACTGGGCCGATGCTTGGAGTACCCGCTCCTTTGACATAGACAGTGGTTCGTGGTTGCCTATAGGTGGAACAGCTTTGATAGCTGGTGTTTCGGCAGCGATGGTGGGCTCTTTGTTTTCGAGTGATGCTTGGGTGGGGGTAACTTTTATTGCGGGCGAAATTAAAAACCCCAAACGCAATGTGGGATTGAGTTTGTTTCTAGGTACTTTTATCGTAACGGTTATTTATGTTTTGACCAATTTGATGTACTTGGCTGTGATTCCTTTTGACGAAATTGCAACTGCAAAATCCGATCGTGTGGCGGTTGTAGCTTCGCAATATACCTTTGGCGATATGGGAACGATTATCATTGCGGTAATGATTATGATTTCGACTTTTGCATGCAATAATGGTTTGATTATGGCGGGAGCCAGAGTCTACTATACCATGGCAAAGGACGGTTTGTTTCTTAAAAAAGCAGCCGAATTGAATGACGCCAGTGTTCCCGCTTGGGCATTGTGGATGCAATGTGTGTGGGCTTCGGTGTTGTGTTTGACTGGGAAATATGGTGATTTGCTGGATTTTGTGATTATTATCGTACTCATATTTTATATTTTGACGATCTATGGTATCTTCATTCTTCGCAAGAAAATGCCCGATGCGGAAAGACCATACAAGGCTTTTGGCTATCCTTTCTTACCGTTTTTGTACATTATTATTGCTTCGGCAGTTTGCGTTTCCTTGTTGTTGACTAAATTCTCGACTTGTGGTTGGGGTGTTTTGATTATGCTAACGGGAATACCAATTTATTATTTGACAAAACCGAAAGAGTAAAATGGTTTGGGGTTTGATAATTTACTAACAACAACTCGTTGGGTGCAATTAATAGAAGATTGCCAAAACAAGATTTTATAAAATTTAACCACATAGAATCATAGCTTGTGCTTGTATATAAAGACTTACTAGAAATATACTATTTTCAACATAGTTGCTTATCTGAAAAAGTGAAACTTCTATGCAAACTGTTACATATAAAAACCTATGATTCTATGTGGTTAAAAAAAACAATAAATTTGAATTAGACCCAACGGTTTTTACGATACATAAAAAAACAGGTTTCAATACATTGAAACCTGTTTTGCTATTTACACCCATTTTTACTTTAAATAATAATTTGAATCATTTGCCCATTTTTATTCAGCATTTCGATTCGAACGCTTTGGTTTTCCCCTTTATCGTTTAGTAGTTTCGAAACCGTTTCGATATCAGTGGCTTTGGCATTATCAATTTTCAAAATAATATTTCCAAGCAATTCAGCTTCATATTGCTTCAAATTTGGGTTACTAAGCGATTTGATTTTTACCCCATAATCCAAATTGAATTTCTTTTTGTCGGCTGCTTCTATGTTCTCTAATTCGATGCCTTTAAATTCGGTACCAAACAATTCATTTTTACTCAAAATAACAGGAACGACTTTATTTTTTCCTTCTCTAATAAAGGTAACTTCAACTTTATCGCCTGGTCTTTTGGTGCTAATATAACCCGACAAATCCGCAAAAGTGCTTACTTTTTGCTCGTCTAATTTGATGATAATATCCCCTTTTAAGAGTCCTGCTTTTTCGGCTCCCGATTTTTTACTCACTTTCTTAATATAAAAACCTTCGGTTTCTTTGATGCCTAATTCTTTGGATGCAGATGAGTTTAATTCACCTCCTTCAACTCCTAAAATGCCACGTTGCACATTGCCAAATTCCATAATGTCTTCAATTATTTTTCGAGTAATATTAGATGGAATGGCAAAAGAATAACCCGTATAACTTCCGGTTGGAGACGAAATCATAGTGTTAATACCTATTAGTTCTCCTCTCGTGTTTACTAAGGCACCACCGCTATTACCAGGATTTACAGCCGCATCAGTTTGAATAAAAGATTGAATACCACTGGTGTCTAAATTTCTAGCTTTGGCCGAAACAATTCCTGCGGTTACGGTCGAGGTGAGGTTGTATGGGTTTCCGACTGCCAGAACCCATTCGCCAATTTTTACCGAATCAGAATTGGCAAAAGCCGAATACGGTAATTTCTCATCAGCAGTGATTTTTAATAGCGCAATATCCATTTTCGAGTCCGTTCCGATGAGTTTTGCGGTATAGGATTTTTTATTGTTTAAGGTAATTTCAATTTCCGAAGCATTTTTAACCACATGGTTATTGGTTACGATATACCCATCTTCCGAAATGATAACTCCAGAACCAGTTCCCACTTGTTCTTGTGATTGTTGTCCCCCAAAACCATAGAAGAATTCCATCAAAGGATTGTTGATAGTTTGTCTCGATACATTTTTTACGTGAACTACACTGTGAATGGTCTTGTCTGCCGCTTCGGTAAAATCTAAAACTTCCGAAGAGAGCCCTACATTTCGCCCATACTGATTGGGAGCTTCAGTAACAATGGAGTTTTTGCGGTTTGAAAAATAGCCATTGTCGTCAAATAACAATTTGTAAGCACTAAGTGTAGTAGCACCGCTTAACAATGACACCAAAAAGAGATTTGAAAATCGTTTCATAGTAGTATAATTTTAATGTTATCCAACGCAAAATTATACATTTTCATATTTCATAAAAACAGTTTAACGCTCGTTTAACATTCTTTAACGTATCATTAATAGTTCTATTTTTCTGATAAACTGTAGTCATTTAGATAAACGAGTACCATCCCATTCGTTGCTTTAGAAACAACTTGGTATTAGTTACAGATAGTCATAAAATTTAAAGAGATTAAAATAATTGTTTCAAAGTTCTCAAATACTAACGCAAACCACTAGAATACTAAATTTGTATAATTTTATAATATGATTTTTAGTACATTTACTAAATTCATAAAAAATATACGAGTAAGTTTATCAAGGAGTAAAAATAAATTAACCCAGTAAAGGTTTTAATCCTGACTGGGTTTTAAAAAAAATCAATGCAAGAGGTAGCATTAACGCATGTTAGGCTGCATTGTTTTCGATGGGTTTGATGTTTTCTAAACTATGTTTTTTAGAATTGTTTTCTTCTTCCAAGTCATAATCATCTTGAAGCCCAAGCCAAAATTTTGCACTGGTTCCCAAATATTTAGAAAGCCTCAAAGCGGTATCTGCGGTAATTCTGCGGTTTCCTTTTATAATTTCACTAATTCTAGTCTGCGGAATAAAAGTGTCTTTGCACAAGCGATAAGCACTAATTCCTAGTGGTTCAAGAAACTCTTCTTTTAAAATTTCTCCAGGATGTGTGTTTTTTAAATTTTCCATATTTTTTGATTTTAATGATAATCTACAATTTGTACTTCAAAAGCGGTATCGTTTTCCCATTTAAAAATAATTCTCCATTGATTATTAATTCTTATGCTATAAAATCCTGATAAATCACCGCTTAATTTTTCTAAATGGTTTGCTGGCGGAATTTTGAGATCAACTACATTTTGAGCATTATTAATCATTCTTAATTTGCGTCTTGCCACATTCTGAATTTCATTCGGTAATTTTCTCGACTGAATTCCATCCCAAATTTTTGCTGTTTCCTTATCTTTAAAACTTTTGATCACAGTTTGAATTTAAAATACTAACGTCAAAGATAAGTAATTATTTAAAAAAAACACACACACTTTAGTCATAAGAATTATTTCTTTTTAATAACAATCAATTAGTTGTATTTTTGTTGCATTTAATATGACAATATAATGCAAATCCAATTTTATAAATACCAAGGAACAGGAAACGATTTTGTGATGATTGACAATCGGTCTGGTTTTTTTCCAAAAGATAATGTTCAACTTGTTGCTCATTTGTGCGACAGACGTTTTGGTATTGGCGCTGATGGACTTATTTTGTTGGAAAATGATAACGAGACTGATTTCAGAATGGTCTATTATAACTCTGATGGGAATACCAGTTCTATGTGTGGTAACGGAGGGCGCTGTTTGGTGGCTTTCGCCAAAGAACTAGAAGTTA
Organism: Flavobacterium sp.; assembly: GCA_031383535.1. Classification (GTDB taxonomy): domain Bacteria; phylum Bacteroidota; class Bacteroidia; order Flavobacteriales; family Flavobacteriaceae; genus Flavobacterium. The sequence continues at coordinate 7,328 of JANMZS010000229.1, forward strand.
TCAACGAAAGCTGTACTTTTATGGCAACCGATGGTTTGCATCATGCCAAAATTGCTGATAATGGAATAGTTTCTTTACAAATGATTGATGTTGATTATGTAAAAGTCACTCCAGAATATGTGTTTCTAAACACAGGTTCGCCCCATCATGTGCAATTAGTAGAAGATTTGGTAAGCTATAATATAAAAGAAAACGGAGCAGCTATTCGATACGGTTCTTTATACGGAGCAGCAGGAAGCAATATTAATTTTGTAAAAAAAATAAACGAAGATACTTTTGCCCTTCGCACATACGAGCGAGGCGTGGAAGATGAAACTCTTTCATGCGGAACGGGGGCTACTGCGGTTGCCATAGCTATGAATGCTATAGGAAAAACCAATGCTACCTCCATACATTTGAACGTTCAAGGCGGAAAATTGACCGTTTCTTTTGATAAAAAAGATAATCAGTTTACCAATGTTTTTTTGATTGGTCCAGCAGAATTTGTATTTAAAGGGGAGATTGAAATATAATTACGAATTATGAAATCAGACAATGCAGTTCAAACTAAAAGGTATGATTTTGCTCGTTGCTATTTTTAATAGTTTGTTCATAAATCTGTAATTGTAATGATAATTTTTAAGAGTCATAACTCCAAAAGTTAGGTTAATTAAAATAAAACAATTGTTGCTAAAAAGATAATGCCCTAATAGTTTTGGAAAAAGAATGTTTATGGAGACTTGGAAAGAAAAAGCATTAAAAATACTGAAAGATAGTTTGTTTCCTGTGCCAATTGAATTAAATGAATTGGATTGGAAAAGCGGATTGTCTTCTAAAACAGATAGGTTAGCACAACACATTTGTGCTTTAGCCAACTTACAAGGTGGTGGTCTTTTGGTTTATGGAGTGAATAATGATGGAAGTTTGTTTTCAATTTCGCAAGAAGAAGCTGATAAAACAGTTACTTTATTAGGGAATATTGCAAAAAATAATTTAAGTGCTGCCATTGTTTTAGAACATAGTATAATGGAGTTTGGTGGGTTTTATTTACTTTTTGTACACATACCAGAACAGTCTGATAAGCCAGCCCATTTGCGAGGAAATGATTTGTATAATTGTTATACACGTTCTGCTGGTCAAACAGTAAAAATGACAAAAAAACAAGTTCAAATTTTAATTTCACAATCAAGAGGAATACCATTTGAAGAAATAAGTGCACTGGAAAATTTATCTGAATCAGAAGTTTTAAAAAAATTAAATTGTCAAAAGCTTTTTGAACTTTTAGATAAAAATACACCCAAAAACACAGACGCCATATTGAATACTCTTGTTGAATATAAATTCATAAATAAAAAAAATGATTCTTGGAGCATAACAAATTTAGGAGCCATCTTATTTGCTAATGACATCAATGATTACCCTGAATTAATAGGAAGAAATGTTATCGTTCGTCATTATGTTGGCAGCAATAATCGAGAATTAGAGAATGAGAAAAATGGAGTTTTTGGTTATGCTGCTGGTTTTGAAGGGTTGATAAATTATATTTTAAAGCAGTTACCAAAAACTGAAATTATAGAGGGTATTCGAAAAGATGTTCCTATTTATCCAAAAGTTGCTATTAGAGAATTCATTGCAAATGCTTTAATACATCAAGATTTTGCTATTGATGGTATGCCGATAACAATCGAGATTTTTTCAAACAGATTTGTTATCACAAATCCTGGAGCACCATTAAATGATGTAAACCGATTATTAGATATGCCTCCAAGATCAAGAAATGAAATTCTTGCTCAAACAATGCTTTTGTTGGGAATTTGTGAAAGAAGAGGAAGTGGTATTGACAGAGCAATTGAAGCAATTGAGGAAAGAAAATTGCCAGCAGTTAAATTCGAAAAAAGTGAATTACACACAAAGGTAATTTTGTTTCCACCCAAAGAGTTAAAAGAAATGTCAAAAACAGAAAAAGTAAGAGCTTGTTATCAACACGCTTGTTTACTTTTTGAAGACAGAAAAGAATTAAATAATCAATCTGTTCGAGAACGGTTTGGTATTGATAAAAATAATTCATCAGTTGCTTCAAGAATTATATCTGATACTTTTGATGTAGGATTGATTAAACTTTCAGATCCAGAAATAACATCAAGAAAATACGCAACATATATTCCATATTACGCCTAAACATTCTGGATTCTTATTTGCAAAGTAAATCCAAAAAGTATTCAACTAATTGATATTAAGTAGTTTATTATTTGCAAAGTAAATCCAAAATAAATTTGAATTATCGATTTCAAATTTTTAATTATATAAAATGATCACACTAAAAGGCAAAAATAGCTACATTCGAGCACTAGAACCCAATGATTTGGAGTTTGTGTATGCCATGGAAAATGACCAAAGTATATGGGAGGTGAGCAATACTCAAACACCTTACAGTCGGTTTTTGGTGAAGCAATACCTCGAAAATGCGTACCAAGATATTTATGAAGCCAAACAATTGCGATTGGCGATTTGTCAAGACCAAGATTTCCCCGCTATAGGATTAATAGACTTGTTTGATTTTGACCCCAAAAACAATAGGGCAGGAGTGGGTATTGTCATTCAAGGAAATGAAAACAGAAACAAAAATATTGGTTCTGAAGCTTTAGAACTCTTGATACACTATTCATTTCACCATCTCAATCTACATCAATTATATGCTAATATTGGCACAGAAAATAGTGCTAGTATAGCTCTTTTTACTAAATTTGGCTTTCAAAAAATAGGTACCAAAAAAGACTGGACTTTGGTGAATGGAGTTTATAAAGACGAAGCTGTGTATCAGTTAATTAACAAGTAATTTAATATTTTAGTTTTGACAAAAAAAAAAATCATTTCAATAGTTTCCGTTGCGTTTATTTCAGGATTACTGATTTTTGGACTTATTTTATCGCAGCAAATTTTCTCAGACAATACCCGATTTAACGAAAAAGAGGTATATGTACATATACCAACAGGATCCAATTATGAAGATGTCAAAAAAATAATTGCTCCATTGGTTAAAAATATGGATCGTTTTGAAGTAGTTGCAGAAAAAAGAAATTATCCTGAAAACGTAAAACCAGGTCGTTTTTTGTTTACAAAAGGAATGAATAGTTTTGAGTTGGTACAAAGTATTCGTTTTAACGTCCCTGTTGATTTAGCTTTCAACAATCAAGAACGGTTAGAGGATTTTGCGGGTCGCATCAGTTCTCAAATCGAAGCCGATAGTTTGTCATTGTTAACCTCTGTTAAAGATTCCGTTTTTTTGAAAGAGAATGGTTTTACTGATGAGAATGTTTTGTCTATGTTTATTCCAAACACCTACGAAATTTATTGGAATACTTCTGCCGATAAATTTAGAGATAAAATGATCAAAGAATATCGAAAATTTTGGAATACAGAACGAATAGAAAAAGCAAAATTACAAGGATTAAATCCAGTTGAAGCTACTATTTTGGCTTCAATAGTCCATAAGGAATCGGTAAAAAAAGACGAAAGACCGCGAATTGCAGGAGTTTACCTGAATCGTTTGAAACTAGGAATGCCACTTCAGGCTGACCCGACCGTGATTTATGCCCTCAAAAAGAAGTCCAATGATTTTACGCAAGTCATCAAAAGAGTTTTTTATAATGATTTGACCATGAGTTCGCCGTATAATACCTATATGAATATTGGACTTCCGCCAGGTCCTATCGCCATGCCTGATATTACGGCTTTGGAGGCAGTTTTGAATCCCGAAAAACACAACTTCATCTATTTTTGTGCTAGTGTTGACCGTTTTGGCTACCATGAATTTGCGGCTACTTTGCCAGCACATAATCTAAATGCCAAAAAATACTCGGATTGGATTAATAGCCAAGGTGTGAAAAGATAATTAATGGGGTTCAAACTTTCTAATTTTCCTAGGTCAAACGCATTAAAAACCTATGGGTTATAACGTTAACTTTTCTAACAGCTCACCCCAATGGGGCTTATGAATTTATGCGTATTAATTTCTACAAATAGTTACTCCCGCTGGGACTTAAAAAATGCTCTAGCGGAGCAATACTGTTTTTAAATATTGATTAAAATTGGTTTTATAGCCCCAGCGGGGCGACCTGTTTTCTAAAAACTCCGAAAATTTTAATGCTTTTGACCTATAATTTTCTTCCAAAACTGACTTTTTTGATAGAAAATTTTTAATTTTCACGTTTGTTTCTGCTTAAAAAAGTATAAAATTCTTACTTTTAAAACACTTTTTATGATAAAATTAGATAGTATGTATATTTCTGTTAGCTATTATAAACACTAAGGCTACGAAAGTTTTTCGTAAATGTATTTATTTGCTTTTTAGAAATTTTAACAGATTGATTATCAAGCTTGTGATTTTAGGCGTATATTTGCACGCAGAAATTTCTTAACGGGACAGCGTTTTGAAGAAAAACAATTTATGATAAATAAATGGTCTTTTTATACCAGTTTGACTATTATTATAGCTTTTTTAAGCTCCGGTTTTAAACCTTTCGATTTAGATGCCAATAGATGGTTTCTTACAAAAAATACCGATGGAACCCACTACTTATATCCATCTCAAAAGCAAAATGAATATACCAGCACCAATGTTCCTTTTACAGGAAAGTATTTCATTGGTTACAAAGAAGCAATTGCTTTCAAAGAGTCTCAAGGTCAATATAAAAAAATTAACTCTTTGGGTTATATGGGTAAATATCAGTTTGGTATGGAGACACTAAAAACGATAGGTATTTATGATTGTGATTCGTTTTTGAACAATCCTAGATTGCAAGAAAAAGCATTTGTAACACTATTAGCCAAAAACAAATGGGAGTTACAAGACGAAATAGAGAAATATGACGGAAGCATTCTCAACGGTATCAAAATTACAGAGTCGGGGATATTAGCTGCAGCTCATTTGGGCGGAGCAGGTTCTGTAAAAAAATATTTTAGAAATAATGGCAAAAGATATTTAAAAGACGCTTATGGAACTTCTATAAGAAGCTATTTAGAGGATTATAGTGGTTATGATACTTCTTTTATTGTAGCCGATAATAATGCAAGAGCGAATTAGATTTTTATAAAAATATTTGAAGGCTGTCTGAAGTGATTTAGACAGCCTTTTTTAGTTACATTTTGTGAATGATAAAAATGGTAGGTCGGTTGTGTAAATCAACTTTTATTTTTTTCCAATCGGAAGCTCTCATTGTTTTGATGAATTCAGTAGGCAAGGTGATGTCTGTAGCAACACATAAATGAGTCGACGGATTTAATGCTTGCAAAATATCTTCAAGCATTTTGTTATTCCTAAAGGGAGTTTCAATAAAAATCTGTGATTGGTTTTTATCTTGCGATACTTTTTCTAGATTTTTTAAAGCTGATTTTTTTTCTGATTTATCTATGGGAAGATACCCATTAAAAGTAAAACTCTGACCGTTCATTCCCGAAGCCATAATCGCCAAAAGAATGGATGATGGCCCTACTAGCGGGACAACTTGAATTCCTTTTTCGTGGGCTAATTTCACAATTACCGCTCCTGGATCGGCAACACCAGGACAACCTGCCTCACTCATCAATCCTATGCTTTTTCCTTCGAGACAGGGTTGAATCATTTTGGCGTGTTCTGAAACTTCAGTGTGCTTGTTTAATGTGCTTAACCTCAGTGTAGCTTGTACTTTTTCGGGTAGGACACTTTTGATGAATTTTCGTGCCGTTTTTTCATTTTCAACGATATAATCATCTATAAATTCAACGGTTCTTTTTACGGTAATAGGTAATACTTCATCCGGATTATTATCGCCTAGAGTAGTAGGGATTAGGTATAGCTTTCCATATAAAGTAGTTGGTTTCATAAAGATAGTATCAATTTGATGTAGTTAAAACCGTTGTAATACAGATGATTAAGATGAAAAAATCAACTAGGAGTGTTTTTTTATTAATTTTTCAGCAATGATATCACAGGCCTCGTCAAGCATTTGATAAATGGTATCAAAACCGTTTTGTAATCCATAATAAGGATCTGGCACATCTACATTTTCATCAGGAAACAATTCGTTCAAAATGAGTTCCACTTTTTCTTTTTGAGCATTATTTTGAGCTAGTTCCACAACATCATGATAATTAGAATTGTCCATAACGTAGATATAATCATAATAATCAAAATCGGAAGTAGTAAATTGTCTCCCTTTTTGGTTTGAAATATCTATTTTGTGTTTTTTTGCGGTAAGTATGGAACGCTCATCTGGGGAATGACCAATATGCCATGAACCAGTACCAGCGGAATCTACCCTAAATTTATTTTTCGGAAGTTTAGAAGCTAATATTCCTTCTGCCAAGGGTGACCGACAAATATTACCTAAACAAACCATTACAATTTTTATGGGAATCATTCGCGTTTATAGCGTTAATTTTTTATGAATATCTTCGACAAATTTTTTGAATTGTTTGTCAGTAGCTACCAAATTGTCAACCGTTTTACAAGCGTGCAATACAGTAGCGTGATCTCTATCTCCTATTTGAGAACCAATATTAGCTAGGGAAGCTTTGGTGAATTTTTTAGCAAAAAACATCGCTAATTGACGCGCCTGCACAATATGTCTTTTTCTGGTTTTGGATTGAAGTGTTTCTAAATCCAATTGAAAATAATCGGAAACAATCTTTTGAATGTAATCGATAGAAATTTCACGTTTTACATTTTTAACAAATTTTTCAACTACATTTTTAGCGAGTTCGAGTGTTACTTCTTTTTTGTTGAAGGAAGATTGTGCAATAAGGGATATTATAGCGCCCTCAAGTTCTCTTACGTTGGATTTGATATTTCGAGCTACATATTCTATAATTTCTTCGGGAATCTCTACGCCATCGCGATAGAGTATATTTTTGAGTATGGCAATTCGAGTTTCATAATCGGGTTGGTGCAATTCTGCCGACAGTCCCCATTTAAAACGGGATAAAAGGCGTTGTTCTATATCTTGCATGTCAACAGGTGCCTTATCCGATGTTAGGATAACTTGTTTTCCGTTTTGATGCAAGTAATTAAATATGTGAAAAAATACATCTTGAGTCCCTGTTTTTCCGGATAGAAATTGGACATCGTCAATAATTAAAACATCAATCAATTGATAAAAATGAATAAAATCATTTCGATTGTTTTTCTTGATGGAATCTACATATTGTTGGGTAAAAATTTCTGCTGAAATATACAGTACTGTTTTTTCAGGATGTTTATCTTTTATCTCAACACCAATGGCATGAGCTAAATGGGTTTTTCCTAGACCTACACCGCCAAAAATTAACAAAGGATTAAATGAAGTTCCTCCGGGTTTATTTGCGACAGCCATACCTGCTGAACGCGCTAATCTGTTAGAATCTCCTTCTAGAAAATTATCAAAACTATAGTTGGCATTAAGTTGAGATTCAATTTTTAAATTTCTGATTCCAGGAATCACAAAAGGATTTTTTAATTCTGGATTCAGGTTTTTAAAAGGGGCATCTACTTCTTGCGGTTTCATAGAAACCCGATTTGCACTTGGTATTTGTTCGGTAAAAGGTTGTTTATTGCCGTAAGTGTTCTCCATTTTAATTTTATAGAGTAACTTTGCATTTTTACCAAGTTCTTTAGTTAATGCCACTTTTAATAATTTAACGTAATGTTCTTCTAGCCATTCATAAAAAAATTTGCTAGGAACTTGAATGTACAGTGCATTATCGGTAAGTTCAACTGATTTAATTGGTTCAAACCAAGTTTTGTAGGCTTGATCCTGAATATTGTCTTTTATAAAAGACAAACAGTTTTCCCATACTGATTGAGCAGTTTTGTTCATGAATTGGTTAAATTATTATGGTTTTTTATTCTAATTTAATATGAAAAAAGAGGTTGAATTTTTCTTCTTTTTCGGGATAACAAATATGTGAACAATTTTCTCTAAAAAAAAATTTTTTACTTATAATTTTTATAAAATTTTGTTGTATGGAGCTTTTTTTAATTTAATTTTTTTATCAATAGTTTAATGGAGTATCATCAAATTCAAATTCGGGTTCGCTATTCAGAAACCGATCAAATGCGGGTCGTTTATCACGGTAATTATGCTCAATATTTTGAAATCGGAAGGGTTGAATGGCTTAGAAACAAAGGAGTTTCTTATAAATGGATGGAGGATAACGGAATTATGCTTCCGGTGGTTTCGTTGACTTTGAATTATAAAAAACCAGCTCGGTATGACGAACTCTTAACTTTAAAAACAATATTAAAAAAACACTCCAGTGTTAAGATTGAATTTGATTATGAATTGTATAATGAAGAGGGTGAGTTATTAACAACAGGCAATTCAATATTGGTTTTTGTTGACATGAAATCGGGTCGTCCAATTGCTCCTCCAACGTATATTTCCGAACTGTTAAAAACAATGAATTAATTGAGGTGTTTTGTTGTGAAATAATTAAAAAATAATACTTTTTTTAAGATTATTACAGAACAGATTTTATTTCAATTTCACAACTCAGTCCCATTTTTTGATTTTTAAAATGGACAAATCTGGGGTATTTATTTGAGTTATACTAAATAGTTTTTAGTGAAATTTTAATCATAATTTTTTTTACAGCTGAATTTGAGGTTGAAATTTTTAAAGGGGCAACTCTTTTTTTGAAAACAAGTCTACAATATCTTCTTTACCTACTTGTAAATTCCAAACATGAATACCTAATGTTGCAGCAGCATCGGTATTTTCTTTTTTATCATCTACTAATAAAGTGTGCTTTGGTATTAAATTGTGTTGAGACAACAGATAATTGTATATTTCAAGATCAGGTTTCCGCATTCCCATTTCGAATGAAAAATAGACTTTTTCAAAGCATTGGTAAAAATCACTATAAAAAGAGATTCCGTTTTCCATTTCAAAGGTTTCTATATGTATAGAATCAGTATTGCTTAATAAAAATAAGCTGTATTTTTTGGATAGTTTTTGTATAAATTCTAATCTTTTCAGCGGGAAATCTAAAAGAACAGCATTCCAAGCTTTTGTAATTTCGTCTATTGAAGCATTTGAAGTATGCTTTTGAATTCCTAGCAGAAAATTTTCACGAGAAATTTGCCCTTTTTCAAAAGAGATATTGAGTTGGTTTAAATCCTCATTCCATTCTGACAGCCCTAATTTTTTAAGACCATCAAGGGTTGCTTGTTTATCTAAATTGATAAAAACATCGCCAAAATCAAAAATGATAGTGTTAATCATGATTTCTAATTACTAGTAGTGTGTCGTTTGAAATTGTTTTTTTTGCGGCATTTTTTTTGTCGATAATTGGAGCTTTTATCCCAGAATTTATGTAATTATCTCCCATAAATATTCGAGCTTCGTCCCAAAGATTTTCATTAATAAAGGTTTGCAAAGTGTGTCGCCCCCCCTCAATAATAACAGATTGAATACTGTGTTTATAGAGTATTTCCAATACCTGATGCCCTATATTTTTTTCGAAATCAATCTTTTCAAAGATAGTATTTTCTATAGAATTAGCAGTGTTTGATTGGCATAAAATAATGGTTTTCGTTTGGTTGTCATGTACATGACTGTCTTTTGGTATTCGATTATTTTTATCCAAAACAATTCGAATAGGGTTATTCCCTGTCCAATCTCTTACATCCAATTTCGGATTGTCATCAATCACAGTTTGTGTTCCAACAAGAATAGCTTGTTCTTGACTTCGCCATTTATGAACCAGTTGGCGTGAAAATTCATTGGTAATCCAGATCGGTTTTCTTATTTTTATGTCATCCTGAGCTTCACGAGGGATAGGCGCAATAAATCCATCTTGACTTTCGGCCCATTTCAAAATCACATAAGGTCTTTTCTTTTCGTGGAAAGTAAAAAATCGTTTGTTCAATTCTAAGCATTCCGATTCAAGAATTCCCACAGTTACTTTTGCTCCCGATTCGATTATTTTTTTGATGCCATTTCCTGCGACTTTTATATTAGGGTCTACAGTACCTATTACTACATTCCGAATTTTATGGTCAATAATTAAATCACAACAAGGAGGTGTTTTTCCAAAATGGCTACACGGTTCTAAACTCACATAGATAGTCGCTTTTTTCAACAAAGATTTGTCTTTTACCGAATTTACAGCATTGACTTCGGCGTGTGGTTCTCCCGATTTTTTGTGCCAGCCTTCGCCAATGATGGTGTCATTAAAAACAATTACACTACCTACCATGGGGTTCGGGTAGGTAGTTCCTAAGCCATTTTTGGCTAATTCGATACAACGACGGATATATAATTCATGGGTTTTCATTGATACAAAAGTACTAATTTTTGAGATTAGGGTTATACAATACTTCAATTCAATATTAATACCGATTAGCAATAAATAAAAGTCCAATAAATTGCACTGAATTATTGTCTATCGGCATTAACCATTGTAAAATTATAAAATAGAAAAGCCCATTTTATAATTACGATTGGTATAATCTCCATGTGTTTAGGGTTTTTCTCTTGATGCTTTAGGTTGCTTTTTTGTATGTTTGTATATTTTATTTGCGATTCCAAAATGCATGGTAGAGTGCATATCAAATAGCTATTATAAATGAAAATTATTTTAATACGAAAGTAGAATAAGTAAGTATATGGCAGAAAAAACTAACAGTTTATCAATTTCAGAAAATGATTTATTCAATGAGTTATCACAACTTATAGAGCAAAGCAAACAGCAAGTAGCAGTACAAGCAAATAGTGCCGTTACCATTTTGTTTTGGCAAGTAGGTACTCGTATCAATCAAGATATCCTACAAAATAAACGTGCCGAATATGCAAAGCAAATTGTGTCGACACTGTCTACACAATTGAAAGAACGATACGGAAGAACTTTTGAAGAAAAAAATCTCCGTCGAATGATGCAGTTTGCAGAACAATTTACAGATTTTCAAATTGTCGTGACACTGTCACGACAATTGAGCTGGTCACATTATTTAGCTATATTACCAATAAAAACCCACGAAGCTAAACTGTTTTATGCAAATCAAGTTGGCAATAGTTTTATGAGTGTTAGAGAACTAAGGCGACAAATTGCTTTAAAAGCATTCGAAAGAACAAATATTGCCGATGCACAAATTATCGAATCAACACATATTCCATTCAATACATTCAAAGATCCTTACATTTTAGACTTATTTGGTTTGCAAAATAGTTTCTTGGAAAAGGATTTAGAAGATGCAATACTACATGATTTAGAAACTTTTATTCTCGAATTAGGTAAAGGGTTTGCGTTTGTAGAACGCCAAAAAAGAATGATTATTGACGGCGAAGATTTCAATTTAGATTTACTTTTCTATCATCGAAAACTAAAACGATTAGTTGCCATTGAATTAAAACTGGGTAAATTCCAAGCCAAACACAAAGGGCAAATGGAGCTATACTTAAAGTGGTTAGATAAATACGAAAAACAAGAAGGAGAAAATACACCAGTAGGATTAATACTTTGTGCCGAAAGCAGCCGTGAACAAATTGAGTTACTCGAAATGCACAAAGACGGAATAATGGTTGCCGAATATTGGACAGACTTACCTCCAAAAAAGCAATTTGAAGAAAAAATTCACTTGCTAGTAGCAGAAGCCAAAGAAAGAATTGAAAGAAAAAAGTTGTTATAGGAAAGTTTATGTATTATCAAGCAAATTATAATAATGAAAATAAAACAATACCGAACCCAATTTGTTCAAGCTCTTTCTTCAATTTATGACGCTATCGAAGCCGAGAGTTTTTTTTATTTGATTTTAGAAGAAAAACATAAATTAAAAAAGAAAGACTTGGCTTTGAATCCTGATTTGACTTTTTCTGAGGAAGAAATTCAGATTTGGGATTTCCTTTTAGAACAGTTAAAACAAGAAATTCCGATACAATACTTGTTGGGTAAAACCAGTTTTTTCGGTTTAGATTTCGAGGTTAATCCAGATGTTTTGATTCCAAGACCCGAAACCGAGGAGTTGGTGGATTGGATTGTTCAAAGTCGGAAGTCAGAAGTCGGAATTCAGAAGTTGGAAGTCAGAAGTCGGAAGTCAGAAGTTGGAAGTCAGAAGTTGGAAGTCGGAAGTAAGGAAATTAAAATTTTAGATATTGGAACAGGTAGTGGTTGCATAGCGATTGCTTTGGCGAAAAGTCTTGAAAACGCTACCGTTTTTGCAATTGATGTTTCGGAAAAGGCTTTGGCAACAGCCCAAAAAAATGCTGAAATTAATAAAGTTGAAGTAAATTTTATACATATTGATATTTTAAAAATCAACGATTTCGAGCAACTTCCCTCTTCCCCTGCCTCCCGGCAGGCAGACAACTCCCCCTGCCTCCCGGCAGGCAGGCAACTTCCAACTGAATTCGACATTATTGTTTCGAATCCTCCTTATGTTCGTGAATTGGAAAAACAAGAAATCAAGAAAAATGTTTTGGACAACGAACCCCATTTGGCACTATTTGTAGAAGATAATGATGCGCTTGTTTTTTATAAAAAAATCGCTGAATTAGCACAAAAAAACCTATCTCAAAACGGACAATTATTTTTTGAAATCAATCAGTATTTAGGCAAAGAAATGATGGAATTACTCGAAAAAATGAACTTCAAAAACATCCAATTGCGACAAGATATTTACGGGAATGATAGAATGATTAGAGGTACGAGGTAAGAAATACGAGGTAAGAAGTTAGAAGTACTATATTAAGAGGTACGACATGTGAGTTATGAAGTAAAAGTTAGAAATTTTAAAAATTTAGTTATGATAGATATGAAAGCAAGAACTAAGAAATTTACTATTGATAGTTCTTATTTATGTTCAAAATTACCAACTACCAGAGAATTTAATGCTTACGTAAATCAACTTATAAGATGTTCGAGTTCTGTCGGAGCCAACTATAGAGCATCACAACGAGCAAAATCCACTGCGGATTTCATTAATAAATTAAAGATTGTTGAAGAGGAATCAGATGAAAGTAGTTTTTTTCTTGAAATAATTCTTGAAATTAATCAAAGTCAAGATTTAAAATTTGAAATTGAAAAACTTCTAAAAGAGTCAAATGAAATCTTAGCAATTGTTGTAGCTTCAATAAAAACAGCTAGAAATAATCTAAATAAAAAATAAAATTATACTATTTCTTAACTCCATAGTTTTTACCTCGTACCTTTAACTTCGTATTTCGTAATTTTCTTTACTCATATCGTAAAGCCTCAATTGGGTCAAGAACAGCCGCTTTAAGAGCGGGATACAAACCCGAAATTATAGCCACAGCAAAACTGGTCGCAAAGGCTGCCAAAATAGCACCCCATGGAATTACAAACACAAAATTTATGGCTGTTGCAATGACATACCCAATCCCTATTCCAAAAATAATTCCGGTAATACCACCCAATTGTCCGATAAGTATGGTTTCTATAAAAAATTGATAGGCGATAGTCGTTTTTTTAGCGCCTAATGCTTTTCGAACCCCTATTTCACGTGTTCTTTCGGTTACGGAAACAATCATAATATTCATTAAGGCAATCGAAGACCCAATAATCGTAATGATACTAATTACCCAGGAAGCAACACCAAGATATTTTGTAATGCCTAGTATTTTGTTGATTAAGTCATCGCTGCGAACAATAGCAAAGTTATTGTCTTTTATAGGATTCAATTTTCTAACGCTTCGCATGGTGTTAATGGCATTGTCAATGGCTTGATCCAAAATTTCTTTTTTGGTAGTCATTACACTAATAGAATAATTTATGTTGGGCGAAGTAAATAAGGAACGCGCCACTTGAATAGGAATTAATACTCTCAAATCTTGTTTGTTTCCAAAAGAAGACCCCTTTTCTTTCAAAACTCCAATGACCTTAAATTTAGCGCCACGAATAGAGATTATTTTATCAATTGGATTGACATCTTTCAATAATTCTTTTAAGAAATCGGAGCCAACGATACAATTATAAGTGTTATTTTGAATGTCAAATTCAGTAAAGCTTCTCCCTAAACTGGTTTCTAAACCAGAGTTGAGCATATAACATTCATCAACACCAACAATAGTATTTTCAGGGTCAGTTTTACTGGCTTCATATTTAATTTCGGCAGTAGAGGTTGCTCTAAAAGAGATTGAAGTTTCGGTTAACGGATAATTGTATTTTTTCTTAAAAGCTATTGCTTCGGGGTAAGAAATTTGAGGATTAATTATTTTTTTTTCTTCACCACCCTGTTTTTGAAACGTATTTTTGTATTGATTAATAGTAAATGTATTGGCTCCCATGGAAGCAAAATCAGTAGAAATAGTGTTTTCTAAAGCGGAAACAACGGTTAGAATCCCAACCAAGGCCGTGATTCCGATAGCAATAATCAAAACCGTGAGGACGGTACGCAATAATTGGGTTCTAATAGAACCTATTGCGATTCTCACGTTTTCTCGAAATAGTTTAAACATAGGAGCCATTTGACACGAAATTACAGTTTTTGTTACAAGTTTGTGATAGAAGATGGGATATTTGCTGTAAAAACTAGATATTTGCAATGTGAAGTAGGAAGAAAGCAGGAAGAGGGAAGACGGAAGCAGGAAGGTGGAAGAGGGAAGATTGAAATTGATTCAAACTCCCAACTTCAAACTCCCAACTTCAAACTCCCAGCTCCCAACTTCTAACCTTTAACTCCCAACTTCCAACTCCTAAACTTCTAACTTAAAAAAATGGCTCAAAAACCAAGTATTCCTAAAGGGACAAGAGATTTTTCATCGGCTGAGGTGGCAAAGCGTCACTATATCATATCGATTATAAAAAGCAATTTCGAGAAATTTGGTTTTCAACCTATAGAAACGCCTTCGTTTGAAAATTCCGAAACTTTGATGGGAAAATACGGAGAAGAAGGAGATCGATTGATTTTTAAGATATTGAATTCAGGAGAGTATTTAAAAGACGTTCCGTTAGAATTTTTAGAATATAAACAAGAAAAAGCTATAACTCCAAAAATCTCCGAAAAAGCCCTTCGTTACGACCTCACCGTTCCTTTTGCACGATATGTGGTACAACATCAAAACGAAATAGAATTTCCGTTTAAACGCTACCAAATCCAACCTGTTTGGCGTGCTGACCGTCCTCAAAAAGGGCGTTTTAGAGAATTTTTTCAATGTGATGCTGATGTTGTAGGTTCAAAATCCCTTTGGCAAGAAGTAGAGTTGGTGCAACTATATGATTCGGTTTTTACAGATTTGGGTTTAGAAGGCGTGACGATTAAAATAAACAATCTAAAAATTCTTTCGGGAATCGCCGAAGTGATTGGGGCTCAGGATAAATTAATCGATTTTACGGTAGCTTTAGATAAACTCGACAAAATAGGGGAGGACGGCGTAAAAAAAGAAATGGTTGAAAAAGGAATTACTGAATCTGCCATCCAAAAAGTACAACCATTATTTCATTTTACGGGAACTATTTCAGAAAAAATAAACAAACTTTCAAACTTATTAGCAGTATCAGTAGAAGGGATGAAAGGTGTACAAGAACTACAATTTATTTGTGATACTGTTGCTAATCTTGGTTTGAATTCAGCAGTTCTAGATTTAGACGTGACTCTTGCTCGTGGCTTAAACTATTATACAGGCGCTATTTTTGAAGTGGCTCCGCCGAAACAAGTGAGTATGGGTTCTATTGGCGGTGGTGGAAGATATGATGATTTGACTGGAATTTTTGGCTTGAAAGATATGAGTGGTGTGGGGATTTCCTTTGGCTTAGATCGTATCTATTTAGTGATTGAAGAATTGGGTTTGTTTCCGGAAACGGTGACTTCAACTTCAAAAGCGTTGTTTATTAATTTTGGCGAAAAAGAATCTTTTTATGCCATGCAGGCTATTACAAAATTGCGTAACCTTGGCATTAAACTAGAGTTGTATCCTGATAATGTTAAGGTGGGAAAACAGTTTCAATATGCTGATAAGCGAGGTATTCCGTTTGCCATAATTGTTGGTGAAACCGAAATGAACGAAAGTAAATATGCACTCAAAAACTTGGTTACAGGTACTCAAGAATTATTAAATTTTGAAGAATTGACAAAATATATAAAGTAATTAAAACTCATGTTATAATAGAAAACGTCCCGATACATCGGGACGTTTTCTATTATAAAATATGATATTTATACCAAAAACGCGTATAGAATAGTCCTAAACAAAAGACTATTTGTCAGTCCGTAGGAGGCGCAACGCACGAGAGTAGGGACGCTTTACAGCGTGACAAACGGGGACGTAAGATTGGATTAAAATATAATAATGTTTGGTATTAATTGGGTATAATCTAGTTTTGGTTCACAATAAATTTTTTGCTTAAATTTCCATTCGATGTTATAACTTTTGCAATATAAACTCCAGTACTTAAATTTTTGATAGGAATTTGAATATTTTTTTGATCTTGATTTCCTATTTTAATGGTAGCTAAATTTTGACCAAGCATATTGTGTAGAACCACTTTTTCAACAGTAACATCCAACAAATCATTATTGATTACAAGCATGTTTTTGTCTTTAATATGTTTGACTTGTATTGTTTCGACGGTGTTATTTGCTGTGCCTAAGGTTTTCGTATTTATAAAGCGTAAGGCAAATCGGGTATGATTTGTGCCTACTGCTAGGTTTACTTCAAATTTTGCATTTCGTATATCATGGTAACTGTCATTTTCTTTATCATAAATATAAATCTCTTGATTTTCGTCAAAATTTTCTACACCATCTATTATAAAAGAAACCTTTCCTTCGACAGCTGTTTTTACCCCAATAGGGTAGGATGCCTCTGCATCAAAAAAGCCCACACCCTGAATGACTAATTGGGTTTCTCCATAGAGAAAATACATGTCATTTGGTAAGTCATCAATATTTAGTGCATCATAACCTAAATCGATTTCATTAGTAGCTTTTTCATTCATAAATCCTAGCAATACTTGACGGTGATAATTGTTATTAGAATTAAAACCAAGACGAATTTTCATAAATTGATCGACTCCGAAAGGATCATAGATAGTGTTGGTAGGCTCGTTAATATCACTTAATTTTTTAGTTGAAGCTGTGGTTTTGAATAAAGTATTTGAAATTCCAGATTCATTTTCTTTATAAAACCCCCTTTGTTCATTGTTATAGGTTATAGTTCCACCTGAGCCTATTTTTCCGTTTACAAAAAAGCTTTGTCCAACAGGAATAAATTGGTTTGGTGTTTTTGAACTTGAACCTCGACCACTAATTAATGATGGGGCAACAGGGGCAATTCCGCCAGTTAAATTTCTTGTTGCATATCCGCCCTGGTAATCTCTTAAAACATGAGTATCATTTGTTGAATAATGTTCCCAAAAATAGAGTGTTCCATCAATAGAATTTAAGTTGTCATTGATAAATTTACTCGCATTAAGTGCTGATGGATACGGATTTCCTGTTAATAATAATTGATCAGAACTCACAGTGTTGCCCGAAATTGTACCATTGTTTGGTTTGCCTTTGAAAGTGTAGTTTTGATTTGTTGATGTAGTGCCTGTTCCCTTAAAAATAAAACCTTGCCCCACACGCAGTGGGTCATTTTCGGATATTTGAGACCAATTGGCATACGCATTTGAATAATTATCAAATTTATATAGCCAACGTCTTGCTAGACTTATAGGAGTTGTGGGCGCTCCATTAAGTCCACCAATCCAATTAATGTTTTGAGGAGTTGATGTTGTTCCATCTTTCATGACACCATTTACAGTATAATTAGTATTATTACTTATACTATTTATGGGGCAAACAGGAGAGCTCCAATAATTATAATTGTATTTATTAGGTTGTCCTTGCTGATCACGTTCTATATATCCAGAACTCGTGGTTTCTAATATACTTTCACTTATTTGAGCTGAATTGTATTTCTTTTGTAGCAATTGAGATTTACCTACTAAATCGATAAATCCGTCAAGTTTTAGATAATGCGTAATCCATAAACCTTGACCACTATTATTGCTGTCTAAAGATTGTGATGAATTTGCCACAGTTAATTTGCCAGATTCTACTTTTAATCCTAATAGGATGATATCTTGAGCTGTAGAATTGATGTCATGTAAACTTCTTACAATATTCCAATTTACATATTGCCCATTAATTCCTGCACTATTTGGGGAATTCCAAACGGTGTCGCCATAAGCCCACGGAGTAGCAGATGTGGTGTTGTTCCAATTTCCATTTCGAACAGAATAATAGGGTAGCGGGGCTGTTTGTTCCTCAGATGCGGTTGTGTTTTTCAATTTGCCACTTAAGCCAACCCCGAAGTTAGGGTTTAAATACCCACAGCTTATTTGATTCATTCGATAATAGCCTTTTAAATTTGACCAAGTAATTCCATTAATAGCTATTGGGAGAACTTCGCCGTAAACGACATTGTTTCCTGTGGTTTGTTCTTTTATTTCTTGGTTCATCATTTGATGAATTTGTTCTTCATTTAATGCTACGTTCCAAATTTTAAATTCGTCTATTGATCCGTTGAAATAATTTACGGGTTTATTTGGGGCATTATTATCTTGATCCATAGCTCCAAGTAATGATTTGTAATTATTCAATATTGGTGCAGTGGCACCCGTTTTTGTGTCTAATAGGATTCCGTCAATATATAATTTGTATTCACTATTGGTATAGGTTACAGCTACATGATGCCATTTGTTAGGTTTTATTTTATTTGGAGATGTCATACTACCTGTACCATTCCATCTGAATGTTACAAAATCATTTTGTATTCTCAAGTCATAGCCATTTCCATTTACGTTTCCGTTTCTTTTAGAAAATATAGTTTGAATATTACTTGATGTTACTGCAGTTTTTATCCAGGCTTCAATACTGAAATCGCCATTCAGATTATAATTTTCTTTTTTGAAATCGACATAATCATTAGTTCCATCAAAGTTAATTTTATCGCAATTTGTGATAGTAACATTTACTGAACTTTGACAGCCGGCTACAGTCCATTTCAATATATAATTTCCTACTTCGCCAGTAAATACTGCATCGGGATTATTGATGTTTGAAAAAGTACCTGTGCCGCATGTGCTAGATCCTGTGATGGACCAAGTTCCACTAGTGTTAGTACCAGGGTCGTTACAGGTGATACAACCTGAGGGAATGGTGTAAGAACCTTTTGCCGCGTTTTGGTATGCTGTTTTAGTGTTGTCATAGGCGTTTAATTGTATTGTATTTGAACCACATTCTTCTGGAGTTAATATGATGTTAGACCCAGCATAAGAATAACTCACATTTACATCTGCTAATGCTGCTCCTGCAGAATCATAAGATCTACAACCATCTACTAAAACTGTAGCACCATATTCGTGACTTCCAGGAGCTTCAGGAGTAAAAGTAAAGGATGATTCTAATTGCCCTAAAGATATTGGAGGGGTTTCAGGATTTCCAATTCCATCGGTCCATTCTATTTTGTCTAATTTAGGCTTAACTGGAATCGTAATCCCGTCCATAGCCCATGCACTTTTATCATTAGTTCCTCTAAAAGTCCATTTGATACGCACTTTCGAATAGCCTAAATAGGCTGTTAGCGGAATAGAAGTATTATCGTTTTTAAAATTATAGGCCGTTGCTGTTGCTCCCACTTTTTGAGCAGCCGTAACAGTTGGGTCGCTGAACCAGTCTAACTGAGCAGTTCCAGGGGCATGTAAAGTTTTCAAAACACTAGTATAGGTTACACCACCATCGATTGAAACATATATTATGGCAGTATCACCGGTAGCAAAGTAATAGGCCTGATCAAAATCTATAGATGCAGAACTTACACTGGCTAAACTAAAAATAGGTGATTCTAATGTTGTTGGATTGGCACCTGTATATTTATTCGCTCCAGTTGTAACTGTTTGATTTCCAGAGGTAATTGAAAATTTAGCTTCCTGACTATCATAAGCAATCGATCCAAATGTATGGTTGTTTGTTCCAGACCAATTTCGGGGTTTTGTGCTATTTCCCCCAGCGGTAAAATCTCCTGGACTGCCATCAACTAACCATGAATTTGGATCTTGTGTATTTAATTGCCCTTGATTAAAATTACCACCTTTTCCTGCAATAGCATCTTCATTGATAGTATACCCTTTTCGTGCTACTAGTGTGACTTGTTGTCCCAAACAAATATTATATAAGGATTGGTCTAGTATTGGCGGCTGATCTGCGGGTAAAGCTCTTACATAAAAACTACTTGAATATTGATAACAAGTTCCTACCTTGACTAAGGCTCTAAAATAGGTGGATTCAGTTGTTGTTGGGTAAAAAGTTACGTTATAGGCACTAGTTGTATTGGGTATTGTTATCCAAATTTTATCTCCTGCTTCATATTTTTCCCATCGAATAATGGTTCCTGTTTGTCCTGATAAATTCATTTTAACTTCATTTCCTCCACTTGCACAGGCAGTTATGCTAATTTCGGTCGAAGCAGATGCAATTCCAGCTGAAGTTATATACCCTTTTACAACTCCTCCACCAATAGTTTCGGAAGTCATAATAATTTTTTGGTCTTGATAGGATAAGTTTCCAGTATCGTCAGTGTAAGTCCAGGTTATAGTTGAAGTTCCAAGAACACTATATGGAAATACAATATTAGGAATACCTGTGCTTAAACCATTACAGTTGTCCATAGCTGTTGGATAGGTTATTTGTGAACTTAATAATTCACACCCTTTAAAGTTTATAGTGGGTAAAGTCGTTACGGTAGGCACTGGAGCATTAATATCGGTTACTATTATTGTTTGAGAAATATTTTTACTATTTCCGGAACCATCGGTAAAATTCCAACCTATAATAAAAAAACCAGGTATGTCATAGGTGTAAGGCAAAGTAATATCACTCGTGACACCAGTTACAGTGCCGCAATTGTCAGGAGAGGTTGGTGCTTGAGATATGGTTACAGAACAATCTCTTGTTATGGTTGGTAAAGACGATATTGAAGGTAATTCGGCATCAGTTACTGTAATAGTTTTAAAATCAGAAATGGCATTATTAGAACTGTCCGTTACCGTATAATTGATAGTAGTTACTCCTTTATTGAACGTATATGTTCCTACTTGTCCAGCAGTAAGTGCTTTGGTAGTAGCACCGCTTAGAGTATAGACAATAGTTGCGGTGCAATTGTCACCAAAAATGGCGTTAACCACTGGTACTGAAGCATTACAGACACCAACATCTGTATTGGCTGATTGATTAGCACCTACGGTTAAAGTTGGCATAGTAATATCATTTACTGTGATGGTTTTTGAACCAGTTATTATATTGTTAGAACTATCTGTTACAGTATAATTAATGGTAGTAACTCCTTTGTTGAATGTATAGGTTCCCACTTGCCCAGCAGTAAGCACTTTGGTTGTAGCACCGCTTAGGGTATAAGAAATGGCTGATCCTGTACAGTTATCTCCGAAAGTAGCATTAGTCACAACTATCGAAGCCGTACAAACACCAGTATCTGTGTTTGCAGCTTGATTAGCGCCAGCAGTAAGAGTTGGAGCAGTAGCATCATTTACAGTAATAGTTTTAGTTCCCGAAGTTGTGTTTAAAGCCGCATCAGTTACCGTATAATTGATAGTAGTTACTCCTTTATTGAACGTATAGGTTCCCACTTGACCAGCAGTTAAAGTTTTAGTAGTCGCACCACTTAGAGTATAGGCAATAGTTGAACCAGAGCAATTATCATTGAAAGTGGC
>JANMZS010000042.1:0-6481 GCA_031383535.1 Flavobacterium sp.
AAAAATTATTTCTAAAAAACAAACTAGCAGTTGGAATTCTAAGATTTCTATAATATATATCATCAAAAGAAAAAGTGTCTTTATCAAAATTTCCCGATTTTTCTTTAAAACTGTTAATGATATGATGACCTACTAAATTATACTCCTGATTTGTTTCTAAAAAATCAACCTGTTTTTGTAATTTAAAAGGATCCGTCCAATAATCATCACCATCCAATAGGGCAATATATTTTCCAGTACAATTTTCAACAATATTAATAAAATTATATAGCCTTCCTAATTTCTGTCGGTTTTGCCAATATTCGCCACCTACTTTTCTATCCAATATTTTAAAATGAATGTTAGCAGTGTCTTGATATTCACGAATTATTTCAAGCGATTTATCTGTTGAAAAATCATCTCCAATTACCACTTCTATCAAAAAATTTGTTTTCTGTTTCAGAATACTATCAATAGCTTCACGAATATAGGATTCATGATTGTAGACCATTAAACGAACACTGACCGTATAAGGAAAACTCATATTTCGTAATTGAATTTTTGAAGTAAAATTGCAGCTATGGAATTAAATTTATGAAAATCATCTTGAGATAATTCGGTTTTATATTTACCTATATTATTCTCATCGGGTTGTTCCAAAGTTTTCCTTTTCCAATCTAAAGTACTTGATGGCTCATCCTGATGTGCTGCATTTTTTATATAATAGGTTAACATTTCATCATTAAATTCAATTCCCAAAAAGTTACAAACTTTAGTTAAAAAAAATTTGGGATTGGTTACTACATCTTCATATCGAACTATTAAACCTCTATTATCATCAAATGAATTAATAAAATCAATTATGTTATTATTATTTGTAACCCATTCTTTTGCGATGGTACTTATATCATTTGAAAGTTTAGGTTTGTAAGGTGAATCTGTAATTAGTTTTTCTATATTTAGGTAGGAACATGCTACATCTCGACCATCTCGAATTACCAAAATATATTTTGCCGAAGACCAGATTTCGTTTAAATCCTGTAAATGGTTGATGTAATAATTATTTTTATCTGCAATTATTATCGGCTTTTTACCTTTTTGTTCCGCAAACATTAGATATACAATCTCGCCTAATTGAGCATAATTTCGAGGATTTTGTTGCGCTATTTTTTGTTTTAGTTTGTCAAAATCAAGATTCCAATCTTCCATTTTTTTGGAAGATTTGACATCGTTGACGAACAAATCTATTTGATTTGAATTGTTCGATAAACTATTCCAATTTTTATATTTATCATACCACCAATGCAAAAAACCACATTCTGGTGGCGAAATGATTTGGGGATGTGCATTCAACATTAATCGAAATAAAGAAGTCCCAGATCGTGGATTACCTAATATAAAAACTGTATTCATTTTCAATAATTAGTGTTTATTAAACTGGTAATCAATTCTAATTCTTGCTGATTTAACGAAGGGTATAAAGGCAAACAGAGTATCTTTTTTGCAATAGTATCCGTAATTGGAGTGGATTGCTTAGATACATAATTCAAGGAAGAAAGTGAAGGATAAAAATAGCGTCTAGGGAAAATGGAATGTAAATTTAAATCTTCTTGAACTTTTAACATTTGCTCTTCCGTTTGAAAAATCACTGGGTAATAACTAAAATTCCAAAACGTATTTTCTCTGATTTTTAAAGGCGTAATTTTTTTAAAATTTAAATTATTAATATAGTAATTAACTGCATTTTCTCTTCCTTCTAAAATTTCAGATATATGTGGCAATACTGCCAAACCCATTGCAGCTTGTAATTCACTTATTTTTCCGTTAACACCTAGCCCATGAAAATCTAAAGGCCCGTTATGTCCAAAATTATGACTGTAATATATTTTTTTTCTTAGTGCTTCATCTTGACAAAATACGGCTCCGCCTTCTCCTGTGTGAAACAATTTTGTGGCATGAAAACTACAGGTGCTTATGTCTCCATATTCAAAAATACTTTTTCCATTGTATTGAATACCAAAACAATGGGCTGCATCATAAATCACCTTGAGGTTATGCTTTTTTGCAATGCTTTCAATTGCTTCAATATTACAAGGATTCCCAAAAACATGAGTGGCTAAAATACAGGTCGTTTTTTCGGTAATAGCAGCTTCAATTTTGGTTTCATCTATAGTTAAATATTCCGGATGAATGTCAACAAAAACAGGAGTGCAATTTTCCCAAACAATTGCTGCAGTAGTAGCCACATAACTAAATGGAGTAGTAATAATTTCTCCTCCATTCCCTAATAACTTCAAAGCAATTTGAATCGGGATAGTACCATTATTCATAATGATAATATTAGAAACTGAAAGATATTCTTTCAGTTTTTCTTCTAATTCTAACACCAATTCGCCTCTATTGGTAAGCCATTTATTTTTCCAAATTCTTTCGAGTTGCAATTGATATTCCTCTAAAGGCGGAAAAAAAGTCTGGGTTACATTAATCATGGATAATTATTTTTGCCATTTATTTGAAAATTAACGCGCTATTAAGAATTATTTTTTATGGCTATTTATTTCAATTTGTCTATTTTATTAAAACTCTAAACCGTATCCATAAAGCTTTTTTCAACCTTATTAAATATTAGTATTCCAACAAATAACAAAACACTAATAATTCCAGTGCTTATAATCAAACTATTGGGTTGAAAATTTCCAGCCCCCAAATAACCATACCGAAAACACTCAAAAATACCTGTGAGTGGATTTGCTATAATAATCCATTTATATTTTAAAGGAATCGATGAAATAGAATAAACTACTGGTGTTGCATACATAAACAATTGTATTCCAAAAGATAAAAGAAATACAAGATCTTTATATTTAGTTGTTAATGAGGAAAAAATCATACCCAATCCCATTGCAAAACTCGCCATCAAAAACAACAAATAGGGAGTTGCCAAAATCCAAATATTGGGATGAATGTTCTTTTTAACAAAAGTAAAATACAGCACTACAGCAATAAACAATCCAAACTGAACTGCAAATCGCATTAAACCAGATACCACTATAGTTAATGGCATAATCAATCTAGGGAAATAAACCTTGCCAAAAACACTGGCATTATCTTTAAATACCGTTGCATTTTTTAACAAGCATTCTGAAAAATAATTCCAAATCGTTATTCCGGCTAGATAAAAAGGTAAATGAGGCAATCCATCAGTTGACAACTTAGCTACCTGTCCAAATAAAATGACATAAATTATTGTTGTTAAAATAGGCTGTATAAAAAACCATATAGGGCCTAAAATAGTTTGCTTATAAAAATTAATAAAGTTGCGTTTTACCATCAATGAAAGCAAGTCGCGATAATGCCATATTTCTTTAAAATTAACTGACCATAAGGACGAGTTTGATTTGATTTCTTCTGTCCAGGTATTACTGTGGCTTTTTATTTCCATAAATAAAAGGTTTATTTACTATATTGTTTTGTAAATGGTATCAATTGAAGCTAGAAGAAAAAAATGATACCAATTAGGATTATTTAGACCAATTAATTTTTTTATTTATTAGAGCAAATAATTTTTCATTATAGGGCTCGAAAAAAGGGACTAATTGTTCTCTGGTTTCTTGAGCTAATTTGTGTTTATATTCTCTAACATGTGCATCATTCAACTTTTTACTTTCTAGTCCTTGCTCTAGATTCAAAAAGGACATTAAATCGTTTAAAATTTGAGCTTTATTTACTTTAAATTCTTCAGCGAAAATGAAAAAAAACTGACTAGAGTCAAAAAGTTTGAAATAATATTCAATTTGATCAAAATAAATTCCTCTAGAAAGAATTCCTGGAAATTTTGACGAATCAGTAGAAAAATCTAATAATTCATCTTGTACCATTTCTTCAAAAGAGGGGAATTTTTCTAAATAAATTAGTTCTTTAAATTTATTTTCCCTTTCATCTGATGATCCTTTAACAAAATTTTCAAAAAGCAATAGCTTTCTTTCTTCACTTAACAGATTCATTTGTCTATACATATTCCAAGCAGAAAAGGCTCTGTCAACTGGATTACGCATCATTACAATGAATTTTGCTTTTGGATTGTATTTTAAAATTTTGTCCGCTGCGTCTTTTTGTGACAAATAAGAAGGAGAAGCATCTAAAAAATAGCTGTTTTTTGGTGCTGTATTAAATATTGATAATTTAGGATACATGTTGTGATAATAATCCAATCCATTTTTAAATAAACCTTCATGACTAAAAAAATTCTTTTCTTTAATCTCACCACCAAAAATATTTTTATGTTTTACCAAATTATCAAAAAGAGTAGAGGTACCACATTTTTGAGCCCCAATAATAAAAAGATTGGCTCTTTCAATAACTTTTCTTTTAGGGATTGTTTTTTCAATGAGTGATTTTATTTTTTTTAAATAACGTTTCATATATTGATATTTATTATTTTTTAACGGTCATACCTGTCTGCCGACAGGCTGATGTAATTGCTTCGCCTGTTCACTTCGCTCGAGTCGCAAATCATCATTGGTGTTTATCTCATCGGCATTAATTTTATTTGGTATTCGATGATTTTCAATTGCGACCAATAAACGGTCATGCTCATTTCATAATTTTAATTTCTCTTTTACAAAAAACATTATTTTTTGCACAGCTTCTTCTTCGGTTTCAAATTCTGTTTTAATAATTATATCGGGATTTAAGGGATTTTCATAAGGAGAATCTATACCTGTAAAGTTCTTAATTTCTCCTGCTCTAGCCTTTTTATACAAGCCTTTTATGTCTCTTCGCTCACATTCTTCAAGTGAAGTGTCTACAAAAATTTCAATAAAATTATTTTTACCAACTATATCCCGAACTAATTTTCTATCTATCTCCAATGGTGATACAAACGAAGCTATGGTTACAACCCCAGCATCAACAAATATCTTAGCGATTTCGCCTATGCGCCTTAAATTTTCTTGTCTGTCTTCGGGCGTAAAACTAAGTCCTTTATTGATACCTCCTCTAATATTATCCCCGTCTAATGTATAGGTATGAATTTGATTTTCATACAAGGTTTCTTCGAGTTTGTTTGCAATTGTTGATTTACCTGACCCTGAAAGCCCCGTAAACCAAAATACAAAAGAAGAATGCTTGTTCCTTTTATTTCGCATTTCTCGGGTAATTGAAAAATGCTCTTCGAAAATATTACTCATAAAAGTGTTTTTTGTTATTGAATAACTTTATCAAACTAATTCGTGTTTTTAGAATCATTTGAAACTAAAAAAAAGGAATTTAATAAGTTTTCTTTATTGTATTTCATTTCTAAAATAGTAGTATTATCGATAACTTTTAGTCCTACAGCCATACATATTGCTTGTCCAGCTGCAGTATCCCATTCCATGGTAGGCGCAAATCTTGGATAAACGTCAGCACTTCCTTCAGCAACTAGACAAAATTTTAACGAACTCCCTTTAGAAACCATTTCTATCTCTTTTTGGCTCTCTTTCTTACTATTTTCAACAAAGTCTAGCGTGTCTTGATTCATGTGAGACCGACTCCCTACTACTCTAATTAGATTAGCATCCTTTTTTGGTGTTATCTCAGTTGCAAAATTCAAAATTAATGAAATGCTGTAATTAGAATGATCAATAGCAATTCTATAGGCTTTTTGTTGAGAAACATCTCCAAAATATAAAACTCCAGTTGCAGGAACATAGATAACACCAAATTCTGGTAACCCATTCTGAACCAATGCTATATTTACTGTAAATTCACCATTCTTTTTGATAAACTCCTTAGTCCCATCTAAAGGATCTACTATCCAGCAAGAAGTCCATTCTTTTCTAATTTTATAAGGTATTTGTTTGTTTTCTTCACTAATAATTGGCGTATCCGTTGTATTAAGATATTTCATAATTATAGTATTAGCAGCCGTATCTGCTTCTGTCAAAGGTGAGCTGTCATTTTTGAAATCAATTTGAAAATCTTTTTGATAAATTTCCATTATGACTTTACCAGCAGCAATAGAAGCTTCGATAGCTATGATGTAATCGTCTTTCATTTTGATTTTTATAATCTCCCATCTGATTTATTACCCAAAACGCCTTTCACGTCATATATAATACTATTGGCGTTTTGTAATTGAGAGAAATTTATATTGAGAAATTCCTGATGTGCTACGCCTAAAACTAATGCATCATATTTTTGATTTGGTAATACTTTAGTCGTCGTTAATTGATATTCATGTTTTACCTCTTCAGGATTTGCCCATGGATCATATATGCTAATTTCTACCCCATATTCTACTAAAGCTGCAACAACATCAACAATCTTAGTATTACGAACATCAGGGCAGTTTTCTTTGAAGGTAATTCCAAGCATCAAAAGTTGAGCACCATTTACTACAATCCCCTTTTTAATCATTAATTTAACAATTTGTGAAGCTACATATTCACCCATACTATCGTTAAGCCTTCTTCCTGCTAAAATTATTTCAGGGTGGTATCCCATTTCTTGAGATTTTTGA
>JANMZS010000076.1:0-8278 GCA_031383535.1 Flavobacterium sp.
TATTTCTCCAAAAATAAGTGTCTTTGAACTGGTTTTCATAACTCAATTTCTTCTTGCGTTCGCTGATGATGAAGTTTTCCCACAAAGCACCAATGTCATCCCGAAGTTCTATTGGGCTAAAATTTTTGATAATTCGATTGCGTAAACCATTGTCCCAAAAATAGATTTTTCTACCTTTTTTGAGTTCGTTATCTTGGTTTTTGCTAAAGGCATTCAGGCTAAAGACAATAAAGTTTTTCTCGAGAATGTCAATGTATTTTTCAACGGTCAATCGGTTTATGCCTAAATCATTGGCGAGAGAATTATAACTAATTTCCGAACCAATTCGATACGCCAACATTTGAACCAATCGTTGTAAAGTGACTGATTTTTTTATGCCTTCTAGGTTCAGAATGTCTTTATACAGAAAACCTTCAACCAAATCATTCAATATTTTTTCTTCCTTTCCAGGATTGGTTACCACTTCTGGGTAATAGCCAAAAACTAACCTGTGAGGAACCAAGCGCGTTTCTTCAATAAAATTGCTGTGTTGCACCATTTCATTATAACTTAAAGGAAATAGTTGTAGTTCTACTTTTCTGCCCACCATCGATTCTTTGGTCTTATCAGCCAGTTCAAAAGCACTACTTCCGGAGGCAATCACCTGAATTTCGGAATAATTATCGACCATTCGCTTAATCAATAAACCAATATTATGAATCATCTGTGCTTCGTCAATAACCAACACTGTATTGTTGCCAATGAGTGCTTTTAGTCTATCGGTAGTGATGTTTTCTAATAAAAGTTGGGTATCAGGTTCGTCACCATTGAGCCATAAAAAAGGTTGATTGTTGACGGTGTTTTTTATCAAAGAGGTCTTTCCTACTTGTCTTGCGCCAAATACCAATATTGCTTTCCCCTTAAAAAGGTAGCTGTTAATTTCTGATTGTGGGCTTCGATGTATCATTTTTGCATCTAATTACAATGCAAATATATAATAATTTGATATTACAATATCAAAAAAGTATAATAATTTGATATTACAATATCAAAAAAGTATAATAATTTGATATTTGAAATAAAAATCACAACAGATTGCTTCGTGCCTCGCAATGACATTAAATATTATTTCCCTTTAAACTCCGCTTTTCGTTTCTCTAAAAAAGCTGTGGTTCCTTCTTTAAAATCCGTAGTAGCAAAACAGTCACCAAAATTATTAATTTCTACATCAAATCCATTGATGCCAGAAATATAATTAGCATTTACGGCTTCGATAGCTTTGCCTATAGCAATGGGAGAATTTTTCATGATTTTTTGAGCAATACTATTACAAAAAGGCAACAACTCAGCTTGTGGCAGTACATGATTGACTAAACCATAACTTTTTGCGGTTTCGGCATCAATCATCCCAGCGGTTAGAATCATTTCCATAGCACGACCTTTGCCCACTAATTGAGGCAAACGTTGTGTTCCGCCATAACCCGGAATCACGCCTAGTGAAGTTTCGGGCAAACCCATTTTGGCATTATCAGAAGCGATTCTGAAATGACACGCCATCGCCAGCTCTAGTCCGCCACCAAGGGCAAACCCATTGATGGCAGCTAGTACAGGCGTTTTCATATTTTCGATAAAATCGAATAAAATTTGCTGTCCATGTGCGGCCAGTCGCGAGCCTTCCTCGGCTGTAAAATGCGCAAATTCGGCAATATCGGCACCAGCTACAAAAGCTTTTTCTCCGCTTCCTGTAATAATAATGACTAGAATTTCTGGATTTTTTTCAACCAAAAGCAATGTTTCGTGCAACTCTTGAATCGTAGCTTTATTCAAAGCATTTAACTTTTCTGGTCGATTAACAAATAGGGTGGCAATGCCTTTTTGATGTTCTAAAATAATGTTTTCAAGAGTCATAACAATACTAATTATTGGTTGATAATGGGTAAAGAAACTATAAATGTAGTCCCTTTTCCTTTATTGGATTCAAAATTAATAGAACCGTTATAATTTTCGATGATGGTTTTAATAATGCTAAGACCTAATCCCATGCCGCTTGATTTTGTGGTAAATTTGGGTTCAAAAATCCGATTGAAATCCTCAGAGGCAATTCCTATTCCGTTGTCGGTAACAGCAATAATAACATGGTTTGATTCTCTTTTTATTTTGACCAAAACCAGTTTAGATTCTTGATTTTCAGGAATCGATTGAATCGCATTTTTGACAAGGTTGGTAATGATTCTAATGAGTTGAGTACGGTCAACTTTTGAAACAATGACCGCTTCATCGGCTACAAATTGAATGTAATCTTCATTAAAAATATCTAATGTCAGTTCGACTACGTCGACCACATTCAAGGTTTCATTTTGTTGGGCAGGCATGGAGGCAAAGTTTGAAAATGCTGATGCTACCGAACTCATCGTATCTATTTGCTGAATCAAGGTTTCAGAATAATCATTGATTTTTTGTTTCAAGTTGGGATCATTAGCATCAAATTTTCGCTGAAAACTCTGCACGGTCAATCGCATAGGTGTCAGCGGATTTTTAATCTCATGAGCTACTTGTTTGGCCATTTCGCGCCAAGCTTCCTCTCTTTCGCTTTGGGCTAATTTCAGGGCACTTTCTTCGAGTTCATCAACCATCGCATTGTAGGCTTTGATCAAAAGATTGATTTCTTTGCTATTGGCTTCCAGAACAATTTTTTCGTTTTTTTGGGTCAAACTGGTTTCATTGAGTTTGTCAGAAATAGTTTTTAATGATTTTGTAATATAAGACGAAAGAAAATAAGCTACTGCAAAAGCCACCAAAAGCATAAATGTGTAAACCTGAGCCAATCGCATTAAAAAATTTTGCAGCTCAGTTTGGTAATAACCATCGTCTTCAACATAAGGTAAATTTAAAATCCCTAGAGGTTTGAATTTGTCGTCTTTGATTAAACTATAAGAAGAACGGTTCTTTTTTCCGTTTACATTTCTGATGTCTACAAATCTTTTTTCGATAGAAGACTGAACCAATTTTATGATGTATTTTGGAATGGGAGGTGCAACGGCATCAATAGAAAATTTAGATTTAGACGATTTTAAAAGTTTGCCGTCTAAACTATAAATATTGATTTCGAGATTGTGAATGTCTGATAATTCGTGAATTTTATCTTTAAAAATTAAAGAAAGATTATTAGGAGAAAGTGGGTAAGTGGTATTGCTAAGTACATAATTGATGTTCTCTTTTATGGCATCTTCTTTACGATCTAATCGTTCTTGGTGGTATATTTTTGCTTCGTTTTTGAATTGGATGATTGAAATAGAAGCCAATAATATCGAAGCTACAATAATCAATACAATCATCGACAGGAAAATCCTGATTCGCAACGAGAGCATTGATATCTTGAAGTTTTTTAGCATAATAGCCCCCTAGTCCCCAAAGGGGGAATTAAAATTAGTAACTTGATTTGAATTGTTTTTCATTTAAAAAAACATAATTTTCACCTTCTTTTACTCCCCCTTCGGAGGTTGGGGGGCTTCTCTTATTTGTTTATAAAACTTAAAACCAAGCATTATTAAAACCGAAAATAAAACAATTCCAACAACGCCATAAATCCAGTTCACGGCATTTTTTAAAATAACCAAAAATACCACTGCAAACAGGATGATAGTAGCCCCTTCATTCCACAATCGCATAAAGTTAGAGGAGTACTTGACTTGGTCATTTTGCAATTCGATATATATTTTATGGCATTTATAATGGTACAAATACAACACAAAAACAAAGCCAAGTTTAACATACATCCAAGGCATTTGCAACCAAACCTTTCCAATTTCGGTAAAAAACAACATCCAAAAAGCAAAAAAACTAGCTAAAATAGCTGAGGGCCAAGTGATAATATACCACAATCTGTAGGTCATTATTTTGTATTGCTTTTGGAGTATTTCCTTTTCTGGGGATGGTTTGTCGTTGGCTTCAATTTGATACACAAACAATCGAACTATATAAAAAAGACCAGCGAACCAAGTGATGACAAAGATGAGGTGCAGCGATTTTAGGTAGTTGTAGAGTTCCATTATTTTTAGTTTAAGGTTTAAGGTTTAAGGTTTCAAATTTGCATAACAACTTGAAACCTTAAACTTGAAACTAATATTGTTTTTTTTGAAAATCCTCAATCCAATTAGCCACCACATCACACCATTCATCCTCATCATTTAAGCATGGAATCGCCATAAAGGCTGAACCTCCATGATGCAAGAACTGTTCGTTCGCTTCCATGGCAATTTCTTCAAGAGTTTCTAAACAATCCGACACAAATGCTGGGGTTACAACTGCCAATTTCTTAATCCCTTTTTCGGGCATTTTGTTAATTTCAACATCGGTATAAGGCGTGAGCCATTTATCACCCGCCAAGCGAGATTGAAAAGTTTGGCTGTATTTTTCTTTTGGAATATTCAAATATTCGGTGACCAATTTGGTGGTTTCATAACACTGATGGCTGTAGCAAAACTCGTGTGCTGGCGATGGAGTGCTGCAACAGGTTCGATCTATTTTACAATGCGATTTAGTAATATCGGTCTTACGAATGTGTCTCTTTGGGATGCCGTGATACGAAAACAACAAATGATCATAATCAAATCCTTCTAAATGTTTTTTGATGCTTTCGGCTAACACTTTGATATAGTCGGGTTTGTTGTAAAACGCAGGGACAGTAGTAAATTTCATTTCTGGAAAATGCTTCTGACGTAATGCTTCGGCCAACACTAAAATTGTAGTGGTCGATGCCATCGCATGTTGGGGATATAAAGGAAAAAGCATTACTTCATTGACACCTTTTTCATGCAATTCTTGCAAGCCTTTTAGGATAGTTATTGTGCCATATCGCATCGCCAAGGCTACAGGAATATTGACTTTTTTGGATACTTTTTGATTCATTTTTTTAGAAATGACAATCAATGGCGAACCTTCGGGAGTCCAAATTCGGGCATAAGCTTCAGCTGATTTTTTGGGACGTGTTTGTAGAATAATTCCACGAACTAACAAAGCTCTTAATAAATACGGAACGTCAATCACGTATTTGTCCATTAAAAATTCATCTAAATACGGTTTTACATCTTTTGCGGTTGGGCTTTCTGGTGAACCGAGATTGACAAGTAATACTCCTTTCATTTGTTTATTTTTATTCATTAAAAAATTCAATCAACATATTGTTAATTTCCAATCGTAAATTTTTATTGATTTGACCGTCAACTTTGACGATTCGACTTTTATCGATACTTTTAATATGATCAAAACACAATTCTCCAGAAATATTTTTATGATTTGTTGCAATCCTAAACGGATACCCTTTTGGTTTTGAAGTGAAAGGTAGGATAACAATAGTATTCATATACGTATTCACAACGTTTGGCGAAACTACCAAGCAGGGTCTAATTTTAGAAATTTCGCTCCCTTTGGTAGGGTTCAAATCAACCAATACAACATCCCATTTCTTATAAATCATCTAAACCGTCATTTAGAGTTATATCAAAATCGTTAAAATCTTCGTCTTTTTCGATTTTCATTGTCGACATGATAGCATTCCATTTACTTCTAGGAGTAATTTTGGATTGAACGGGAGAAATAACTAAACTATCGTTAACTTGTTCAATAACTACATTTTTAGTTAAAAAACTTTGCAGAAATTCTTTCGGAATTCGAACTCCATTTGAATTTCCGATTTTTATAATCTGTGTTTGGTGCGAGTTTATCATAATACAAATGTAATTACTTTTGTGATAACAATATATATTTTGAAATTATTCTTTTTCGATTTACATATTTGGATTAATTGCCATTAAATATTTTTTTGGTGTAGTACCAAATTTTTTTCTGAAAGCCGCAATAAAATGACTTCCAGTGCTGTATCCAATTTTCAACCCCACTTCATTTACATTATAGGATCCACTGTCCAATAATTTTCGAGCAGAATCCATTTTATAATCAAACAAAAAACCATAAACGGTATCGCCATAAATTTGTTTAAAACCCATTTTTAATTTCTTTAATGGCAATCCTATTTCGTCGGCTAATTCCTGTAAACCTGGGGGTTCTGCCATATTGGCCAATATAATTTCTTTGGCTTTTTTGATTTTCAACACATTTTCTTCGTCAATCAAAAACGGGCATTGCTCGGCATTTGGATCTTCGGTTCGATTGAAATACAAACTCAATAATTCATACCCTTTGCCTTTGTAATACAAATTTTTTATGGACGGATGCAAATTATAATGAAACAATTGGCTCAAAACAATGGACATCGATGGGGTGATGTCACTTTCTTTATAATACTTTTTATCCTTGTTATCCTCACTTAAAAAAGTGATGTAATTGGCTTCGGAAGAAAATAAATTATGAAATTTTTTTATGGAAATAATCACTGATATTACCCAAGAATTAGGGGCGATTTCTAGGTTTAATGGAAGCTCTTTTTGTGGATTATACAGCAATAATGCTTTTTCTTCTTTCAAATCTAAAATATAACCGCCTTGGTTGAACAAGAATTTCGCCTTCCCTTTTAAACCAAAGTGAAATTGAATTAATCCTGTTTTTACCTCACGTTGGGTGTAATACACTTCTTCGCTATCATTTTGAAAACGAAGTAGGGTAAAATCGTCTTCGATTGTTATGATATCTTGAGAACTCATTGCGATATTTTTTATTTAATAAACGGACTGTTTATCAGTTTTTTATTTAGAACGAATATAAATTAATTCTTTCGTAGAACCTTATTTTAGTACAAAAATAGTGTTTTTTGAATAAAAATATAGTTTTAGAAACAAAAAAACATCTAGCGTTATAAAAAGTACTTTTAGCGTTACTTTAATAAAAACCTTAGTTTTAAATTTGCCAATCTGATTAGAAAGAAGACTACATGGAAAATCTTAACTTATCGAAACACAAAACATTCTATGCTATTGGATTGAGTTACAAGAAAGCAGATGCTGAGGTTCGAGGTCAATTTAGTCTAGATTCTAAAGCCAAAACTAATGTTTTACTACAAGCCAAAGAAGAAGGTTTAGATAGTTTGATTGTAACTTCTACTTGTAATCGCACCGAAATTTACGGTTATGCAGCCCACCCTTTTCAATTGATTAAGTTGATTTGTCAAAATAGCGCTGGTACGGTTGAAGAATTTCAAAAAGTGGGATTTGTTTATAAAAACCATGAGGCTATCAGTCATTTATTTCGGGTAGGAACAGGTTTAGACAGCCAAATATTGGGGGATTTTGAAATTATTAGCCAAATAAAAACCAGTTTTACTGAATCAAGATCTTTAGGTTTAATCAATGCTTTTTTAGACAGACTGATTAATGCAGTCATTCAAGCCAGCAAAAAAATTAAAACCGATACCGAAATTAGCTCTGGAGCTACTTCAGTTTCTTTTGCATCAGTTCAATACATTATAAAGAATGTTACCGATATTGGCGACAAAAACATTTTGTTGTTTGGAGCTGGAAAAATTGGACGAAACACGTGTGAAAACTTGGTTAAACATACCAAAAACGAGCATATTACTCTAATCAACAGAACAAAAAATAAAGCAGAGCAATTAGCGGGTAAACTGAACTTAATCGTTAAAGATTATGGCGATTTACATCAAGAATTACAAAAAGCAGATGTTTTAGTTGTGGCCACTGGCGCACAAAACCCTACTATTGACAAAACCATTTTAAATCTAAAAAAACCGCTGTTGATTTTGGATTTATCAATTCCTAAAAACGTGAATTCAAATGTGGAGCAAATTCCTGGTGTTACTCTAGTTCATTTAGATTATTTGTCTCAAATGACAGATGATACTTTAGAAAGAAGAAAACAACACATTCCTGCAGCCGAGGCGATTATTGAAGATGTAAAATTAGAGTTT
This sequence comes from Flavobacterium sp., assembly GCA_031383535.1. Classification (GTDB taxonomy): domain Bacteria; phylum Bacteroidota; class Bacteroidia; order Flavobacteriales; family Flavobacteriaceae; genus Flavobacterium. Next base: position 7,859 of record JANMZS010000076.1, read on the forward strand.
GTTACTTGGATGAATGGTCGAAAGTATGCCCCAACCATTCACGCTTTGAAAGCAAAATTGAATGAAATGGCCGCTGCAGAACTAGCGATTCAAAGAAAAAAGGCAACGGATTTTGACGAGGAACAAGCGGAACTTATCAGTAAAAAAATTATCCAAAAAATCACCAATCAATTTGCAAGTCATCTTAAAGATGAAAATTCAAACGTGGATGATAGTATTGAATGGATTGAAAAAGTATTCCAAATAGGATTACAAACACCTCAAAAAATAACTTCGATTATCGAAGATAAATACAAAATAAATCTATCCTAAAAAACCTAAGGGTTGTTAATTTCTAAAAGTCCCAAAAAAGCATGGCTCAAAAATGTATAAGAATTGGAACTCGTGATAGCGAATTAGCACTTTGGCAAGCCCACACAG
>JANMZS010000083.1:0-10506 GCA_031383535.1 Flavobacterium sp.
CGAAAAATCTAAATCAATTGAAGCTATCGAACGTTCTTTGTCAAATTCTAGTCATGTTTATGAATGGATTACATGGAACAATGATTTGAAAGAAGGTACTTTTGTTTCTGTACCTGCTAGACTTCAAATTCCAGAAAACATCAAAGAACAATTAATCGTAGAGTTGTACAACAAATAATAATTGACTTAGTCGAAATTTATGGCAATATTTAATTTTCAGAAGCCCGATAAAGTTATCATGATCGATTCAACCGATTTTGAAGGTAAATTTGAGTTTAGACCTTTAGAACCTGGTTACGGATTGACAGTTGGTAACGCACTTAGAAGAGTTTTGCTTTCAGCATTAGAAGGTTATGCAATTACATCGGTTCGTATCGAAGGTGTAGATCATGAGTTTTCTACTATCTCAGGAGTTGTTGAAGACGTTACCGAAATTATACTTAATCTTAAACAAGTACGTTTCAAACGTCAGATTGAAGATATAGATAATGAATCTGTTACTATTTCAGTAACTGGTAAAAATCAATTAACAGCTGGTGATTTCCAGAAGTTTATTTCAGGTTTCCAAGTTTTGAATCCAGAACTTGTTATCTGTAATTTAGACCCTAAAATCAAATTACATTTCGATTTAACTATCGAAAAAGGGAGAGGATATGTTCCTGCTGAAGAGAACAAAAAACAAAATTCTGTCATTGGTACAATTTTTACTGACTCTATTTTTACTCCTGTAAAAAATGTAAAGTATGCTATTGAAAACTTTCGTGTAGAACAAAAAACAGATTATGAAAAATTAGTTTTTGAAATTAAAACTGATGGTTCAATTAATCCAAAAGACGCTCTTACGGAAGCTGCCAAAGTATTAATTCACCACTTCATGTTGTTTTCTGATGAAAGAATAACATTAGAGGCTGACGAAATTGCACAAACTGAATCGTATGATGAAGAATCATTACACATGAGACAATTGCTTAAAACTAAGCTTGTTGATATGGATCTTTCTGTGAGAGCATTAAATTGTTTAAAAGCAGCTGAAGTTGATACTCTAGGGGATTTAGTATCTTTCAATAAAAATGACTTAATGAAATTCCGTAATTTTGGTAAAAAATCTTTAACTGAACTAGATGAACTAGTGGCAATTAAAAATTTACACTTCGGAATGGATTTAGCAAAATACAAACTAGATAAAGAATAATCTAATCCCAACAATGGCGGGATTAAATTCACAATAAAAATGAGACACGGAAAAAAATTCAATCACTTAGGCAGACAGACTTCACATAGAAAAGCTATGTTGGCTAATATGGCTTGTTCTCTTATCGAGCACAAACGTATCAGTACTACTGTTGCTAAGGCAAAAGCGCTTAAACAATTTGTTGAGCCTTTAATTACAAAATCTAAAGACGACACGACTCATAACCGTCGTATTGTTTTTGCTTACTTACGTAGTAAATATGCTGTAACTGACTTGTTCAGAGATGTAGCTTCTAAAGTAGGTGATCGTCCAGGTGGATATACACGTATTATTAAAGTTGGTAATCGTTTAGGGGATAATGCTGATATGGCAATGATCGAACTAGTAGATTTCAATGAACTATATAACGGTGGTAAAAAAGAAGAGAAAAAAGCTAAAAGCCGTCGTGGAGGAAAAGCGAAGAAAGCTGACGATGATGTTGCAGTAGTAGCTCCGGTTGCTGAAGTAACACCGGTTGCTGAAGTTGAATCAAGTGTGAGTGAAGAGTTGGAACAAACTCCTGAAGTAGCAGAAATTGAGACTCCAGAAGTTGTTGATGAAACTCCAATAGCTGATTCTGATGAAGAAGCCCCAAAAGAAGATACGGTTTAATTATGAAAATAATTCATTAAATAAAAAAAAGGATAAACTTTTAGTAGTTTATCCTTTTTTTTTGATTTTTTTAAATATGTTTTTAAAAATATCTTATAGAAAATCTTGTTCTCTAAGTGTTAAAAAATTAAATTTGCACAATAATTATTGTCAATTGAAACGAGTCTAACGAGTTCAGTAGACAATTAAAATAATATATCAACGAATGAAATACACAACAAGAAAAAGTGCCATACTCCTTTTAAGTGATGGGACTATTTTTCACGGAAAATCTATCGGAATTTCAGGAACTACTTTTGGTGAAGTATGTTTTAATACTGGAATGACGGGATATCAAGAGATTTTTACAGATCCTTCTTACTACGGTCAAATAATGGTGGCTGCTAATGTTCATATAGGAAATTATGGAGTAAATGAAAAAGAAGTAGAGTCAAATAGCATCAAAATTTCGGGTTTAGTTTGTAAAAACTTTAGTTTTAATTATTCTAGAGAAGATTCAACAGGAAGTTTAGAAGACTATTTTAAAAAACAAAACTTAATCTGTATTTCGGATGTTGACACAAGGGGGCTTGTAAGTTACATTAGAGATAATGGCGCGATGAACTCTGTTATTTGTACAGATGATACCCCAATTGAAGAGCTTAAGGCGGCATTAGCAAAAGTTCCAGATATGAAAGGTTTAGAATTAGCTTCCAAAGTTTCTACCAAAAAACCTTATTTTTATGGTGATGAAAATGCTACCTATAAAATCGCAGCATTAGATTTAGGAATTAAAACAAATATCCTTCGCAATCTTGCCAAAAGAGATTGTTATATAAAAATTTTCCCTTATGATTCAACCTATTCTGAATTGGAATCGTTTAATCCAGATGGTTTTTTCTTGTCAAATGGTCCTGGTGATCCTGATCCACTAACTAGTGCAATACAAGTTGCCAAAGAAATAATTATAAATGACAAGCCATTATTCGGAATTTGTTTAGGGCATCAAGTGATAGCATTGGCTAATGGTATTTCAACTTATAAAATGTTTAATGGACATAGAGGAATTAATCATCCTGTAAAAAACATTATTACAGGAAAAGGTGAAATTACATCTCAAAATCATGGTTTTGCGGTGAATAAAGAAGAATTGGATAATAATCCTGATATGGAAATCACACATCTTCATCTCAATGACGGAACAGTTGCAGGTATGAGAATGAAAAGCAAAAATTGTTTTTCTGTTCAGTATCACCCAGAAGCAAGTCCTGGCCCACATGATTCTTCTTATTTATTTGATCAATTTATTGAAAACATAAAAAAATAATCTTTTTTAAAAGTTTCTTAGTCTAAAAAAGCTGTCTTAATTGGCAGCTTTTTTTTAGATTATAGTTCTTTATAAATTGCTATTAATGGAAATTCTCATATTGAAATTGCTTAAAAAGCTTTCTTTATAATTTTTTGTTAATAGTAGTGAGTAATCTTGTATAATGTAATTGAATTGCTATTTTTGTTTTCTACATCAGTTTAAGAAAATTGTTGTTATTAACAATGTTTTTACTTAGTTCTTAAAGTGTATATTTGGTCAAATTTTCAGGTCTTTGTGATGCAATTGAAATCAACATTGATTTCTTAATAATTAAAAAATAAAATAAAAAATGCTTTTAAAATCAATATCAACATTGGCTGAAAGATTCAGAATTGTACTTGTAATTTTTTCGATACTACTTTCAAATTTTGTTATCAATGCTCAAGAAATTATTCCAGAAACTGCACTAGAAACTCTAGTAAAAAGCAATCCAAACCAAAAGCAAAAAATCGATGGTGTAATTGCTAAAGTGGGGGATTATATTGTTTTAGATTCAGACATAGACAAATCCTATTTGGAAATTTCAAGTCAAGGAGGTAATATAAAAGATATTTCTAGATGTCAAATGTTAGGAAAATTATTAGAGGACAAACTCTATGCACACCAAGCGGTACAAGATAGTTTGAAAGTTACTGATGGCGAGGTGAAATCGATGATGGAAGAGCGTTTAAATTATATGGTTGAGCAGATTGGTTCCATGGATAAAGTGGTTAAATATTATAAAAAAAATTCAGAAGATGATTTTAGATCTTATTTTTTTGATATTCTGAAAGAGCAAAAGCTAACCTCTGAAATGCAAAAAAAGATTGTTGATGAAGTTCAAATCACACCCGAAGAAGTTCGTAATTTCTTCAAAAAAATTCCAAGTGCTGATTTACCAGTTTTTGGAGTAGAACTTGAGGTAGCTCAAATTATAATTGCTCCAAAAATTTCAGAAGCTGAGAAACAAAAGGTAATTGATAAATTAAACGAGTTCAAGAAAGAGATTCAAGAAGGCTCCAGTTTTGCTACTAAAGCCGTTTTGTATTCTCAAGATCCAGGGTCGAGAGCTACAGGTGGTTTTTATAAAATGACTAGAAAAACTCCTTTTGTAAAAGAGTTCAAAGATGTTGCTTTTAGTTTGGCCGAAGGGGAAATTTCAGCTCCTTTTGAAACTGATTTTGGGTATCATATTATTTTAGTAGAAAAAATTAAAGGACAAGAAATAGAATTGCGTCATATTTTATTGACACCTGCCATAACAGATGCTGCGTTAAAAGAAGCGAAAGAAAAAATTACCCTTATTAAAAAAAGGATAATGGATAAAGAAATTACTTTTGCCGAAGCAGCTAGAACAACCTCAGATGAAAAAGAAACTAGGGCAAATGGCGGTGCTTTGATAAACCCAAAAACTCAGGATACTCATTTCGAATTAACCAAAATGGATCCCAGTTTATACGGTCAGGTTTCTAATTTGAAAGAAGGAGAAATTACCGCTCCACTAATCGATGAAGATCAATCGGGCAAGAAAAAGTATAAGATTCTTACTGTAACCAATAGAATAGATGAACACACAGCTGATTATGCTAAAGATTATATTAAAATCAAAGAATTAGCATTGAAAGAAAAGCAAATTAAAGCCATAGGAAAATGGTTTGATGAGAAAATTAAAGAAACGTATATTAAAATTATTGGGGAATATAGAGATTGTTCTTTCACAAACAATTGGCTCAAAAAATAGATTTCAGAAAACAGATGTCAGAAATCCTAAATCTAAAATCCTAAATCTAAAATCAAAATGTCAGACGTAGCAGCAATACAAAACTTGGTTCAAAAAAGGAATGAGCTAAAAATTGAAATCGCAAAAATAATTGTAGGTCAAGATGCAGTAGTAGATCAAATTTTACTCTCTATTTTTTCTGGAGGTCACGCCCTTTTGGTGGGGGTTCCGGGATTAGCAAAAACGCTGATGGTAAATACTCTCGCTCAAGCCCTTGGACTTGATTTCAAAAGGATACAATTTACTCCAGATTTGATGCCTTCGGATATTTTGGGAAGCGAAATTCTAGACGAAAACCGTCACTTCAAATTTATTAAAGGGCCTATTTTTTCGAATATTATTTTGGCGGATGAAATCAACCGAACGCCACCAAAGACGCAAGCTGCCTTACTCGAAGCCATGCAAGAACGTTCTGTAACGATTGCAGGTCAAAATTATAAGTTGGATTTGCCTTATTTTGTTTTGGCAACACAAAATCCAATAGAGCAGGAAGGAACATATCCTTTGCCAGAAGCGCAATTAGATCGTTTTATGTTTGCCATAAAGTTAGATTATCCGTCTTTTGAAGAAGAAGTTAGCGTAGTAAAAAGAACGACTTCGGATGAAAAACAAACTATAAATCCTTTGTTTACTGCTCAAGAAATTATCGATTTCCAACACTTGATTCGTAGAATTCCAGTTGCCGATAATGTTATAGAATATGCGGTAACTTTAGTTAGTAAAACGCGTCCGAACAACCCGTTATCAAATGAATTTGTAAAAAATTATTTAGATTGGGGTGCAGGACCTAGGGCGTCTCAAAACTTAATTTTAGCAGCCAAAGCGCATGCTGCTTTTAATGGGAAATTTTCTCCCGATATCGAAGATGTACAAGCCGTGGCTACGGGGATTTTGCGACACAGAATCATCAAAAATTATAAGGCTGACGCAGAAGGAATAACCGAAGAAATGATTATCGATAAGTTGATTTAAGCAGTTGTATTTGGTCATAAACTAATAATTTTTATATTGACCCAAACAATATCACATATTTAGTATTTTTATTTATAAAAAAAAGGAAAAAATAATAATGTTAATATGGAGATTTTATCTTTTAAAGTAGTAATTATATAAATAATCTTTCTGATTCTTAGAATTTTTCAATAAAAAGCATTCAATTTCATTTATTTGTAAATATGATGTTTCAAATATCATCTTCTGTTGATTCTTTTAAATTCTCATCTTTAATTCTTAAGTTTGCATCACAAATAATAAAACTAATATTGTGGTTTTTTGATTTTAAAATAATCAAGGAAATCTGCTGTTAACATTGTAAAGACATCATTATGAATACTTATAACGATTACATCAAGGAGATCGAAGAACGGAAAATTCAAGGACTTAACCCGAAGCCAATTGATGGTGCTGAATTGCTAAGCGAAATTATTGCACAAATCAAAGATCTGAGTAACGAGTATAGAGAAGATTCTCTTAAATTTTTTATTTATAATGTAGTTCCTGGGACTACACCTGCAGCTAATGTTAAAGCTACCTTTTTAAAGGAAATCGTTTTAGGTCAATCCGTTGTGGCCGAAATTTCTCCTGGATTTGCTTTAGAACTATTATCACACATGAAAGGGGGAACTTCTATAGCGGTTTTACTTGATTTAGCTTTAGGTGATGATGTTGTTATTGCAAAAGAGGCTGCAGCCGTTTTAAAGACACAAGTTTTTCTCTATGAAGCAGATACAGATCGTTTAGAAGCAGCTTTCAAAAGTGGTAACGAAATCGCTACGGCTATATTAGAGAGCTATGCAAAGGCGGAGTTCTTTACTAAATTACCAGAAATTGCAGAAGAAATTAAGTTGGTTACATTTATTGCCGGTGAAGGAGATATTTCAACAGATTTACTTTCTCCAGGAAACCAAGCACACTCTCGTTCTGATCGTGAATTGCATGGTAAATGCTTAATTTCTCCAGAAGCACAAGTTGAAATCAAAGCATTAGCGGAAGCGAATCCTGATAAGAGCGTGATGTTAATCGCTGAAAAAGGTACCATGGGTGTGGGTTCCTCCAGAATGTCAGGGGTGAACAATGTGGCACTTTGGAGTGGAAAACAAGCCAGTCCTTATGTTCCATTTATTAATATTGCTCCAATCGTTGCTGGAACAAACGGTATTTCTCCAATTTTCCTTACTACTGTAGATGTTACAGGTGGTATAGGTTTGGATCTTAAAAACTGGGTGAAAAAATTAGATGAAAATGGTAATGTAGTTCGCAACGAAAGCGGTGATCCTATTCTCGAAGAAGTGTATTCTGTTGCTACTGGTACAGTTCTCACCATCAACACAAAAACTAAGAAACTTTACAAAGGAGATAATGAATTAATAGATATTTCTAAGGCATTCACGCCTCAGAAAATTGAATTTATAAAAGCGGGAGGTTCTTACGCAATTGTATTTGGAAAAAAACTGCAAACATTTGCATCTAAGACTCTAGGTATTGATATTGTGCCTGTTTATGCTCCGTCAAAAGAAGTTTCTATCGAAGGACAGGGACTTACAGCAGTAGAAAAAATATTTAATAAAAATGCAGTTGGAACAACTCCGGGTAAAATTTTACACGCTGGTTCTGATGTTCGTGTTACTGTAAATATTGTTGGTTCACAAGATACAACGGGTTTGATGACTTCTCAAGAATTGGAGTCTATGGCAGCTACTGTAATTTCACCAATTGTTGATGGTGCTTACCAATCGGGTTGTCATACGGCTTCGGTTTGGGATAATAAATCGAAGGCAAATATCCCTAGATTGATGAAATTTATGAACGACTTCGGATTGATCACAGCTCGTGACCCGAAAGGGGTTTATCATGCAATGACCGATGTAATTCATAAAGTATTGAATGATATTACTGTAAACGAATGGGCAATCATCATTGGTGGTGATTCTCATACCAGAATGTCTAAAGGTGTTGCTTTTGGTGCTGACTCTGGAACTGTTGCTTTGGCTTTGGCTACCGGTGAGGCTTCAATGCCAATTCCAGAATCGGTAAAAGTGACTTTCAAAGGAGATATGAAAGGCTACATGGATTTCCGTGATGTGGTACACGCTACACAATCTCAAATGCTTAAGACATTTGGTGGTGAGAATGTATTCCAAGGAAGAATTATAGAAGTTCATCTTGGAACGCTGAATGCGGATCAAGCCTTTACATTTACGGACTGGACTGCAGAAATGAAAGCAAAAGCTTCTATCTGTATTTCTGAAGATTATACTTTGATTGAATCGCTAGAGATAGCAAAGGGTAGAATTCAGATTATGATCGACAAAGGAATGGACAACACAAATCAAGTGTTGAAAGGATTGATTGCTATTGCCGATAAGAGAATTGCCGAGATTATTTCAGGTGAGAAACCAGCCTTACGACCAGATGCTAACGCTAAATATTACGCTGAAGTTGTTATTGATTTGGATGAAATTTCTGAGCCAATGATTGCAGATCCAGATGTGAATAATGCTGATGTTTCTAAACGATATACTCACGATACCATTAGACCATTATCTTTCTATGGAGGAGTAAAAAAAGTTGACCTTGGATTTATCGGTTCTTGTATGGTTCACAAGGGAGATATGAAAATTCTAGCGCAAATGCTTAAGAATATTGATGAGCAAAATGGTAAAGTAGAGTTCAAAGCGCCATTAGTTGTAGCGCCGCCGACTTATAATATTGTTGATGAATTAAAAGCAGAAGGTGACTGGGAAATTTTACAAAAATATTCTGGTTTCGAATTCGATGATACTATTCCTAAAGCTGCGGCACGAACTTCATACGAAAAAATGTTATATCTAGAGCGTCCAGGTTGTAACCTTTGTATGGGGAACCAAGAAAAAGCTGCCAAAGGAGATACCGTTATGGCAACATCTACGCGTCTTTTCCAAGGAAGAGTTGTTGAGGATACTGAAGGTAAAAAAGGAGAGTCTTTGCTTTCTTCGACACCAGTTGTAGTTTTGTCAACAATCTTGGGTAGAACGCCAACAATTGAAGAATATAAAACGGCGGTAGAAGGGATCAACCTGACTAAGTTTGCGCCTTCGCATAAGTTATTAGTTAAATAATTCATATAATTAGTTAATTATAGTTTAAAAGCCTGAGTCTAATGATTCAGGCTTTTTTTTACCACTATCCCAAATTTTTTGAATTGCCGAAATTAAACTCTTCTAATAGTTTGTAAGAGAAAAATACTATATTTGAAAAGAAATAAAGTACGACGTTTGTCAGACAAAGCGACCCGATTGTGGCTGTATAGGTCTGATTTTTTCAGACCTATAAGCTAGTTATGCATCATTTAAAAAAACCGAAATGAGAATATTAACTTTCATTTGTTTAGGATTTATGTTTACAAGTTGCAATTCACAATCAAAAAAAATTGATGAGACTACTTTAAAACTAAAAAGCCAAAAATTACTAAAAGCATTTAATGCGGAAAGCGAAATTACTTCTGCCGATTATGACACTTTAATTGATTTGAATTATGATAATATAAAAGATTTTGTTATCGGTTATTATGGACAATCAGGCACTGGAATAAAAAATAAAATCCGAGTTTACCTATATGATATTAAAAAGCATAATTATGTTTTAAACGAACAATTATCTGAATTATCAAATCCGACATTCTACATTGACCAAAAAAAGATAACAGAATTTTATATTGGTAATGGTGGTGGAAGCGGAAGAAAACTCGAATGGCTTAATGGAAAGTGGATTGTAACTAAAATGTTTCAAGTTGACCAAAATGAGATCAAAACGATTTGGAAGATTACGTACCCTTTGCAAAAGAAAAAAGAATATTTTGCAAAACCGTATGAAATGATTCCGCCAAAAGACATTTTGGAAACAAATGTAAAAGAATAAACCATTATGAAATATAGTATCAAAGTTTGGCTTTTTACAGTTATAGTTTCACCTTTACTTCTGTTTTTAATTTTAGGTTTAATTATTAATTCAGCAAAATGGAGCGAAATATTAGGCTCTTGGTCAATAATAGGCATTATGATGCTATATGGATTAGTCTTATCAATTCCAGCTATGTTAATGTTTTGGTTAATTCAACGACAACTAAAAAACAATTTGAATGAAAATAAAACTAAACTAACATTAAGTGTTTACTCATTTTTTTCAGTTTGGATTACATTTTATATTTTTGATAAAGGATTTGTAGAGCGTGGCTTCCAACAAATATTTTGGGTAGTAATATATTCTCTAACAATTGTTATTGGAGTATGGATTTTCAAACTACCAAAACTAGAAATAAACGATGCATAACCGCCATTTTGAGCTAGCTGGAATTTAGTGGAATTACCGTTCCGCATCAAGCTTACTTTAAGCCGAAAATTTAGCGGTTACGAATTTCCAGCCATCTCAAAGTGGCATAACGTCAGGCTGTGAAATAACCTCTATTTTCCTTTTAAATCTTCACATTTTCCTATTGCTATTATTAAAATAAAGCCTTTCAAGAAGGTTCTTTTTTTAGGTCGCTAATTTGGTTTGTCCAAAAACAAAGGCTGATATACG